>UQNH01000081.1:0-8318 GCA_900542365.1 uncultured Collinsella sp. | reverse complement strand
TGGCTACGGCCACCAGCGACCTCAACGGCAAGCGCGTACTCGTGCTCTGCCAGGGCGGCGGCACCTCGGGCCTGCTCGCCAACGCGCTGGCCAAGGCCGCCAAGGAGCGCGGCATCGATCTTGAGACCGCTGCCGATGCCTATGGCAACCACGTGGACATGCTTCCCGACTTTGACCTGGTCGTCCTGGCTCCGCAGGCTGCCAGCTACCTGGCCGACCTGCAGAAGGACTGCGAGCGTGTGGGCAACAAGTGCGTCGCCTGCCGTGGTAAGCAGTACATCGAGCTCTCCCAGAACGGCGACAAGTCTCTCGCCTTCGTCTCCGAGCAGCTTTCGAAGTAAGTAACGCCTAGGGCCAGCCGACCATCCAAGACCGGCTGGCCCTTCGATTTAGACGATTGGATCATCATGTCCGTTAACCCTGCTAGCGTCACCAACCCGCCCGCGCAGTTTCCCGAGGACTTTGTCTTTGGCGGCGCCACTGCTGCCTACCAGGTAGAGGGCGAGACCCGCACTCACGGTAAGGGCAAGGTCGCCTGGGACGACTTCCTGGAGGCGCAGGGCCGTTTCTCCCCCGACCCCGCCTCCGACTTCTACAACCAGTACCCCGTCGATCTGGAGCTGTGCGAGGAGTTTGGCATCAACGGCATTCGCCTCTCCATTGCCTGGAGCCGCATCTTCCCCAATGGCAGCGGCGAGATCAACCCCGAGGGCGTGCAGTTCTACCACGACCTCTTTGCCGAGTGCCACAAGCACCACGTTGAGCCGTTTGTCACGCTGCATCACTTTGACACGCCGCTTCCCCTCTTTGAGAAGGGCGACTTCCTCAACCGCGAGACCATCGACGCCTTTGTGGACTTTGCCACCTTCTGCTTTAAGGAGTACGCCGACCAGGTAACCTACTGGTTCACTTTTAACGAGATCTGGGCGGACGCCTCCAACACCTACATCGAGGGTACCTTCCCCGGTGGCGTCAAGGCGCACCTGGCCGAGGCCTTCCAGTGCGAGCACAACATGATGCTCGCCCACGCCAAGGCTGTGCTGGCCTTCCACAACGGCGGCTTTAAGGGCAAGATCGGCGTCATTCAGTCGCTGGAGTTTAAGTACCCGCTCAACGAGAACGACCCGGCCGACATCAAGGCCGCCAACAACGAGCACGTGCTGCAAAACCAGTTCCTGCTCGACGCCACCTTCCGCGGCGACTATGCCCCCGACACCCTCGAGTGCGCCAACCGCCTGGCTGCCGTCTCGGGCGGCACCATCGAGATCCTGGACGAGGACCTCGAGATTATGCGCGAGGCAGCGTTCTACAACGACTACCTGGGCGTTAACAACTACCAGTGCCGCTTCCTCAAGGCTTACGATGGCGAGAACGACCTGCACCACAACGGTACGGGCGAGAAGGGCACCGGCCGCTGGCGCGTTAAGGGTATTGGCGAGCATGTGAACAAGCCCGGCATCCCCACCACCGACTGGGACTGGATCATCTATCCCGAGGGCCTGTTCGATCTGCTCGTCTACATTAAGCAGCGCTACCCCAACTACAAGCAGATCTTCATCACCGAGAACGGCATGGGCTACAAGGACCCCTACAAGGACGGTTTTGTGGACGACCAGCCGCGCATCGACTACATCGAGCAGCACTTGCGTTGGCTGCTCAAGGCCATGGAGGTAGGCGTCAACGTGGGCGGCTACTTCCTGTGGAGCCTGCAGGATCAGTTCTCCTGGACCAATGGTTACAACAAGCGTTACGGCTTCTTCTACGTAGACTTTGAGACCCAAAAGCGCACGCCCAAGGCAAGCGCCTACTGGTACAAGCACGTGGCGCAGGCCCGTCGTCTGGACTAGCGACTTGCGACTAGCGAGATGCCCCGCTCACACAACCTGCCCCCATTTCTCAGCCGGGGGCGGCACGTCACACGGCGCGCCGCCCCCGGCCTTTTTGTTTTTGGGCTGGTCAGGAGCCGTTTGTCTCGATCTGTAACATCTAGCCGAGCTTTCCAGTCCTAACTGTTACAGATCGAGATGAACGGGGTGGGCCGGGCCGAATTGTCTCGATCTGTAACACTAAACCCGGTTTTGGGCGTCTACCTGTTACAGATTGAGACAAACGTACCGGCCAATCCTCTCAATCTCAATCTATAACAGTTAGCCGGTTATTTCGCCCCCACCTGTTACAGATCGAGATGAATAGATTAGACCTAGCCGAAAAATCTCAACCTGTAACACGTAGCCGAGTTTTTCAGTCCTAGCTGTTACAGATCGAGACAAACAGGCCGAGCAAGCTACACCCGTAGGTCTTTCACGCTGGAGCATTCGACCAGCACGCCCGAAACAAGCGTACGGCTTCTGGAGCTCGGGGCTTCTAGGCACGCAACGACCTCGTCGGGCGCACGAACACCCAGTCCGCGGTGACGGAACTTCACCGACATATCCCGAAAACTCGATCCCCGGCTTAGCTTGCGCGCATTATCACAATAAACTCCCAACGATACACGGTCCTGCGGTTCAATGAGCCACAGGACCGCATGCCGTCGATCAGATAAAGATCGTCATATACAGAGGTAGATATATCCTATGCCCTTCAGCCCTGAGCTGTTTTGGGTGAAGAACTATCTCTTCTCCGACTCGTCGTTCGAATCGTCTGCCGAAATCGTCAAGCGAGATTGTTGAATACGATTTGGAAGATTTAACTTCAACAGGAGTGACCCGCGGTTTTCCAGCCGCGTCTTCAAAGCCGCGCGAAACAAGAAAATCAATTTCACGCGTTCTGGGCCGACTCCCCTCTGTTTTGGAAGGCTCCTGCCAGCTGTAATAAAAAAGCGAATGCCCCAGACTCTTAAGCTGCTGCGCCACGATGTTCTCGATTAGCATTCCTTTATTAATTGAAATTCTTCCAAATTGAATGTCTCTATGAACATCCATAAGGTCCGGACCATCATCAAACGCCAAGCTCACGAGCAATCCCGTGTCCGCCATATAGCATTTAAGCGAAGACGCGTCCTCGTGCAGGCGGTAACCCACGCTCGAATCACTGCATAAATAGCAACGGTTAATCAGTCGCGCATCCTCAAGCCAGATTAACGCCGACTCATATGTCTCAAAACGGGACCCCTTCTCCAAGCTGTCAAATTTGAACCGTTTATTTGCCGCAGATAATTGACCCGGAATATCGTCATAAACCGCCCGCGCACGTCTAGCGTCCGAACCTCCAAACTTGGCAATGTCCTCCCTGTACAGTGCGATAATCTGCCGTTTAACCCTGTCGCATCCTCTAAAATCATTCTCTGCCACAAAGGAGTCGACCGACTGAGGCATGCCACCGACAAGCATATACTCATCAAACAATCTCATACACGTCGCATGAACACCGTCCGGAAGCGCGTTCCGAGATTCGCTCGCTTTACGGATCTCTTCCGCATAAAGATTTTTTCCGGTCGCCCAAAGATACTCCTCAAAATCGAGGGGCTCGAGAGGGATTCTTTCTTCCTCTGACGGTATGACAATGCTATCGACATTCTTTTTGATGGAGACAAGAGAGCCTGTCTCGATGTAATCAAATCTGCCGTCTTCTACAAGATGCTTTATGTATTCGCGCGCGATGGGAAACCGCTGCACTTCATCAAAAATGACCAGCGACTCTCTCGGTTCGAGGGCCTTACCATACTGCAGCTGAAGCATGCGTAAAAAAAGATCGACATCTTCACGATGGTCTAGAAATATATCGAGTGTGGCTTTGCTGGCGGCCGAAAAGTCAATGTACAGATAATCCGTGTATTCATTTTGCGCGAAGCACTTGACGAGTGTCGTTTTGCCGACGCGTCTTGCGCCCTCAATAAGCACCGCAGTGCGCCCTTGCGAGCGTTCTTTCCACTCCTTCAGACGATCATATGCCTTTCGTTTAAACATAATCTCACCTCAGCATAATTTACGTGCGAGTTTACAAAAATACCGACCTTTATATATGTTTAATATTACAGAAATACCGACCATTGTAATGGTCTAAATACACAAAATTACCGACCTTTACAACAGATATTACGCCGCACCGTGAAACAGCTGTAACTCTTCGCGAAGGGAAACCTATGTCTGCACGCGCACCTATTCGAGAGGCAGAAGAACGGCATGGGCTATAAGGACGACTTTGAGGACGGCCTTATCGACGATGCCCCTCGCATCGACTACATGCGTCGGCATCTCGCGTGGATCCTCAAGGCGAGCGCGTACTGGTACAAGAACGTCGCGGAGACCGGCCTGCTCATGGCCTAGTTTCAGCCGCATATCCCCTGTCGGCCGCATGCGAATCCCTCCACGGTTCGCATGCGGCCTTTTTTGTTTTTGGTGGGCCCAAGCAGGCCGCTTGTCTCGATCTGTAACATCTAGCCGAGTTTTTTGATCCAAGCTGTTACGGATTGAGGCAATTAGATAGTCAAATCCGCGCTTTCCAAGCAACTGTGAAGCGCGCCTCTCTTCTATTTTTTTCGATATCACGAACATACTTTCGGTATCATTTAAACCCAATATGATACCGAAAGTATGTTCGGCCCCGCTGAAAGTCTTCGTACGCTAACCCAACCAAGTTGCAGATCCACGAACTCCGTCAATCTTCCGAGCGCCCACGAATCCCAATTTATGCGTCACATCACGTCACGTTGACACGAATAATGACTCGTATTTTTTCATGTCACAATTTTGACGTGTAAAGTGACGTGTAAAATTTTACATGTCATTATTCGTGTCAAGTGAAAGCGAAACGGAGAGATATAATGCAAGAGACGAAAGATCTTGAGTTCAAGGAAAGCGTCACCAATTCGTTCCTTAAAACCGTTTCTGCTTATGCAAACAGCACAGGAGGACGCGTTCTATTTGGGATTAACGACGACGGAAAAAGCGTAGGCCTCAATGACCCCAAGCAGACCTGCCTGGATATCGAAAACAAGATTAACGATTCGATTATTCCCCAGCCCGATTACTCCCTAAAAATCAACGAGCCCGATGCAACCGTAGAGCTTACGGTCCTTCCCGGCAGATCGAAGCCTTATCTATACCGCTCGAAGGCGTACAAGCGCAATGACACAGCAACCATACCAGTTGATGCCCTAGGACTTTCGCGCCTTGTGCTCGAGGGTCAGAACCTCCCCTTTGAACAGCTCCCGGCAAACAAACAAGATTTATCTTTCACCGTTTTAGAGAATCGTCTAACTGCAAAGTTATCGCTTCAGTCGTTCACAACCGACATTCTCAAAACCCTCGGCCTGCTCGATGATACCGGGGCCTACAATAACGCAGCGGAGCTGCTCGCGGACGAGAACGGCTTCCCAGGCATCGACATTGCAGTATTTGGTGACACTATCAACCTCATTAAGCAGCGCAAGACCCTTGAGCATGCATCGGTTTTAGCTGAAATTGACGGCGCTCTTGAGCTATTCGAAACTCAGTACTGTTACGAAGAGATTAAGGGAATGGAGCGAATCCGCAAGGAGCTCATTCCACTTGAGGCGTTCCGTGAGGCAATAACCAACGCGATCGTTCATAGGACCTGGGATGTACCAGCGCACATCCGCATCTCGATGTTCGACGACCGCGTGGAAGTCGCCTCACCCGGCGGATTGCCGGCAAGTATGACTGTCGATGAGTACCTGTCCGATATGCTGTCCGTTAGGCGTAACCGCATTCTTGCCGAAGTCTTTTTACGTCTGGGCCTTATCGAGGCGTTCGGCACAGGTATCATGCGAATTCGAGACACTTATAAAGACAGCATCAAAAAGCCTCGTTTTCAAGTTTCGGACAACGCCATTGTGGTCACACTTCCTCTACTCATGGATAACCCGGGGCTCGAAGGCGACGAACTTACCGTATTCGAGCTGCTGAGTGGAGTGCGCCCCCAATCGACAAGTGAGCTTGCGGCCAAAGTAACCTTTAGCCGCTCAAAGCTACTTCGCATCCTCAAAAAACTCGTTGAGGCAGGCCTGGCCACAGTTGAAGGCGCCGGCAGAGGGCAGAAGTATCGCCTGCAGCGCTAGTTAGCAGATGACCTGCGTGTGTTCCTCGATGGCAGCGCGGTCCCCGTCGGCAATATCCGGCTCGCACACCACGGCGTCCAAGCTGTCCAGGCGGCAGAAGGTGTAGAAGTCGCGTTTGCCGATCTTGCTGGAGTCGGCGATCAGATAGCGCGAGTCTGCCTTGCTAAAAGCGAGCTGCTGGATACGGCCCTCGTCCATGTTGGACGTAGACACGTCACCGTCCAAGATGCCGTTGGCGCCGATAAACGCCGCATCGATGCCCAGCGCGCGCAGGGTATCCTCGGCCGTTGGTCCCACAAAAGCGGCGGTGCGGCGACGGTACATACCGCCCACGAGGCACAGCTCGCAGTCTTCGCGCGCCTCGAGCAGGTTAAACACCGAAAGCGAATTGGTCACAATGCGCAGGCGAAACGTCGGCAGCATCGAGGCCATCTGCTCAACCGTGGTGCCCGTGCCCAAAAAGATGGTCGAGCCCTCCTCGATAAGCTCCACAGCACGGCGCGCAATCTGCAGCTTTTCCTCGGCATGCTTAGTGCGCTTTTCGCTGTGCGAATACTCATGGCGCAACATAGCGTGCGGACGGCCCTGTGCACTGCGGGCTCCGCCGTGCACGCGCTCGATCTCGCCTAGGCTCGCAAGTTCTTCGAGGTCGCGGCGAATCGTCATGTCCGAAACGCCCAACGCATCCGAAATCTCTTTGACCGAGACCGTGCCCTGCTCCTCGAGCAGCTGACGAACCTTATCCTGTCGCTCTGCCTTAATCACGATGAATCCTCGCCGTTCTTTGCGCGCATATCATTCAAACAGTAACGAACAAATTGTATCAGACTCGTACGCGTCAAAAATGAACGCCCGCACAGCTCCAATCATCACTTTTTTGAGAAAAATACCCCCAGCTTTAGTGGGGTGTAGTGATAATCTCGCCTGTTCGCGCTACAGTTTGTCGGAAATACCTCGATGTTAGGAACCAAATGATCACTTCCGAGCTTTTCGGCACCGCGCCGTGCGGTACCCCCGTTCATCGTTACACCCTCGACGGGCCCGAGATCTGCGTTCGCATTATGGACTATGGCGCCACGGTGCTTGGTATCGATGTGCCCGACATTCCCGGCAACGTGCGCGATGTGGTGCTGGGCTTCGATAAGCTCGAGGATTACTTTGACAACCCCGCCTGCTTTGGCGCGACCATCGGCCCTGTGGCAAACCGCACCGCTGGCGCCACGATCGCCATCGACGGCACGGACTGGCATATGCCCGCCAACGAGGGCGCCAACAACCTGCACAGCGACCTTGAGCACGGCCTGCACAAACGTGTGTGGGATGTTGAGCTCGACGAGGTCCATAACGCCGTGCGCATGACCACCTCGCTTAAGGATGGCGAGCTGGGCCTGCCCGGCAACCGAACCTTTACGGCCGTGTTTACCGTTACGCGCACCGGCGTCTTCCGCATCGATTATGGCTGCGAGAGCGACCGCGCCACGTACGTGTCCATGACCAACCACACGTACTTTAACCTTGCCGGCCATAACGCCGGCATGGACTGTGAGCACTTCTTTGTTGCCAACGCTGCCCACTACCTGCCCATCAACGACCAGAACATCCCCACCGGCGAGATCGCTCCGGTCGAGGGCACGCCGTTTGACTTCCGTGAGCTGCGCCCCGTCGCTCCCGGCATGGAAGCCGACGACCCGCAGATTAAGCAAGCCCGTGGCTACGATCACTGCCTGTGCATCGATGGTTATCAGTACGGCCGCAACCTGCGCCGCGCGATGCACGTCGAGGAGATGTGGACCGGTCGTGAGATGGACTACTACACCACTGCCCCGGGCGTGCAGCTCTACACCGGCAACTGGCTGGGCGACGAGCACGCCAAGGACGATGCCAACTATGGCTGGGGCGCCGGCTTTGCCCTCGAGGCCGAGATGTACCCCGACACGCCGCACCAGCCTCTGTTCCCGCAGGGCATTGTGGGCCCGGGCCATCCCTACAGCAATGTGATCGAATACCACTTTATGAGGCACTAAGCCCACAACGCGACATATCGCACACCAGCGCCCGCCGGCACCACCGCCGGCGGGCGTTTTTTCATCTTTTGGGCTCATTTTTGCTGTGACTGTATGGGTGACATATCAAAACTATGTCCATTTACTACGTTTAGCCCGGGATGCTCGACCATGCACCGATTTTTGTTAAATTCGCGAGCCGTCTACCTGCGGTTTTGTTTTTCTCAAATCCGACATGGGTAGCGCACAGAGATGTGGTGTAAGAGGCGGGGCATGCCCCGCCTCCGCCCTTT
>UQNH01000080.1:0-8404 GCA_900542365.1 uncultured Collinsella sp. | reverse complement strand
CCGCCTTCTGCGCGGTCTTGGCCTCGTCTCGCGCCGCCTCTGCGTCCTTGATGGTGCGCTGGTCGCTCGGCTCGTAGATGTACTCGGCGGGCTTGGCTCGCCTCTTCACGTCCCAGAGCGCCTCGATGCGCGTGCGTCCGCCGTATGCCTCGTCCGTGATGTAGGCCCATGCGTACACGCGCCTAGCCGCCTGGAGCAGCTCGTCGGGAATCTTCGCCTTGCTGTCGGCCACCGCGACCGTGTAGCACGTCCCTGTGGTCGACTTGGCGAAATGCACCTGCTCGCAGCCGACAACCTCGACCTCGCGCCCGGTGTCCCACTGCCACAGCTCGCCGTCAAGCACCTGCAATGCCGCCATCACTCATCACCTTCCTCATCCTCGTCGTCCTCGTCGCCCTCCTGGGCACCCTTCGCGTTCGCCGCCAGGGCGGGCGGCAGCGCTGCCATGCGCTCCTCCTGCTCCCGCTGCTTGCGCTCCAAAATCTTCGCCCTCTCGTCGGGCGTGATGTTCGGCAGCTTTCGCAGGATCGTCTCGTCGTCAAGATATTCGGCCTCCAGGCACACGGTCTCGACCTGCTCCTTGGTGTTGCTGATGCGAGTGCGCGTGAACACGGGCGTGTCCTCGATGCCCTGCAACGCAAGGATGTCCATGATACCCTCGCGGATGTGGCGCTCAAACTCGGCGGCCTCCTCGTCCATCGGCTGGTATGCCGCGTCGATATGGTCGTTGGTCGCCCCCGCCGCGATGGTGTGGACGTCCAGCGCGCCGAAGTCCTCGTAGATGTCGGCCTTGATCTGCGCCAGCGTCTCCTTGCGGCCCTCGACGGGCACCTCCTGCGTGTACGGCGTCACGGACTGCCCCTGCTCGGCGTCGACCTCGGCCACGTGCGTCAGCTTGAGCTTCGCCCGCCACAGGTCGAGGTCCCTGTCGTCCATGCCGCCGGCTCCGTTGATGAGCCAGTAGATCTGCGCGCAGTCGCGCGTGTCGTTCACCAGGCCGCTCTTGATGAGGTCGTAGGCGTCGATGCTCTCGCGCATGCCGACGAGCGTGCTCTGGTGCGCGTCGCTGCCCCAGACCGCCACGATGGGCAGGCGGGAGTAGTTCTCCGCATCGACAGCCAGCTTCATCCCGTCCGCCGGTATCTCCCGATACGTGACCTTGTAGGCGCGCTTGGCCTCGGCCACCTCGAAGTCGAAGCCGCTGCCGCCCGACACCATCTCCGTGTAGCCGTCCTGCTCGTAGAGGGTCGCATGCCACGGGTGGTCGGAATCGAGCCGCCAGAACCTCACGCCGGCGTATAGCGCCCCCGAGTACTCGTCCCACACCGGGCAGAACTCATCGGCGGTGAACACGTCGATGTGGTCGAGGTTCCAAAACGGGAACGACACACCGTGGATGAGCGCCTTGAGCCCCATCTCCATGACGTCGTCGTCGAAGCGGTCGCCAAGCCCCTCCTTGGTCGTGTCCTTGCCGCCCGCCGAGACGTCCACAAAGCTCACGCCCTTACCGAGCGAGTACGTGCAGCGCTGGACGTTTAGGCGCTTGAACAGGTTACTCGCCAGCCTCAGCTTCGAGGCCGTGAAGTCCTCGGCCTCGGCACCGGAGCACGAGTAGATCTTCTGCACGAAACGGTTGATCGTGACGTTGTGCTGGCGGTAGTACTCGTTCGCGGTGACGGCGTTGCGGTACATCTCGCTCGACATGTGCCGCTCGATGGCATCTGCCGCGAACGCCGTCGCCGACGCCGCCGCCTTGAGGTCGCCATCGGTCACCAAAGGACCCTTAGACAAAGCCGCTACCTCCCTTCAAAAAATGGGTTTACCTGCCGTTTCGCAGGCTTGTACATGCGCAGTGTTGCCACGCCGTAACGGAGCGCGTCGCAGCTGTGGTCCTCGACCTTGACGGGCTTGTCGCCGTCCGCCTTGGCGTCCCAGCAGTAGCCGCCGAGCTCGCCTATCAGCCCCGCGCAGGCGTCGGAGATGCGCACCGTGCCGTTGCCCAGGCACACCCCCGTCTCTCGTATGCCGTCCGCGACGTCGTTGCGCCCCTTCTTGGTCTTGAACCCGGCCTGCCGCATCGCGGCGATGAAGCTCGTGGCGCTCGGGTCGATGATGAACGTGGGCGGCTTGCCCAGCCCGCGCACGAAGTCGGCCATGTCGGCCACGTAGTCGGCGTCCGTCTTCTGGTGCCCCGTGTCGCGGCCCGAGTAGCGGTACTCGTCCACCACGTGCCACACCTTGCCGTCAAATGCCCACAGAAGCGCCGCGAAGGCGTTCTGCGTGCCGTAGTCGCAAGACACCGCGTACTTGGCGGCGCTGCCCGTACACCGGCTCTCCAGCGCGCCCTCCCAGTCGGGGTAGACCAGGCCCTCGGCCAGCGTCCACTTGCCCAAGATGTAGCGGTCGTAGTACACGCCGCTGCCGTAGTCCTTGATGAGGGCCTCGATGACGTCCGGTGCCAGCGCGCCGTCCCAGATCGTGTAGTCCTGCCTATAGATGTCGCTGTCGCCGTCGAGGAACCGTTTGAACCAGTGGTTGGGGCTGTCGGGGTTGCAGGTGCCGTCGAAGTGGCTGTGTTCGCAGCGCAGGCGGCTCTTGAGCATCTGGAAAACGTCTTCGCTCCACGTGGCGACCTCGTCGCCGTAGACCCACTCGAACGTGGCGCCCTGAATCTTGGATACGCTTGTCTTCTTGTCCGCCCCGAGGCAGTAGACCTTGCGCCCGAATATCTGGGCCGTGTTGTCCCGCCCGATCTGGCTGACGACGTCTTCGCTGTAGAGTGAGCGCATCGGCTCGAGGATGTTGCGCTCGAGCGTCGAGCGGGTGTTCCCGATCATCACCGCCAGCCCCTCGCCCCTCATGGCGAGAAGCCTCTGCGGTATGGTCACGGCTATGTCGACGTAGCTCTTGCCCGAGCCCGTCGCCCCGCACTTCACGTTGTAGCGGTGCGTGCAGTTGGCGAGGTACTCGCCCTGCATCCTCGTGAGCGGCATCGGCTACTCGTCCCCGCCGATTGAGGACGGCACGGACAGCACCAGCTCCTTGGCGGCCTTGAGCACCGCCGTGTCGGTGGTATCCATGATGCGCTGCGCCTTGGCGTACTCCTGCGGGTACTTGCGCTCCAAAAGCCACGCCGCCGCCTGCCAGCTGTCGCCGCTCGCGTCCATGATGCGGCCCACGAGCGTCGCCTTGCGCTCGACCTCGGCCTTTTTTAGAACGTGACACAGTTGACGCTGATTGTCTGTTCTGGGGTGGTTGATCCAGCGGCTGTATGTCTCGCGTGCGACCCCGAGATACGCGGCGATGTCCCTGTCGGTCATTCCGGCACGGCACAGGCGGACGGCATCCTCGATGCCCTCCTTGGTCAGTTTTTCACGCCCTTTTCCCGCCACAAAATCACATTTCCGCTGGTAGATAGCCATATGGAAACGCGAACGTTCCCACCTTTTTACGCACGTGGACAAGCGCGTGCGTTTGCCCGCGAGCGTAAAAAGGGGGTAACGTTCAAAGAAAAGGCCCCGGTTTCCCGAGGCCTTTTGGCTACTCGACCTTGGTCGACTTGATTCTGATTACCTCGGCCAGCCTCTCAAGCGTCTCCGTCCAGCTTCTGCCGTCTGTGCGCGGCCTGTCGTATGCGGTTGCTCTCCGCCTCTTCCTCGAGCCGCCTCTTCCGCTCCGCCAGATAGCACCCCTTGCACAGCCTCCACTTCTTCGCCTGCGCCGACGTGTCGAACACGGGCCGCGCGTCGCACACGATGCACAGCCCATCCGTTCCGGTCGAAAAGCGCCCGTACCGCTGCCGCGCGTGCCTCACGGCGCTCGGCGTCACCCTCAGCTCCGCCGCGATCTCCGCCGCCGTCCGCTCCGGGTGCGCCTGCATCCGCCTTATCATCTCGTCCGTCCACAGGACGTAAGAGGAGCGCCCCTTGCGGAGCGCCCACTCCCTCGCCAAAGGATGATGTGTTGACTTTGTAGATGGGCCTTTTGGCCCATCTCCTACAGGTGGCCTACACGCCATTCGCATACCCCCTCGCGCTCGGTTTGCTTCGGCTACCATACCAAGCGCCGGGGACCACCTCACGCACGGCGCTCGATTATCGCCCCGCACTTCGGGCAATGGACGGCTTCATACGCAAGCATGTCCCCGAAGCCGATATGCTCCCAGATCTGCCCATCCCATCCGCAGTCGGAACAATGGAAGTAGCCGTCGACCATCCGCTTGCCCGGGATGAACGGATCCTGCTTGTGCTCGACAAGGTCGTGGCAGGTCGGGCGGTCGATTAGGTCGGCAATACGCTCGAACACGTCGTTCATCTCGTGGTATCCGGTGTCGGGTTCCATTACCGTCTCGTCCAGCAGTTCATAGAACTCTTCTTTGTAGCGGACGCGATTCATGTAGGATAGGCAACGCAGATTCTCTATCGTCTCGCGGCGCTCTTCATCGGTAATCATTGTCGCTCCTAAAGTTCCACCGCTTGACAAGCTCGTCCTTGGTGAACTGAATGACGGAATCGGTGTCGTTCTCGTCGCCGCTGTAGAGGACTGTACTTAGCGGAAGATGGTACCAAGTTGTTTTTAGCAGTGGCCTAGTTCGATACTCGCTATCAACGTTGATGCGCAATTCAACGCCGCAGTCACATCTGATAACCCCCTGCCTTAGATGCGTGTTGTTTGTTGCACGCGTATACGGCTTTTTGGCTATCGGCTGCCCGCAGAACGGGCACGGCCTGTCAGGCGGGGTGAGGTAGAGTTCCTCGGCGTCGTAAATTGCAAAGTCGGTTTCGACAGACCACCCGGCATCTTTCCGAGAGAATATGAAGACCTCAACGTTCTGCTTGCTGCCGTCATAGTCGTACAGCACCTTCGTATCTAGCGGAATGTCTCGCCCCTCGGCGTCTTTGGGCAACTCAATCATTTGCCATCACCGCACAGGTTGTGGACGCGCGCGGTGACGTCTCGCGCAAAAGCATCGAAACAGAAGAGATCGTCACCGAACTTACAGCCATTGCAATCCCTGCTCTCTCGATTGAGATACGAGCAGACGGTCCCATTTTGGTTGCGGACAAACCTGTCCAGATCGTCTCTCAGCCTCTCTAGGCTGTCAGGCGAGACAAGATAGAGACTGCCTGGATTCGTCAATACGGGGCCGCTTCCTTCCTTGATGCAGTAGAGCTTCGATTTAGCGAGAGCTTGATGGTCGGGGACCCTGATACCGGTCACGCGATAACGGGTGCCCTTCTCGTCGTAATACGTCCCGCCAAGCTCGATGTCCGCGCCGTCGGCGGTCTTGATGTCGATATTCATGGCCTAAACTCCTCGTAGTCGCGGCACTCGCCGCACTCGTCCTCGCAGTACAGCAGGTTCTCCATGAGCCACGCCACGGCCCACTTCGCCAGGCGCCAGAACCCTTCCTTGCGGTCAGGCGCCTCCGCGTCGTAGGCGCGCTCGAACTCGAGGTGGCAGTAGCCGTAGTCGACGTGGATGTCGCTGCCGCAGAAGTGCCTGCAGTTCCCGCACATCCGAGGCTCGCAGGCCCCGCCGAAGTGGCGCTCGATGGCGGCATCGGTCACCCCCATCGGGTAGCCGCCGACCCTCGAGTCACTCATCGCAGTCCGCCCCCCCTACGCTCTCGTCGAGCAGGTCGATGGCATCCCCGACGGTCGCCTCGATGCTCGTCAGCTGGCGGCGCAGGTTCTGCACGAGGCTCGCGTCGGCGACCTCCGCCCTTCCCGCCTCGTAGGCGCGCTCGATCATGTCGGTCACCGCGACCTGCATCGCCGTGTCGTTGTAGCCGCGCCTGACGCGGTACTTCCCCAGATAGGCGTGCGCCCTGTCCTGCGGCCTGCACTCGCGGTCAAAATGGAACACCTCGACCGCGTCGGCCTTGATCTGCTCCAAAGTCTCCATCACAAACGTCCCCTCTCTCGGTTCCTCTCGTTGCAGCGCTCGATTGCCGCGTCCACGTCCTCCTGCGTGAACCCCTCGGCGTCGAGCAGGCTGACGACCGTCTGGACCACGTCCATGCACTCGTCGATAAGGTTCTGGCGGTACACCCTGCGCGCCGTCATGATCGGGCTGAGGCGCATGTCGTCGCAATCCTGCCAAGCGCCGTATACCTCGGCCGCCTCCTCGAGCGGCTTGAGCGCCTGCACCTTGGGTGCGTCCGGCTCATCGAGCGCCCCGAACTCGAACTTGTAACCGTCCCTCATCAGATTCGTCTCCCCTCAGCCAGCGCGGCGCGCATGGCGTTGACCTCTCGGCCCGACTCGCTCCTCGTTCCGAGGTACACGTCCACGGGCCGCTTGCTCTCGTTCCTGTGAGCCACGTTCTCGCACCAGCCGCAGCAGTACCGCTGGTGGGCGCCCCTTGCGCGGAACCGCCTGCCGCACTGGCGGCACACGAGCACGTTGCCCCCTCGCATGTCCAACGACTCATCCCTCATGGCGCGCCTCCCAGTAGTTGCACCTCGCGAGCCCCTGCGTGGTGTGCACGAAGTCGGGGCAGCGCATGCACGTGTACCGCTTGCGGCCCTCGCCGGACGCCGCCATGGCCGTCTCGCTCACGGCGCAGAACCCGCACGTCTCGCAGCGGGCTCCGCCCGGCTCGTCGTCGTAGATGTCGGCGAACCCCTTCGGTCTGCCCATGTTCTCGCTCCTCTCGTCGTCCAAGCTCATGACGCTCTCCTCTCGCATGCGGCCCTCGCGTCCAGCAGACGCCGCGCGTCCTGGTACGCCTTGAGCGCCACCGGGTCGGCGGTCGTCCCCCTCGGGGCCTTCACCTTCGCCGGGTCGATGCCCGGATGTTCCTCGCGCCACCTGCGCTCGAGCTCCGCCCTCGTCTGCTCGGGCGTCCTCGTCGGCTTGAACGTGGCGGCTTGAATCTCGGCGTCGGTCGGCTTGCCTCGGGCGTGGGCCTCGGCGTCGAGCTGCTTCTGCTTGCTGTTCCACAGCATCGCCGCTGCCTTGAGCGAGGTCACGGGCATCCCGCTCGAGCGGATCCAGCCCTGCGACTCGTAGTGCGCCCAGAACTTGTCGGGGTCGCCGCTGATGCAGTTGGCGGCGAAGTACGTGCGGCACTCCTCGAGCGTCGGAGGCTCGAAACCCTCGGTGGTGGTGGCGCGCGTACCATCAACACAAGCTAGGCTAGGTAAAGCTAAGCTAGGACAGGTTAGGTTAGGGTTTTCGCTTTCGGAAACATCGGTTTCGGGTTCGGTAAACCTAGGTTTCCCGTTTTCAAAACCTAGGTTTTCGCTTTCGGAAACATCGGTTTCGGGTTTTTGCTCAGGCTCGGGTTCGGGCTCCGGCTCGGCCTTGGCCTTGCGCGGCCTGCCGCCCTTCTTGGCCTGCTCGCGCTTGTTCTTGGAGTTGTCGATGGCGTTCTTGAGTCCCTTGAAGGCCCTTTTGACGCTCTTGGGCAGCTCGATCTCGACCCCGTGGAGGCCGTACATGAGCACCGCGTCCGCGAGCATCATGCGCTCCCTCATGTCCTCGGGGTCGTTCGGATCGTAATCGTCGTAGAGCTCGGCTATCGAGCTGGCGAAAACCGTGAAGTCGTTGGCCATCAGAACCACCCCCAGAGAAGCGAAGAGAAGAACAGGAAACCCGCGGAGAAGGAGGCGGCGAACAGGGCCGCCTCCCAGTGGTCGCGGATGATGTCGGGTACGTGCCTCATCAGAACGGCACGTCCTCGTCGTAGAACTCGGACTGCGGGACCGCGGCGTAGGCCTGCTGGGCGCTCCACTGCGGCGCGGCCTGCGCCTGTGGCTGCACGGGCACCGTGTCCGCGAGGCTCTGCTGCGGCTGGGCCTGCGTCTGCCCCTCACGGCGCACCATGACCTCGATCTCGTCGACGATAACCTCGAGCTTGGAGCGCTTCTGGCCGTCGCGCTCCCAAGAGCTGTAGCGCAGCTTGCCCTCGATCGCGACCTTCATCCCCTTGGCGAGGAAACGGCCAACGGCCTCGGCGCGGTTGCCGAACATGGTGCAGTCGACGAAGTTGGGATAGTCCTCCCACTCGCCCGTCTGCGCGTTGCGGCGGCGGTCGTTTACCGCCACGCCAAAGGACAGGACCTGCGTGCCGCCGGCGGTGGCGCGAAGCTCGGGGTCGCGGGTGAGGTTGCCGCTGATGTTCACTCGGTTGATGCTCACTGCCCGTCCTCCTTCGCGGTCATGTTGTTCTTGATAAACGCGACAAGGCGCGGCCCCTGCATGTACCCCAGGCCGCTCACGCGGCGACCATCGGGGATGTCAAGCGCCTTGACGATCACCTTCGCCTTGACCGTGCCGATGCCCGGGAACGAGCGGGCGAACTCCTCGACCTTGAGCCTCTGCGCGATGGGCGCTTCGATGGCCGCCTCGGGCGGGATGTTGCCCGCCTTGCAGGCGGCCTTGAACGAGGCGCGCTC
>UQNH01000079.1:0-8498 GCA_900542365.1 uncultured Collinsella sp. | reverse complement strand
GCATCGACCGCCACGACCTCGGCGCCTGCGCCGCCCTCATCCCAGCCGGCGCGCAGAATGCGGGCTGCGGCCTCCTCGAGCGCGGCGATGAGTTCCTTGGTGGTATCGAGCATGCGCTTCAGGTCGTCCCCGCTCGCCTGTTCAACATGAAAACCCGTGCTTGCAACTACCGGCACACTAAAGCGCGTGGCCAGCGCCGCTGCGATATCGTGCGCCGGGATCTCGTCTCGATGGCACGGAACGGCCAGGATGCTCACCGTCGCCGTACGGCCGGGCTCGGGACGCGGAATGGCCTGTGCCGTGGCGCCCAGGTGCGCAAATTCCGGCGAGCAGGCGTAGACCGCCATGCCTCGCGGTGTCACCGTCAGCTGGGCCTCGAGCGCAAACTTGCCCTCGCCCACTGCAACCTTTGTCGTGTGCATACCCATGGGATCTCCTGTCGCCCGCGATGTACCTGAGACCATCTTCACCTGTATTGCGACTATACAGGCAAGCGCAGTCTGCGACAAAGGGGGCAGGCACCTGACGCATTCTGTTAGAGTTGCAGGGATTGAATCCCGCTTATTAATGCGACATTGGAGTTACAACCTTGACCGCCGCAACCACGCCTAAAAGTAAGTCAACCGCCGCCGCGCTCTCCCCCGCGCGCACCAAGCTCTGCCTGGCGCTGCTCGTGCTGTTGGGATTCTCGCTCGGCTGCTCCGAGTTCGTGGTCATCGGCATCGAAAGCGACCTGGCGACGGAGCTCGGCATCTCGCTTGCCACAGCGGGCCAGCTCATCAGCGTGTTCGCACTCGTCTACGCCATCGCTACGCCAGTGCTTGCGCTCAGCACGGGACGCTTCCGCCGCTACCGGCTGCTCGTGTGCTACAGCATCGTCTTTGTGCTCGGCAACCTGGTCATGGCGTTGGCGCCCAACTTCCAGGTACTGTTTATCTCGCGCATTGTCCTGGGTTCTGTCTCGGGCGCACTGCTCGCCGTGGGCGTGACGTACATCCCCGAGCTGCTGTCCCCGCAGCAAACTTCGCTTGCCATCTCGGTGGTGTACGGTGCGTTTTCCGTGGCGATGGTCTTTGTCACTTCGATCGGCAAGTTTGTGGCCGACACGCTCGATTGGCACATGGCCATGTACGGCACGCTGACCTTTGCCGTTCTAATCTGCGGAGCGCTCGTGGCGTTTATGCCGCGCGCTGGGCAGACCGATGAGCCCGCCACCTTCCGCGAGCAGGCGGGTCTGCTACGCGAGCCGAGCATCATCACCGGCATGCTCATCTTTTTGTTTGGCGTGGGCTCGGTCTACGTATTCTACGGCTACGTGACGCCTTATCTTGAGCAGGTGCTGGGTATGGGAACCGTTCAGGCGAGCACCACGCTTATGGCCTACGGCGTGTTCTGCCTGATCTCGAACATCCTGGGCGGATGGATCGACGCGCGTTTTGGCATGAAGGCACTGCTTGTGACGTTTGTGCTGCAGGCCGCGGCGTTACTCGGGCTGTTTGCCGTGGGCGGCACCATGCCGCTCGCGCTGGTCTTTGTCTTTAGCCTGGCGATGCTCATGTACCTGTTCTCGGTCTCATGCATCACGCACTTTATGGACGTGGCACGCAGCCGCCATCCCAAATCGATGGTACTCGCGAGCTCGGTAGAACCCATGGCGTTTAACGTCGGCATTTCGTTTGGCACCGCAGTAGGCGGCGCCGTGGTGAGCAGCGTTGGCATTGCCTACGTTGGCGCGGTTGGTGCCGCGTTCTCGCTTGTGGCCTGGGCGCTTACGCTGGTGACGATTAAGCTGGCTCGCTGGGAGCGCAAGCGAGCGAGGGCGTAAGCGCAGATGCGATACTCGAGCTCGATGATGGCGATCGAAAGGAAACCGCATATGCAACGTGTACTGTTTATCTGCCATGGGAACATCTGCCGCTCGACGATGGCTGAGTCGGTGTTTACCGAGCTCGTGCGCCGCGCTGGGCGCGAGGCGGAGTTTGTCATCGATTCCGCAGCGACCTCAACTGAGGAGATCGGCAACCCGCCGCATCATGGCACGGTCGCCAAGCTGCGCGAAGTCGGGATTCCCGTCGTTGCGCACCGTGCCCGCCAGGTGCGTCGAGCAGAGTATGGCGACTGGGATCACATTGTCTATATGGATGCTGAGAACGCGCGCGGCCTGCGTCGCATCTTTGGCGACGACCCCTACGGCAAGATTACGCGCTTGCTCGATTGGACCGAGCGCCCCGGCGACGTGGCCGATCCCTGGTACACCGGCAACTTCGATGCCACCTACCGCGGCGTACTCGACGGTTGCACTGCTATGCTCGAGCAACTGTAGGCTATCGAGCGCGCGAACCGCGCCATCGGCATACATCGAGGGAGGATTTTCTCCCATATGCAAATCGAGGGTGGATTATCTCCCACTTTGAATACGAAATTGCGTCCAAAACGGGAGATAATCCACCCTCGTTATCTTGGCGGGAGAAAATCCACGCTCACCTATTCGTCGACGATCTCGGCAAGCCAGACGTTGAGGGTGTCGACCTCGGGGCAGCAGAACTTTGCCGTTCCAGGCTCGTTGCCAGATACGGTTCCGCCATAGCGCAGGATATCGATATAGGGAAAGCCCACATGGCAGGCCATGGCGCACATCTTGCCGCGGTCTCGGTCAAAGTCAAAGACGTCGCCCGGCTTGTGACCATGGTGGCAGCGGCACGCACCCAACTGGCCCACGCAGCTCACGCGGATACGCGGCCGCTTGCCACGCGGAGCGCCGAGCGGCTTGTTCTCGCCCGCAGGCTTGATGCCGCCCTCGCCAGCGTTACTCATGGTCAATCACATCCAGGCAGGCTTCGATGGGAAGACCGGCCGACTTGTCCTCCTGGTCGGCATTGCGCTCGATAAGCTCAGCCACCACACGCATGGCATCGGACGTCGCGCGCTGCAGACTCCAACCTGCCATAACGCGGCCGACGAGCACCGCCGAGAACGTGTCGCCCGTGCCCGGGAAATAGACCGGAATGAGCTCAAAGGGAATCATAAAGTACTCCCCCGCTACATGGTCGTAACCGATAACCGCGTTCGTGCCATTGACCACGGCGCTCGTAATGACCACCGACTTGGCACCCAGCTCGCGCACGGCGTCCACAAGGGCGCGGCCCTCATCGGGCGTAATTTCCTCGGCAATAGGCCTATCGGCAAGCAGGCACGCCTCGGTATAGTTAGGCACCGCGTAGTCTGCGCACTCCAGAAGATGCCGCATAAGGCCAATCGTGGACTCGGGCACGCCCGCATAGAGCTTGCCGTTGTCGCCCATGATGGGGTCGACGAACACCTTGGTGCCCTTTTGCGCGCGGCGGTGGCAAAAGTCCGAGATGATGCGCGTCTCTTCCTCGGTCACGATAAAGCCGGTCGAGATGGCGTCGAACTCAAAGCCGAGCTCCTCCCAGATGGCAAGACTCTGACGCACGTACTCCGTGGTGTCGTGGATGTAGAACTTGGGGTAGTTGAGCGTGTCGGAAACGAGCGCCGTCGGCAGGTTATGGATACGGTAGCCCATGTGCGACAGCACCGGCAGCATGGCGGAAAGCGCGACCTTGCCGTAACCGCACATATCGTTAATCAGCAGCAGCTGAGTGTTCTTCATGAGGGTCTCCCTTGTTTCGGGCACAGCGCAGCAGCGCCACAGTGCGACTAAGTGTAGCGCAGGAGGCGTTGTGGGCGGAGGCGAGCGGTACGAAGGGCAAATTGTTGCGGAAAGGTTTCGGAAATGGGGGCTGTTTGCTCCATAGCGGCCTAGTTGATGCTACTCATATAGCGCCATTTCAAAACTATGCCTATTTACTACGTTTAACCGCCCGCCTCCAACCACAACGAATTTCTCTCCAACAAAACCGCAGGTAGATAGCTTGCGTTTTTTCAGAAACAGCTGTTGTGGTCAGCGATGCTGGATTCATCGTAGTAATTAGGCATGGTTTTTGGCAAGGCCGCTTCGAAAGGCATCATCGCAGCCCAAAACGATACCTTTTCCTTCGTCCCCAAGGGATCAGATTGCCGCTTAGGAGCGTTTGCAGCATCGAGCGGTTACGGCGTTTGGTAAAACGCCGTAACTTAATAAGTTTGGTACCTTGACATTTATTTCTTGCACTCCTAAATTAGTTAGGCACAAAACAATTTCACTACCTAACTAAAGAAAGGAGCGACACCATGTGCGATGACCACATCGGCCTCTGCCCCCACACGCCGGGCGGCGACCCCCATGAACCCGCAGATGCGCCCGCGGCACAGTCCCAATCAGACGCGCTCGCCAAGCACATCCTAAACGGGCTGGGCTTCTGCGGCCACTTTCTGCACTTTCACGGCGGCGGCGCCTCGGGAAAGGCCCCCATCGTCTGCTTGCTCGCCAAGCAGCCAAACGGCGAGATGTCACAGCAGGAACTAGGCCTGCACTTTGATCTTAAGCCCGGTTCGCTTTCCGAGATTCTCTCCAAGATCGAATGCGCCGGCCTTATCGAGCGCAGCCGCAATCCCAAAGACCGGCGGCAGCTCACCATTCGCCTGACCGAAGCGGGATGGGAAAAGGCCCACGTAGAGCAGGCGGCCCGCATTCGCTTTAGAGAGCAGGCCTTTAGCGCGCTCACCCATGACGAGCGCGAGGACCTCGCCGAAATGCTCGATAAAATCCGCGTAACCTGGGAGGAACTGGATGATTAAAACCCTCATGGGCAGCATCCGCGACTATATGAAAGTCACTGTTGCCACGCCATTGCTCGTGCTTGGCGAGGTGCTCTGCGAGATGCTGATTCCATTTATCACCGCCAACCTGATCGATGCCATCAAAGATGGCGCCACCGTAGCCGAGATGCTTCCCACCGCGGGCTTTTTGGTGCTCATCGCGCTGACGTCGCTTGCTTTTGGCGCCGCGGCCGGCGTCACCTGCAGCCATGCGAGCTGCGGGTTCGCCAAGAACCTGCGTCACGACCTGTTCTACAAGATCCAGACGTTCAGCTTTGCCAACATCGATGAGTTCTCGAGCTCCTCGCTCGTCACGCGCCTGACCACCGATATCAACAACGTGCAGCAGGCCTTTATGATGATCATCCGTATCGCCGTGCGCGCGCCGCTGGTATTGATCTTCGCCTTTACCATGGCGTTTATCATGGGCGGCAGCGTCGCCATGGTCTACCTGGTCATCATTCCGCTGCTGGGCTTTGGACTGTTCTTTATCATCTTTAAGGTGCGCCCCATCTTCTCGCGCGTGTTCCACAAGTACGATGCCCTTAACGAGTCCGTCGAGGAAAACGTCACCGGCATGCGCGTGGTCAAGAGCTATGTGCGCGAAGACTTTGAGAAGGAGAAGTTCGCGACCGCCGCGCGCGACGTCCAGATGGACTTCACCCGCGCCGAGAAGCTGCTCGCCTTTAACAACCCCATGATGAACATCTGCGTCAACGGCGCGTTTGTCGTCATCATCTACCTGGGCTCCAAGCTCATCATCACGAGCCAGGGCACGCTGTTCGACGTGGGCCAGCTCTCCTCGACCTTTACCTATGGTTTCCAGATTCTCATGAGCCTGATGCAGCTGTCGATGATCTTTGTCATGGTGACCATGGCCGACGAATCGGCACACCGCATTGCCGAGGTGCTGGCCGCCGAGCCCACGATCGCCGGTCCCGCCGAGCCCGTGCTCGAGGTTGCCGACGGTTCCATCGACTTTGACCACGTGAGCTTTAAGTATTCCAAGCATGCGAAGCGCCAGGCGCTCGACGATATCGACCTGCACATTACGAGCGGCGAGACCATCGGCATCATCGGCGGCACCGGCTCGGCCAAGTCCACGCTCGTTAACCTCATCGCCCGCCTGTACGACACCACCGAAGGCGCTGTGCGCGTGGGCGGCGTGGACGTGCGCGACTACGACCTGGACGCGCTGCGTCACCAGGTCGCCATGGTGCTGCAGAAAAACGTGCTGTTTAGCGGCACCATCGCCGAGAACCTGCGTTGGGGCGACCCGAACGCCACCGACGAGGAAGTCCGCGAGGCAGCGCATCTGGCCTGCGCCGACGAGTTTGTCGACGGTTTCCCCAAGGGCTACGACACCTGGATCGAACAGGGCGGCTCCAATGTTTCGGGCGGTCAGAAACAGCGCCTGTGCATTGCACGCGCCCTGCTGCGTCGCCCCAAGATCTTGATCCTGGACGACTCCACCAGCGCCGTCGACACCAAGACTGACGCCAAGATTCGCGCAGGGCTGGCAAGCTATCTGCCCAACACGACCAAGCTCATCATCGCTCAGCGCATCAGCTCCGTGCAGGACGCAGACCGCATCATTGTCATGGAGGGCGGCCGTATCGCGCAGATCGGCAACCATGACGAGCTGCTTAAGACAAGCGAGATCTACCGCGAGACCTTTACCTCGCAGAACAAGATGTCTGCCGAGGGCGAAGGGGCCGTCGAGGCCAACACCGAGGCATCCGCAACGCAAACTCAGACCCAGGAAGGAGGCGAGGCACATGAGTAAGGCAACGACCGCCGAGCGCGCGCTCAACCGCAAGGGCGGCACCATGTCGCGCCTCATCAAGACGCTCTTTGGCTTCTATCCTGTGCTTTTGCCCCTCGTCGTCGCCGGCGTGGTGCTCTGCGCCATCATCAACTCCATCGGCGCGACCTTCCTGCAGAGCGCCCTGCAAATTATTAGCGAATCGTGGCAGTCGGGCGATTGGGAAGCCGCACAGCCCAAGATCGCACAGCTCGTGACCACCCTCGCCTGCATCTACGGCGTCGGCGTCCTGTCCTCGCTCTTCTGGAACCGCGCCATGGCTATCGTCACGCAGGGCTCGCTCGAGAAGCTGCGCGAGATGATGTTCAACCGCATGCAGGACCTGCCGATCCGCTACTTCGACACGCACCAGCGCGGCGATATCATGAGCCACTACACCAACGACATCGACACGCTGCGTCAGATGATCAGCCAGTCGCTGCCCAACCTGCTCATGACGATCATCATCATCGTCACGGTGTTCTTTATCATGCTGTACTACAGCGTGTGGATGTGCTTGGTCATCATCGCCGGCGTCGCCTTTATGACCTTTATGACCAAGCTGCTCGGATCCAACTCCGCGCGCTTCTTCATTGCGCAGCAGACCGAGCTTGGCGTGGTCGAGGGCCATATCGAGGAGGTCATGAACGGCCAGAAGGTCGTCAAGGCGTTCTGCCATGAGTCTGCCGCCGAGGCTGATTTTGACGAGCGCAACGAAAAGCTCTTCGAGGTCTCCCAGAAGGCCAACATGTACGCCAACATCCTCATGCCCATCCTTATGAACCTGGGCAACCTGCTCTACGTGCTGGTCGCACTGGCGGGCGGCATTTTCCTGGCGCTGGGCGTGCCCAACCTGAGTATCTCGGGCATGGCGCTGTCCATCGCCGTCGTGGTACCGTTCCTCAACATGACCAAGCAGTTCTGCGGACAGATCGGCCAGATCTCGCAGCAGATCAACGCCGTGGTCATGGGCCTCGCCGGCGCCGACCGCATCTTTGAGCTCATCGACGAGGAGCCCGAGGCCGACGAAGGCTATGTGACGCTCGTCAACGCGCAGGTGAACCCCGATACCTGGCAGCTCGAGGAGGCCGACCACCACACCGGCATGTGGGCATGGAAACATCCGCACCGCGCAACCGGCGAGATCGAGTACGTACCGCTGCGCGGCGACCTGGTCATGGACAACGTCGACTTTGGCTACACGCCCGACCACGAGGTGCTGCACGGCGTGTCCGTGTTTGCCAAGCCGGGCCAGAAGGTCGCGTTTGTCGGCGCCACCGGTGCCGGTAAGACGACCATCACCAACCTCATCAACCGCTTCTACGACATTGCCGACGGCAAGATCCGCTACGACGGCATCAACGTCAACAAGATTCGCAAGGCAGATCTGCGCCGTTCGCTGGGCGTGGTGCTGCAGGACGTGAACCTGTTCACCGGCACCGTGATGGACAACATCCGCTACGGCAACCTGAGCGCCACCGACGAGGAGTGCATCGCGGCGGCAAAGCTCGCCGGCGCCGACGACTTTATCACCCGCCTGCCCGACGGCTACGACACCATGCTTACCGGCAACGGCGCCCAGCTGTCGCAAGGCCAGCGCCAGCTGATTTCGATCGCCCGCGCTGCCGTCGCCGATCCGCCGGCAATGATTCTGGACGAGGCCACGTCGAGCATCGACACCCGCACCGAGGCCATCGTGCAGGAGGGCATGGACAAGCTCATGGAGGGCCGCACGACATTTGTCATCGCGCACCGTCTTTCCACCGTGCGCAACTCCGACGCGATCATCTGTCTGGACCACGGCCGCATCATCGAGCGCGGCAACCACGACGAGCTGATCGCCAAGCGCGGATATTACTATCAGCTCTATACCGGAGCGTTTGAGCTGGAGTAGGACCGGTTACTGACGGAGGGTGCCCCGGGGGCGGCGGGGTATTTCCTCCGTGCTCAAACATTCTCGCTGCGCTGCGAAACT
>UQNH01000078.1:0-8643 GCA_900542365.1 uncultured Collinsella sp. | reverse complement strand
CACGGCAGGCGACGTCATCGGCACGAGCACCCAGCAGCGTACGACCCACCTCGGCGCCCCAAGCGTGCGCAAGGCCCTCGGCACTGATTGCGCCATTCAGCTCAATCTGACGCTCAACGGCAGCGCGGGCGCCCTCAATGTCACCGTCCTCGATAAAGTCGATGATGGAATCAATGGACATGGGCGTATCGGCGTTATCTGCCGCACGCTCGGCCACCACGCGCTCGGCGCAGGCGGCGCACTCCCCCGCCGACTTGCCGCATACCGGAATACCATCGAGCGTATGGCACGTGACATTAGTGTGGTGATCGGTAATCTCGACGACCGCGGTATGGCCCCCGGCCGTCGCAGTCACCTTGATGTAGAGGTTGGGCACACCCTCGACAAGCGACACATCGCAGTAGCCGGCGTCGGCGAGGAGCTCGGCCACGCGAGCGCGGTCTTCATCGTTAACGCTCTCGAGCACCTCGAGCGCGCTCTTAGCGTCGCCGCCCACGGCACCCAGCACGGCCGCGGCTTCAATACCGTGCATACCGCCCGAGTTGGGCACGGTCACGCTCTTAACGTTCTTGATAATGTTGCCCGAGCAGGCAACATCCATATGATCGGGTTCGCAACCGAGCGTCTGGCTCGCCAGCGCCGCTGCATAGGCAACGGCAATGGGCTCGGTGCAGCCGAGTGCACAGACAAGCTCGCGGTTCAAAACATCGCAAAACGCGGCATCACAGATGGAATCGGTAGGCATAGGTATCTCCTGCTTGCATAACGGGCTGGACTCTCAAAAAAGTTGGCTCCTTTATTTGATAACAATGCATCAAAAACCGCAACCACGGTTCCGGCGGACGGCGCTCAAGCACAAATTGGCGGCATTATTCATGAGAGGCCGGTCTTGTTGCCTGCTAAAGCGTTTGACCAAAAAACGCCCGAGCGTTTACGCAAAAGTCGCGCTATCATGCAGTCGAACGCGGTAAACACCTTTAGCAAATCCACCGCACAGACCAGAAAGGAACCATCCATGAAGATCGGTATCGGTAACGACCACGCCGCCGTCGAGCTCAAGAACATCATTTCCGAGCACCTGAAGGAGCGCGGCTGCGAGGTCGTGAACTTTGGCACCGACACCTCCGAGAGCTTCGACTACCCCATCGCCGGTTACAAAGTGGGCAAGGCCGTTGCCAACGGCGACGTTGACCTGGGTATCCTGATCTGCGGCACCGGCGTCGGGATCAGCCTGGCTGCCAACAAGGTCGAGGGCGTACGCGCCGTCGTGTGCTCCGAGCCCTTCAGCGCCAAGCTCTCGCGCATGCACAACAACACCAACGTGCTCGCCTTTGGCGCCCGCGTCGTTGGCTCCGAGCTCGCCAAGATGATCGTCGACGAGTGGCTCGACGCCGAGTTTGAGGGCGGCCGTCACGAGCGTCGCGTTAACCTCCTCGACGAGATCGACCACACGCGCGGCCTTAAGATCGTCGACGAGGCCTAAAGATTCACAAAGCCATACGACGCTAACGCCAGCCCCCGCCCGGAAGAAACATCCGGACGGGGGCTCTTTAGTAGATTTGTGGGGGTTTACCAAAAGTCTACTGGAATAAAAAGGGCGCCGCGGATGAAGTTCCGCGGCGCCCAAGCCACACGCTAACAGCTTTAAGGAGTCAAAGCTGGTTTAGCCAAAAAAGCGCTTGATCTCGATCTCGGCGTTCTCCAGGCAGTCGGAGCCGTGGATCACGTTGGCGTTGACATCGACAGCAAAGTCGCCGCGAATGGTGCCGGGGGCAGCATCAAGCGGGTTGGTGGCGCCCATAAGGGTGCGCATCTTGGAGACAGCGGAGAGGCCGGAAACGACCATCTTGACGACCGGACCGCTCGTCATAAAGTCGCAGAGACCGCCAAAGAAGGGCTTGTCGGCCAGATGGGCGTAGTGCTCCTCGACGGTAGCGCGCTCGAGCGTGGTCATCTCCATGCGCTCGATAACAAGGCCGCTGCGCTCAATGCGAGCAACGATCTCGCCGATCTTGCGATCGCGCACCGCGTCGGGCTTAATCATGATGAAGGTCTTCTCGATAGCCATAAGGTAGCCTTTCAAGTAGGTTCGCGCGTGCCCAAGTCCCATTCCGGCACCCGCCTGGACTGCATCGTAACAGAGTTTTAGCTGCAGTTAAACAAAAAGCTGTTTATTGAAACGCTGCAATTTATTAAAGCGCTCCATATGTGTCACTTCTGTTTCGAAGCCCGATTAGAGTACCATCCGACCGCTCATCAACCACATGGAACAGAGCGGGCGGTCGGTTGCCACCCGCGAACGTACCCCCTTCACAACCTGCCCAAAGGTCCTACAGAAGTTCTCGACAAGCCCCTCCCCCATAGCAGCAAAATAGGGGCGCCCGCATCAGCAGACGCCCGTAAAGCTAAAACGATTTATCAATAAATGGACAATACGTCTTCAGCCAAACCTCTACTTTGCCCCGTGACCCATCTCGACAACCTTGGTTAGCGATCCAAACACGCCTTCGTCGGCCACGAGCTGCGCCTCGGCACGCTGCAGCTGCACGGCAACGGCGGCAGGGGCGGTACCGCCCTCGGTCGTGCGCGCGGCGACAATCGACGGGATATCGAGCGCCTCGGTAATATCGCGCTCAAAGAGCGGGCTTGCCTCCTGGAACACCTCAAACGGCAGGTCCTCAAGATTGCAGCCGCGCTTCTCACACATCAGGACCAGGTGCCCCACCACGGCATGTGCCTCGCGGAACGGTAGACCGCGCTTTGCCAGGTAATCGGCAACATCGGTGGCGGCAAGGTGCCCCACGCCGCACTCGCGCGCCATGGCATCCTCGTTGACGGTCCAGGTCGAAATCATTCCGGCCATAACGGACAGGCACTGCATGAGCGTGTGAGCGGTATCGAGCGCGCCCTCCTTGTCCTCCTGCAAGTCCTTGTTATAAGCGAGCGGCAGGCCCTTCATGGTTACCAGCAGCTGCACCAGGTTGCCGTACACGCGACCGCTCTTACCGCGGATAAGCTCGGCAAAGTCGGGATTCTTCTTCTGCGGCATGATAGACGAGCCGGTGGAGTAGGAGTCTGAAAGCGTGATAAAGCCAAATTCGGAGCTCGACCACAGCACGATCTCCTCGGAAAGACGCGACAGATGCATCGCCATGACGGATCCGGCGTAATGCAGATCGAGCAGGAAATCACGGTCGGAAACCGCATCGAGCGAGTTGGGAATCACGCCCGCAAAGCCAAGTTCGGCAGCCGTCATCTGGCGATCGAGCGGATAGCTCGTACCGGCAAGCGCGGCAGCACCCAGCGGGCAGTTGTCAGCGGCATCAAAGGCGGCCTTCAGGCGCGTAAAGTCGCGCGCGAACATCCAGGAATACGCCAGCAGATGATGCGAGAGCAGCACGGGCTGAGCGTGCTGCATATGCGTGTAGCCCGGAAGAATCACCTTGTCGTACTTCTTGGCCGCATCCACCAGCACATGGCGCAGTTCAAGATTGGCCTCCATGAGCTCCTTGGCCAGCGCCTTGACGCCCAGGCGCGTATCGGTCGCCACCTGGTCGTTGCGCGAACGCCCAGTATGCAAGCGCTTGCCAGCCTCGCCGATACGACGCGTCAGCTCGCTTTCGATGGACATATGAATGTCCTCGTCGTTGATATCAAAGGTGAAGTTGCCGGCATCGATATCCTGTTCGATTCCGGTCAGGCCCTCGGCAATCGCCTGCTCGTCCTCGGCGCTGATAATGCCCTGGGCCGCCAGCATCTTGGCATGTGCCTTAGATCCGGCGATATCCTGCTTATAGAGATGTTTGTCAACCGGCAACGACGCGCCAAACTCCTGCGTGACCTCGGCCACGCCTGCCTCAAAACGACCGCCCCAAAGAGCCATGGAACCGTCCCCTTTCATCAAATCCCAAAACAAGCGCCCAAAGCAATGCGCCCTGTCGCTAAAGCGATTTCTCAACCGCTAGTTTTGCATATTCCCCACCATGTGCGAGGCCATATAGCTAATTTGCAAAGAAGTGACGCGCCATGCACTTGGCGCCCAACGTCTCCCTCCGAATGTTGCCCTGCGAACAATCGATCCAGGCCTTTAGGCTCATAGGAACGTCCTCGACCTTTGCAGCGTCGAACTCGGGCGCGAGGGCAAGTAAAGCATGCGCGATAGCATTGAACATAATGGATACTCCCCATATATATAGGCGCAGGGCCGTCAAATTGATAGGAGGAGCCCCGCCGGACAACCCCGGCGGGGCTCGGACTCAGCCGCAGACGCGGCATCATATATGCGGGCGGAACGTAGGGGCCACCGATGTTAAGAAGTGTCAGCAAGCATAACGAAAGGTAGGGACCCCATGCGCCCGTTATGTATCACGCGGATGGGCCGCGCGGATACCAAAGGAAGGAGGCGCTAGGCCTGGGCGGCAGCAGAGCTGGGGCCCTGGACCTTAGCCCACGTCTTGAGCGACAGCGTATCGATCTCGATAAAGCCGGCGCTGGCCTTCTCGTCAAACGTAGTGTCGCGGTCGTAGGTAGCCAGACCGTAGTCATACAGGCTAAACGGGCTCTTGCGGCCGACGACATGGCAGTTGCCCTTAAAGAACTTCAGACGGACGGTGCCGGTCACGAACTTCTGGGTGTCGGCCATAAAGGCATCGAGCGCGTTTTTGAGCGGGCTGTACCACTGGCCGTTGTACACGGCGGTGGCCCAATCCTGCTCGAGCTTAATCTTGGTCTTGAGCAGGTCGCCCTCGACGCAGATGTCCTCGAGCGCCTTGTGGGCGGTGATGAGCGTCAGGGCGCCAGGAACCTCGTAGCACTCGCGACTCTTGAGGCCCACCAGACGATCCTCGACCAGGTCGAGACGGCCAAAGCCGTTGTCACCCGAAATCTTGTTGAGGGCGATGACGATCTCGGAGAGTTTCATCTTCTTGCCATCGACGGCGACGGGCTTGCCCGCCTCAAACTCAATCTCGGTGTAGGTCGGGGTGTCCGGCGTGTCCTCGGGGTTCTTGGTCATAACCCAGGCGTCGTCGAGCGGCTCGTTCCAGGGATCCTCCAGGTGACCGCACTCGATGGCGCGACCCCACAGGTTGTCGTCGATGGAATAGGGGTTGTCGTTGGCGCCCTCGGGAACCGGCACGTTGTGGGCGTGAGCATAGGCAACCTCATCGGGACGGCACTTCAGATCCCACTCGCGAACCGGGGCGATAACCTTAAGCTCGGGGTCGAGGGCCTTGACGGCAGCCTCAAAACGAACCTGGTCGTTACCCTTGCCGGTGCAGCCGTGGGCGACGTAGGTCGCGCCAAACTCGTGAGCGACCTCGACAAGCTTCTTGGCGAGCAGCGGGCGAGACAGCGCGGAGAGCAGCGGGTACTTGTTCTCGTACATGGAGTTTGCGGCGATGGCCTTAGTCAGGAACTCATCGGAGAACTCGTCGCGCAGGTCGAGCACCTGGCAATCGAGAACGCCCAGGTCAAGCGCCTTCTGCTTCTTGGCATCCAAGCCGGTCTCCTCCTGGCCCACGTTGCCGCAGACGCAAACGACATCGAGATTCTTCTCGTCCTGGAGCCACTTGACACATACGGATGTATCAAGACCACCGGAATATGCGAGAACGACTTTTTCCTTGCTCATGGCTGTTTCCTTTCGCCCTTGGTAGCTAGTTAGAACATCGGTCAGTTGCAAGTCATTTCGAGGTCAAAAAACCGTGCAATATCAGGTTAAATAGCAAAAAGCAGCACAGCATGCCCTAGAAACATGCGTTTATATCGTGCTAAAACCCAACGACCTCAAAATGACTCTGTTGGGGCATTTCACCCCATACGAACAGAGACGATTGTTATCGTCGTCGGGAAATTGCGCGCTGGCGTCGGATGGCATTATCTGCAGTGGTGATGATCTTTACGAACTGCATCTGCCTCTCCTTTCACCTATCGCCGGGCGCAATTCTAATATCGTAAACGGTACCTTTTCTTCGGTAAGCGGTTGTATTTCCGTCTCCGTTTTCGATGGTCGCTATATTACGCTAAAGTGCCCGCAGCACAAGCGACAAATTCAAATTTCTGAAAAGTTTTTTCATTACTTTGTGAAGCGTGGTGCAAATACGCTCCGTTCCTGCGACAATACGCTCAGTTACTGGTTGATGGTTATAACGTCTGAAACAATTTCGAAACGAAAGGCGCGCTTTTATGCAAACTTACGAATCGGACACCAATATCGGAAGCATTAAGATTCTCGCCGTTGATATGGACAAGACGCTTCTCACCGACGAGCGCGTGTTGCCGCAGGGTCTTGATGAGCGCCTGGACAAGCTCGCCGACGCAGGCATTGTATTCTGCCCCGCCAGCGGACGCCCCGCCCCCAAACTCGAGGAAATGTTCGAGAGCATTAAGAACCGCCTTGCTTTTTGTCCCGACAACGGAGCCTGCGTCATCTATCGCGGCAGCTATATCTATAAGAGCAACATCGATGTGGCGCTGTATCAGCAGGTGCTCGCCCGTGCCTCGGAGGACCCGCGTGCCGTTCCCGTCTTGTGCTGCTACGACGAGTTCTATGTGCTCGCCCGCGACCATCAGTACCACGACGAGATCAGCGTGTACTACAACACGATCAACTACGTCGATAGCTTTGAGGGCCTTGATATCGAGTCCAATAAGATCTCGATCTTCTTCCCCGCCTATGATGCCGAGCCTGCATTCCGCGAGACCTATAGCCCCGAGTTCTCGGACAAGCTCTACGTCACCAACGCCGGGCGCGAGTGGATCGACTTCATGAACCTGGGCGTCGACAAGGGCGCCGGCGTCGCGCACCTGTGCGAGCACCTGGGCATTGGTATCGCCGATGCCGCCGCCGTGGGCGACACCTACAACGATATTCCCATGCTCGAGCGCGTCGGGCATAGCTTTATCGTGGACAATGCAGAGGAGCACATGAACGCGCATGCCAAGTGGCGCATTCCGAGTAACAACGACGGGGGCGTACTGACGCTCATCGACGCCATCTTGGCGGCTCGGTAGCCGTCCCATCGGGCCTGGCCGGGCGGCACGGGATAACTTTTCGCTCGGTCAGGTCCTGCGCAAGACGAAAGCCACATTAAGTGGCTTTCTTTGCGTGCGGAATCTACGCAAAGTTAACCCGTGCCGCCCGGCCAGGCCCTAGGCTTACTTTCCTGCCGCCAAGATGGCGTCTTGAGTGTCTAGATACTTAGCTGAAATGATTTGAGCAGAGGGGAGCTCCTTGTTGGAAGGGGCTCCCCTCTGTTTTGGTTACTGAGGGACAAATTAATCAGTAGTGTTTGTCCCAAATCTTAAGTATGTGGGGGCTTGCGTCTTGGGCGAGCTTGCCTTACCGAGCGCTTTCCTATTTGGCGTCGGCCCAGGTTATGCCGGTGCTGGCTTCGGCGATTAGGGGGACGCGGAGGTCTACTACGTGTTCCATGACGTCGCGGACCATGGCGGTGAGGCGCTCGACTTCATCGACGGGGCACTCAAAGTCCAGTTCGTCGTGCACCTGCAGGATCATGTGGGCAGCAAAGCCCTCTTCTTCCAGGCGGCGGCTTACGCGGGCCATGGCGATCTTGATGATGTCGGCGGCGGTGCCCTGCATGGGGTGGTTCATGGCCGTGCGCTCACCAAAGCCGCGGAGCTGCGGGTTTTTGGCCTTGAGCTCAGGAATATGGCGACGGCGGCCGTACATGGTCTCGGCATAGCCCGTCTGCTTGGCACGCGCCACCACGTTGTCGAGGAACGTACGCACGCCCGGGTATGCCTCGTAGTAGCGGTCGATCATGTCGCGTGCCTCGGCCATCGAGATATGCAGCGACTGCGATAGGCCGTAAGCCTGCTGACCATACACGATGCCAAAGTTCACGGCCTTGGCGCGGCTGCGCAGGTCGGGCGTCACCTCGGACACCGGCACGCCAAACACGCGCGCGGCCGTCTCGGCATGGAAGTCCTCGCCCTCGTTAAAGGCGCGCACCAGATGCTCGTCACCCGAGAGATGCGCCAGCAGACGCAGCTCGATCTGCGAGTAGTCCACCGCCAAAAAGACGCTTCCCTCGCCTGCCGAAAACGCCGTCTTGACAGTACGGCCCAGCTCCGAGCGCGTCGGGATGTTCTGAAGGTTCGGGTCACTCGAGGACAGACGACCCGTCGCCGTGATGGTCTGGTTGTACGTGGTGTGCACGCGACCGTCACCACGACGCAACGGGCCCAGCGTGTCCAGATAGGTGGACTTGATCTTGGACTTCTCACGCCAGTCCAAGATCAGACGCACGATTTCGTGGTCACGGGCAAGGTCGCTCAGCACCTTGGCGTTGGTCGAATAATAGCCGCGCTTGGTCTTTTTGAGGCCCTTGGTCGGAAGGCCCATCACGTCAAAGAGCAAGTGCGAGAGCTGCATGGGACTGCCGATGTTAAAGGTCTCGTCGCCGGCCAGATCGCGAATGCTCCGCTCGATCTCGGCAATCTGGGTCGCCAGACCCTCGGACAGACTATGCAGGCGGTCGGGGTCCACGAGCATGCCCGCGCGCTCCATCTTGGCAAGCACCGGCACGAGCGGCATCTCGATGCCATCGAACACGTTGGCGGCGTTCTCGCGGGCCATGCGGTCGCGCAGCGGCGCCACGAGCGCCAGCGTCAGGGCCG
>UQNH01000077.1:0-9082 GCA_900542365.1 uncultured Collinsella sp. | reverse complement strand
CAAAGGCCCCCGCCCTCTTTGTCGGCGGGGCGAACGGTCAGGCTCAGGCGCGTACCCGCACGCCCCATAACCAGACGCGCGCCGTCTCCTATACGGTCGAGGCGTTCGGCAACAAAAGCTGCCACATCCCGCTCAAGCGCCGCGTCATTCATGGTCGAAATCGCGACGTCCCCACGCGCATCGATTGCCAATGCCGAGGCCCCGGCAGCAGCCAGGGCCTCGGTCAAGATGTTCAGCTTGGCATCGCTATCCATGATTTGCCCCTGTCCGCGGCGACGTGCAACCGCCGACGGTCGCACGACCGAGTGTTTCAAAATTGAACGATATTGCCCACCAAACACTATAGGGCAGAAAGCGCCGTCCTGCGAGTATAGGTGTTGCCCCGCATCGCCATCCTGGCGGGGCGATAAGAGCTCTTCGGGACTTATAAACCTGCGGACAAGCCATACCCGCAAGAGCTCCTATCGCTCCACCGCAGGCTTGCGCTCACCAGCAACCAGCAACCAGCACGCGAATAAGCTACTTCTCTACCAGATTCCCAGCACGTGCTGCATTCCCAAGCTCATGCACGCAATGCCAATCCAGCAGCAAAAGCCCAGCGCGATGGGCTTGCCGCCCTTTTTGACCAGCTCGACGATATCGGTATTAAAGCCAATAGCCGCCATGGCCATCACGATAAAGAACTTCGAAAGCTCCTTGATGGGCGCCGTAATGGACGTGGGAAGCTGAAACACCGTGGTGACCACGCTTGCCAGCACAAAGAACAGCACGAACATGGGAAACGCGCGTTTAAGCGAAAAGGTGCTTTTGGCGTCGCCGCCGGCCTTACGCGCCAGATGCATCTGCCAGCATGCGAGGACCAACGTGATGGGAATAATGGCCAGCGTCCTGGTGAGCTTGACCACCGTGGCGCTCTCGAGCACATTGGCACCGGGATGCATACTGTCCCAAGCACTCGCCGCAGCCGTTACGGACGAGGTGTCGTTGATGGCGGTACCGGCAAACAGGCCAAAGCCCTCGTTGGTCAGCCCGAGCATGCCGCCGAGCGTTGGAAACACGAGCGCCGCGATAACGTTAAACAGGAAGATGACCGAAATGGCCTGGGCAATCTCGCGATCGTCGGCATCGATGACGGGTGCGGTCGCGGCGATAGCAGAACCGCCGCAAATCGACGAACCCACACCCACAAGCGTCGCGATCTTACCCGGCACGTTCATAACGCGGCAGAGCACAAAGGCGATGACAAGCGAGGTCGAGATTGTCGCCACGATAATCGGCAGCGACTGGGCGCCCTTGGACAGAATCTGGGAGAGGTTCATGCCAAAGCCAAGCAGGATAACCGCGTACTGCAAGACTTTTTTGGACGTATAGGTGACGCCGGCGGCGAGCTGTTCGTGACGATTCTTGGGAAAGACGAGCGCCAGGACCATGCCAAAGAGGATGGCAAATACCGGCCCACCGACCACCTCAATCTGTTTGCCGAGCAACGTCGCGGGGATAGCGATGATCAGGCAGAACAAGACGCCTTTCCAGCGCTCGCGTACGATATTTGCCAGTTGCATATGGGATTCCTTCTTTCTATTTTACGTTTGCGACGGCTTATGATACGGCAACATTGAGCGCAGCCTTGCGCAAACACAGACTAAGATGCCGCAATAGTTCTTGGGCAACAGCCGAATTACCCACCGCGGAGAGCTGATTCGCGGCATAATTAACAACTGACATATGAGTTTGATAGAACAGTTGCGAGGCGCTATGGAAGAATCGATGCACGTCGGCGAGCAGGAAACGAGCCTACAGGACCAGTCCTACCACACCATTCGACGCAAAATCGTCTACCTGGACTACAAGCCGGGCGAAAAGCTGGGCGTCAAGCAACTTTGCGACGACCTGGATATGGGGCGCACGCCCGTGCGCGAGGCTTTGGTTCGCTTGGCGCAGGAAGGCCTGGTGCGCACCGTGCCCCAGAGCGGCACCTACGTCTCACCCATCAACCTCACCCTTGCCGAGAGTGCCTGCTACATCCGCGAACATCTGGAAAAGCAGGTGATTGTGGAGTGCTGTGCGCGAGCCACGTCGGCCGGCATCGAGCAGCTCGACCGCGCCATCGTGCTGCAGGAAAAGGCCATGGCCGAAGAGGATCGCATCGGCTTCTTTTTGAGCGACAACCTCATGCATCACATGATTTTTAGCATCGCATGTCGCAGCACCGTGTGGTCGTGGCTCGAAGAGACCAATGCCGACCTGGAGCGCTTCCGCTGGCTGCGCGCCGCCACGCAGGTTCTCGACAATCAGGACATCGTGAACGAGCACAAGCAGATTCGCCGCGCTATCGCCGGTCGCGACCCCATCGAAGCGAGCTTTTTGGTCAGCAAGCACCTGCACATGATGTTCCGCAACCAAACCGAAGTTCTGGACCAATTCCCCGAGTACTTCGAGACCAGCAAGCTCCGCTAACCTGCCAAAAAGGGACAGGTTTATTTTGGCAGGTTTTATCTGGGCAAATGCAGAAAAGGCCCGGCTCCGTCTTGATCAAGAGCCGGGCCTTGGTCGTTAGGACGGCGGAATATTAGTTATTCCACGGTCACGCTCTTGGCGAGGTTTCGAGGCTGGTCGACGTCGCAGCCGCGCAGGATGGCGACCTCGCGGGCGAGCAGCTGCAGCGGGACGCTCGCCGTGATGGGGCTGAACACGTCGCGGACTGTTGGCACGCGGATAATACAGTCGGCGATCTTGTTGATCTCCTCGTCGCCCTCGGTGGCAACGACGATGACCTTGGCGCCGCGTGCCTTGCACTCCATAAGGTTCGACACGGTCTTGTCGTAGGTGGCGCTCTTGGTGGCCACGGCGATGACGGGGAAGCCCGGGTCGATCAGGGCGATGGGGCCGTGCTTCATCTCGCCGGCGGCGTAGGCCTCGGCGTGCAGGTAGCTGACCTCTTTGAGCTTAAGCGCGCCCTCGTAGGAAATAGCGGCACCCATGCCGCGACCCACGAACAGTGCGGACTGCGCGTCCTTGCACAGCAGGGCGGCCTCATGCACGGCCTCGGTCTGGGTATCCAAAATCCACTGGATCTGCTCGGCCGTATCGGAAAGCTCGCGGAACAGCATGCGCGCCTGCTTGGTGGTCAGGCGGTACTTGACCTGCGCTAGCAGCAGAGCCAAAAGCGTAAGGCTCACGACCTGGCCGATGAAGCTCTTGGTCGAGGCGACCGCGATCTCCTTGTTGGCCTTAGTGTAGATGACGCCGTCGCTCTCACGCGCCACGGGGCTGCCCACCACGTTGGTGATGCCGAAGACCTTGGCACCCTTGATGCGCGCGTCGCGAATGGCGGCAAGGGTATCGGCCGTCTCGCCCGACTGGGACACGGCAACGACAAGCGTCGTCGGCGTAATGATGGGATTGCGATAGCGGAACTCGCTGGCCGCCTCAACCTCGGTGGGGATGCGAGCCCAGCCCTCGATGAGATTCTTGGCAATGAGACCGGCGTGATAGCTGGTGCCGCAAGCGATCACGTAGACGCGGTCGATGTCGTTGAGTTCCTCGAGCGAAAGGCCCAGTTCGTCGATGTCAAGCTCGCCGGCCGGCGTCATACGACCGACCAGCGTGTCGCGCACGACGCGCGGCTGCTCGTGGATTTCCTTGAGCATAAAGTCGGGATAACCGCCCTTTTCTGCCATGTCCAGGTCCCAGTCGATGTGGGTGACCTTGGGCTCGATAACGTTGCCAGCCTCGTCGGTGTACTCGACGCCTGCGGGCGTGAGCTTGGCAAACTGACCGTCCTCGAGCACCACGACATCGCGGGTGGCGTCGATGAGCGCGATGACATCGGAGGCGACATAGGCGCCGGTCTCGCCCGCGCCGACCACGATCGGGGAATCCTTGCGGGCCACGGCGATCACGCCGGGCTCGTCAGCGCACACGGCGGCCAGACCATAGGCACCGACCACGTGGGTGCACGCCTCGCGCACAGAGGCCATCAGGTCGTGCGTCTCGGCATAAGCCTCTTCGATCAGATGCGCGAAGACCTCGGTATCGGTCTCGCTCTTAAAGTGATGGCCGCGGCCCTCCAGCTCTTCGCGCAGCTCGGCGAAGTTCTCGATGATGCCGTTGTGGACGATGGCGATACGACCGTCGCAGCTGGTGTGGGGGTGAGCGTTAACGACGGAGGGCCTGCCGTGGGTGGCCCAACGGGTGTGGCCGATACCGCAGGTAGCGTCGCTGTCAATGTTGGAAAGCTCGCTCTCCAAGCCCGCGACCTTGCCCACGCGGCGGATGACGTCGAGGTGCGCCGCGGCGCCCTCGCCCACCTCGAGCGCGACGCCCGAGGAGTCATAGCCGCGATACTCCATGCGCTTGAGGCCCGTGACCAGGATGTTCTTTGCAATATCAGAGCCGGTGTAGCCGACGATTCCGCACATAGGATAAATCCCTTCGTTCGCGTGACTGCAAGACGTCCACGCACAAGGGGCGCTGAGACGCATAACGTTCGAGTATTGTACTCACGCAGGCGCAAGCTGATATACCAGATGTGGTATCTCAACTTAGATACCACCCGATGCACACATGCCCAGCCGGTCCAAACCGCCACAATGGGGACAGGCACCTTTGTGGTGGTCGCGCTGGCAACGGCGTTTCCCCAGATAAAACCTGCCAAAATAAACCTGTCACTTTTTGGTTGGTTTAGGATGCTACAATCTGGCTTGTACTTGAAACGCATCAAAGGGGCCGCTATGGCAAAGGTTAAAATCAGCGACGTCGCGCGCGAGGCCGGGGTTTCGCTTGGCACGGTTTCCAACGCGCTCAACCATCCCGAGAAGTTGCGCCCCGAGACCCTCAGGCTCATCAACGAGACCATCAATCGCCTGGGCTACCTGCCCAACCAAAGCGCTCGTCAGCTCGCGGGCGGCGCCACCAAGTCCTTTGGCCTGGTGCTCCCCCGTCTCGACCACGGCTTTTCGCTCCAAATCGCCAGCGGCGCCCACAACGAGGCCCGCAAGCACGGCTACGATCTGCTCATCGCCAATGCCGATAACGACGATATTCTCGAGGATCATTACCTGCGCTATTTTATGGGCACGCAGATGTCCGGCGTCATGGTTCAGCCCATGGCGTCCCCCGACTGGCACCCCGCTATGACCAAGATGCCCGTGCCGATCGTCTATCTGGACATCCATTGCTCCGAGCCCGGTTACTACGTGGCCGCCGACAACGAGGCACAGGGGCGTATTATCGCCGAGCTCGCCATCGCCCGCGGCGCACGCCATATCACCGTTGTGGGCCGAGCGGCATTTATGCAGCTCGGCCTGCGCGTCCTTGGCATCCACAAGGCACTTGCCCTGCATCCTGATATCAAAATTGAGGTCATCGATGCCGGGGAGTGGAATACCGCAGCCGACGGCTACAGCATCGGTACCCAGATTGCCGAACGCCCTGCTGACGAGCGCCCCGATTTTGTCATCGGCCTGACCGACGTATTGGCCTCGGGCGTTATCTCGGCGCTGACCGACAAAGGCATTTCCGTCCCCGGCCAGGTCCGCGTGGCCGGCTGCGACGGCAACCCGCTCGCTTGGAGCGGATCGGTCCCGCTCACCACGGTAGCACCCCCAGGCTACGAGATTGGCCGCAAGGGCGTTCAGCTGCTCATGGAGCAGATCGAGGATAAGCCTGCCGCCAAGACCAAACGAGTCCGCATCGGCTCCGCCGCGCGCACCGTCACCACGGCCACGGCCGCCGAGGACATTAACCGTCAGGAGCTCGTGCGCCCCTTCTTGCTCGAACGTGTGAGCACCCAAAAGGCCGAGCAGCACCCGACGGGCCCATCCGCGGCCCCAATAACCGACATCAACCTGGGCGCCTACCTGTAACAAAAAACGCCGCAACGGGAACAGTCCCGCTGCGGCGTTTTGCTGGCCCCATGTTCCCTCCCCGTTTAGCCGGACCTGCGGCTACGGATATTTATGGAATGTAATCCATTTTTCATTAACTCTTTTGTTAAAATAGATTCAATTCCATATTTTTAGATATTTCCTATAAGTATTGATTTTGCTCCAGTTTTTTCTCGCCAAGAAAGGGGTTTCATGAATCTGATTGATCGCAAACAGTACCTCGACTGGCTCATTTCGTGGAAAGACTCGCACGTCATCAAGGTCGTTTCGGGCGTGCGAAGGTCCGGCAAATCAAAGCTATTCGAAATCTACCGTAGCTACCTGCGCGATCATGGAATCACAGGCGACCAGGTTATATCCCTCAACTTTGAAGACCTGGAGTTCGAGTCGCTTACGTCGTATAGAGCACTCTACGACTACATTTCCGCCAGACTCGTCCCCGATAAGATGAACTACGTTTTTCTGGACGAGATACAGCACGTCGAGCATTTCGAAAAAGCCGTCGACAGTCTTTTTATCAAGGACAATGTCGACCTCTACATAACCGGTTCCAACGCTTATCTGCTCTCGAGCGAGCTGGCAACTTTGCTCTCCGGCCGCTACGTAGAGCTCAAGATGCTGCCCCTATCCTTTAAAGAGTTTTGCTCGGCAAAAACCAATGACGGAAAGGCTCCCGCGCAGTTGTTTGACGAGTACATCACCCGGGGCTCTTTTCCCTTTATCGCCGAGACGGGTATTCAGGGACCCCAGGCGCGCGATTATCTTATGAGCCTCTACGATACCATCGTCATACGCGACGTTATCGAACGCCTGAAGGTCTCGGACGTCCCGACCCTGCGCGATATCACCAAGTTCCTACTCCATAGCATTGGAAACCGGATCTCGATTAAAAAAATCTCCGACACGCTCTCGTCCAACGGCAACAAAACCGACCAGAAAACCGTAGCCAAATACCTCAAAGGCTTAACAGACAGCCTTGTGCTGTACTTTGCTCCGCGCTATAACGTGCGCGGTCGGCAGCTTCTTTCAACAAACGGCAAATACTACGCCGTTGACCTTGGACTTAGAGGTGCTCTCGTCAAAACCCAAAGCAGCGATATCGGTCATATCCTCGAAAATGTTGTTTATCTCGAGCTCCTACGCCGTGGATACGACGTCTACGTGGGCGATATCGACGGCGGGGAAATCGATTTTGTTGCCCTAAAGTCAGACGAGACAGCCTATTTTCAGGTTTCAGCCACAACGCTCGACGAAACTACCCTCAATCGAGAGTTGGCCCCCTTTAAGAAAGTCCGAGACAACTACCCCAAGACGCTTCTTACGCTCGACACGCTGTTTGCGGACGCGAACTACGAAGGAGTCCGCAAGCGCAACGTGATCGACTGGCTCCTGGAGTAACTCATAGCGCCCAAAGCCCTCCGCCGACCCCTTGCCAAGGCTGCACCCTCGATCGTTTAAAGCAAAAAAGCCCCTTTTATTCCACCCTAGCCACCCTCCGGGTCCCTTCCGGGAGGGGCCCATCCAAATAAAACGACCTTATCCTTCGATACTCGCCTTAAGTCGCTGAACATGCATCAGCAGGTAGAGCATCTCGTTCTCGCTGCATTCCCAGCCGTGCTCGGAAATAAAGTAGGCGAGAATATCTGCCGTACAGGCATACGACTCCGGATACGTCTCCTTCATAACGGGAAGCATCGTTCCAAAGCCGGCATCCGCGTCCTCCCCCAGCTTGATACGGTCGAGCAAAAATCTCACATGCATCGCAAAGCGCGCATAGGTAAAAGACGAGGTATCGAGAGCTCCGATGTGCCGCACCACGATCTCTGTCAGGTCCTCAAGCACGCGCGTCGCCTCGATCGTAGCCTCCATGTTGCTCTGCTCGGACTCGCCGTCGATCAGGTGCAGAGCAATGTTGGTGACCTCGGCCTCGGGAAGCGCAACCCCCAGGCGGCTCTTTGCGAGCGTGAGCGCACGGCGGGCGACGGCGACCTCGCGCGGATACAGACGCATCACGTCAAACGAAAGCGGCGTCTCGATCACCACGCCCTGGCTCACGCGCTGGCAGGCAAAATTGATATGGTCGGCGAGCGTCACGGGCGCGTTGGGGTTGAACTCCGTGTCGAGCTTGGCGCTCGCGTAATCGACGATATCGGCCGCAAGCAGCAGCACATCGGACGGAATATCCTTGAGCGCGGCAACCGACGCCCCGCCCACGCCGTAGAACGTGCGCTCGACGATCGAAAGGTCCTTAAGCTCATAAGGGGGCCTGCGGTAGGCGATGCCCTTGCCAAAGACAACAAGGTCCTGCCCGTCGTCATCGCGGGCAAGCGCGCAGTTGTTGTTGATCTTCTTGAGGATCCACATCGCCTATCCTTCCTTTCTGACCCACTGTACAACCTAGCACATGTGCTAGATGGATGCCGCCGCAGAGTAGCCTTCAAACACGGCATCCTTGATGACGCGCGCCCGGCGGCAGTCACCCACAAGATACGTTTGGGGCACCACGCCCGCAAGGCCCTCGGCAAGCGCGGTGCGCGGCCGCACGCCCGCAGCGATCACCACGTTGTCGCAGGCGAGCACGCACTCGGCCCCATCGGGCCCGCTCACGCACACGCCCTCATCGCCGATCGAGGTGCAAGAAGTGTTGAGCAGCACCTCGATGGCCTTGCCCTGCCTGTCAAACATCTGGCGGAGCGCAATCCTAAAGAGTGAGTTGCCCTGCGCCGCGAGCGCAGACCCCATCTCGACCACCTTGACCTCGTGCCCTTGCTCGGCAAGCTCGAGCGCCAGCTCGGCACCGATCGTGCCGCCGCCGACGACCACCACGCGCGAGCCGAGGTCCTCCACATGCTCGATAGCCTGGGCAAACCCCATAACGACGGGCGCATCGACACCCGGAACGGAAGGCACAAACGACTCGGCGCCCACGGCGACGATGAGCGCATCGGGCGCCATCTCCTCCACAAAGACACGGTCCACCTCGCACCCAAAGCGCACGTCAAGCTCACCCGCGCGCTCGAGCCCGGCAATCTTGTGCTCGAGATAGTGCAAGTAGCGAGCGATATCCTCCTTGTGGGATTCCTGGGCGATAAGCCTCACATTGCCGCCCACGCGATCGGCGCGCTCCGCGAGCACCACCTTGTGACCGCGCGCGCAGGCTGTGATCGCCGCCATGCAGCCGGCAGGGCCGGCAC
>UQNH01000076.1:0-9223 GCA_900542365.1 uncultured Collinsella sp. | reverse complement strand
CCGCGGCCGTCTGTGGCCCAATGACGATGGCGTCTGCCGCGATGCGGTCGGCCACGGCGTGCCACTCGCGCGAGAGCTGCGGCACCACGCCAGCAAAGGCGATCGCGTCGACCGCGCCGAGCGAGAGGTCGTACATCTTAAAGAAGCCCATCAGGCGCACGTGGATCTCATCGGCGGTGTAGGAGCGGTCGGTGGGCATGCGCCACGACTGCACCAGCTTGTCTCCGTCAAACAGGCCCATGGCCGTCTGCGTGTTTCCCATATCGATAGCGAGCAGCATGTCTACTCCAGGTGTCGGCGTAAAAGGACGCGCACCATTGTATACGTGCCGTCGGCGGCGCTCGGCTGCGATTCGTTCACGGCGATATGGGCTGAGGGGTTTTAAATATGAAGGAATTATGCTCTACGAGATTTTCCTTGCCGTTTACCGAACTCCCACGTAATATTCTTTCTTGCGCACATGAGGCGCCCAGACATTGCGGGGTGGAGCAGTCTGGTAGCTCGCCGGGCTCATAACCCGGAGGTCGTAGGTTCAAATCCTGCCCCCGCGACCAAGAACTTGCAGCTCGTCGGCCTAGCCGGCGAGCTTTTTTGTTATTCCGGGACCGTGTTTTTCGGTCCAATTCTCAGCCTCTCAAACAAAATCTCGATCTGTAACATCTAGACCCGATTTGGGCGGCTAGGTGTTACAGATTGAGATGTTGAGTCCCCGCCTGGACGGTTTGTCTAAATCTGTAACACGAGGGACGGTTTTTACTGAGTAACTGTTACAGATCTAGATCTTTCGGCAGGCTAGATTGGTTTGTCTCAATCTGTAACAGTTGCTCGGCAAAATAGGGTCTTACTGTTACAGATCGAGACAAACCGACGGGCCGCCCCGCCCCATCCACCTGCCGCTACCTGCTGTCTGCCGATTTCCGTTGCGCCACTGTGCTCCCATGCCATATCCTCTAAACAACTACGCGGCAACATCGCCGCCGCGCCTACAAGAGAGGAATGTCCATGACCGCACCCGCATCCAAACTGCTCCAGCCCATTACGGTTGGCCCCCTTGAGCTTAAAAACCGCATTATGTTCCCGCCGCTGACCACCGGCTACGAGGAGCGCGACGGTTCCATTGGCGAGCGCAGCCTGGCTTTTTACGAGCGCCTGGCCCGTGGCGGCGTGAGCTACATCGTCATCGGCGACGTTGCTCCTGTTATGACCGCAAGCCCCACGCCCAAGTTAGCGACCGACGCCCAGATCCCCACGTTTAAGGCGCTGGCCGACGCCGTTCACAAGCACGGCGCCAAGGTCGCGCTGCAGCTGTTCCACCCCGAGTACGACGTGCCCGGCGTCGGCCGCATGGTCATGGGTTCCATGGCCGCCGCCAAGGCTGCGCAGGAGGCCAAGGCCGCCGGCGACGAGGAGACCTTTGCCGCCAAGATGGCCGAGTCCAACGAGATCCGCAAGCAGGCCTACGCCAAGCTGCACCACGACATGCAGCACTTTGTGAACGAGGCGAGCGTAGAGCAGCTCACCCAGATCAAGGAGGCCATCGCTGCCTCGGCCGCCCGCGCGCAGCAGGCCGGCATCGACGCCATCGAGGTTCACGGCGACCGTCTGGTGGGTTCGCTGTGCTCGGCCATCCTCAACCAGCGCACCGACGAGTACGGTGGCTCGTTCGAGAACCGCGTCCGTTATGCGCTGGAGGTCGTCGCCGCCATTAAGGAAGCCGCGCCGGAGCTGATGGTGGAGTACAAGCTCCCCGTGATCATGGAGAACCCCGACGGCACGCCGCGCGGCAAGGGCGGCCTGCAGCCCGATGAGGCCTGCGAGTTTGCCAAGCTGCTCGAGGGCGCCGGCATCGACATGATCCAGGTTGCACAGGCCAACCATACCGGCAACATGGGCGACACCATTCCGCCCATGGGCGCCATGCCCTACAACTGGACGCTGCCCGTGGCCGAGCGCGTCAAGGCCCTGGTCTCCGTGCCGGTGGCCACTGTCGGCCGTGTTGTTTCGGTCGAGGCCGGCGAGAAGATTCTGGAAGACGGTTCGGCCGATATCATCGCGTACGGCCGCTCGCTCATGTGCGACCCCGACATTGCGCTGAAGGCCGCCACGGGTGAGCCCATTCGCGAGTGCCTCAATTGCAACAAGGGCTGCGTCGACGCGATTCAAAACCGCAAGTACATCTCGTGCGTGCTCAATGCCGAGAACGGCGACGAGGCGACCATCGCCATCAAGCCGGGCGAGGGCGACAAGAAGGTCGCCGTGGTGGGCGGCGGTATTGCCGGCTTGGAGGCCGCGCGCGTGGCGGCCAAGCGCGGCTACGACGTGACCGTCTATGAGGCGAGCGATCACTTGGGCGGCCAGATTGTGCTGGCAGCCGCGCCTCCGCGCAAGGACGAGATCATGCGCTCGGTCGAGTACTACGAGAAGATTCTGCCCGGCCTGGGCGTGAAGGTCGAGCTTAACCATGCCGCTACGGCCGAGGATCTCAACGCCGCCGACGCCGCGATTGTGGCCGTGGGCGCACACGACGTGGTCATCCCCGTTCCGGGTGCCGACTCGGACAAGGTCGTCTCGAGCTGGGACGTGCTGGCCGGCAAGGTGGAGCTCAGCGGGCGCGTCGCCGTCATTGGCGGTGGCCTGGTGGGCACCGAGACTGCCGAGTACCTGCTGCAGCACGGCTGCGAGGTGGCGATCGTCGAGATGCTCGACAAGATTGCCGCGGGCGAGTCCGAGACCATTCTGCCGCTGATCATGAGCGACTTCGCCGCCCACAACGTGGAACAGCACGTTAAGACCCGCCTGACCGCCGTTACCGACGAGGGCGTGGAGGCCGTGCACACCACCGAGGACGGCCCCGAGGAGCCGGTGAAGATCGCCTGCGATTACGTGGTGATGGCCGTGGGCTCCAAGGCCAACGCGTTTGACCTGGATGGCGTGACGGTGCCCGTGACCTGCGTGGGCGACTGCTCGGGCGAGCGCACCGCCGACATTGCGAGCGCCATTCGCACGGCGTATCACGCGGCCAACGAGCTGTAGTTGAACATCGCGGCCAGGCGGGGCGGTAGCACGGATCCGCCTCGCCCGGCTGTGTCCCGTCGGGTGTCAACCGGTGCGGGGCCTGCAAGCGCAGCAGGCCCCGCCCTTTTTGTTTTGCTTCGGTGGATGGCAATGCGCGGTAATCATGAGGAGTAAGGACGTCTACTGCCTTGCCGATTACTCAAAATTATTGGGGGAGGGGTTAATAACTATATCCTCTATGCCAAAGGACATAAAGAGGTGTCAATTTTGTTGACAGGCGAATGACGATTGGCTGCGAGTCAGCTACCAGCGTAAATAATCGATAAAGAAATGTCGTAAATTGGTGCCAAATGCCCAGATAACGCCGCGTCTATTTTAATTAACTGCTTTGAGCAAACAGTAAAATGCTACTATCTAACTTGCACGTAAGAAAGCAGATTAACGGTTAAGGCTAAGAAGTGGCAGGTATGTCGGAAGCAACTAGGACTCGCACGCATGCGCCCGAGGTTAGGCAGCGCGCCGTCGAGATCCTCCAAGAGGGGGTCGGTCATCGCGCCCTCGCCGCGGAGCTTGGCATTCCCCAGGCCACGGCTCGTCAGTGGGCCCGCGCGTATGCCGTAGGCGGTGCCGACGCCGTTCTCAACGCCGGTTCGCATCATCACACCTATTCGTACGAAGTTAAGCTCGCCGTGGTCAAGGACCGCTTGGAAAACGGCTTAACGGTTCGCGAGGCCATGATCAAGCACAAGATTCCCAGCGAGTCTTCGGTCAAGGCTTGGTGCCGCCAGTATCGCGAGAGCGGTGAGTCCGCGCTGGTTGATAAGCCGCGCGGTCGCAAGCCGCGCGTTAAAAAGGCGGAATAGCGAACGGGATGGTGCGCCCACAGGGGCGCATTTTTCTTGCCGCGCCAACTTTTTGGACCGTCGTGAGCCTACTGGAACATCCTCCAAAGTGGTTAATAAACCGCGCGCAGTGGCCCGTGCGCCCGCCGCCGCGATAGGGGGAGCGTCGCCTCTCTGCTCCAAAGCGGACAGACTCGTTACCCCGTACGCCTAAAACTCCCCAGTTGACCGAAAACCCGCCGCCGCTACTCCTCAACTGAGCTATAACGTTAAACAATTGCAGCGTTTTTGCATGGGGGAGTGATGGTATGACGCTACTGTATTTCCTTACCCTGTTTCCGCTGGTACCGGCGCTGGGCATGCTGCTCGCGCGCGGTGACCGCGCCCGCGATGCGGTAGGGCTTGTAGGCTCCGGCATTATTATGGCGGTGACGGTTGTAGTCGCCGTCATGTTTTTTGGCACGGGCCCGCAGAGCTTCGAGGTTGCCCCCGGCACCTCGCATGTGCTCTCGATCATCAGCTCCGTCATCGACGTGATCCTGTGCGCCGTCATCCTGTACAACGCGCGTAAATATAAGAGCACGCTCACCACGGTGCTCGGCGTGGTGCAGCTGGTGGGCTCGCTCACCTTTGCAGCTATGACGCTGCCCGCGACCGAAGCCGTCACGGCAACGCCACTCTACCTTGACTACATGAGCGTGATCATGGTGCTTGCCGTCGGCATTGTCGGCAGCCTTATCTGCGTGTACGCCCTGGGCTACATGAAGGACTTCCAGGCCCACGACGAGCACGAGGCAGCGCTGCGCGGGCAGACGGCGCCTGACCGACGCCCGCAGTTCCTGGCGCTTATGTTCCTGTTCCTCTCGGCCATGTTCGTCATCGTGACAAGCGACAACCTTGAGTGGCTGTTCTGTGGCTGGGAAATCACCACCGTGTGCTCGTTCCTCATGATTGGCTACACGCGCACGCCCGAGGCCATAAAAAACGCTTTCACCCAGATCATCCTCAACATGCTGGGCGGCATCGCGTTTTTGGCCGGGCTCATGTACCTGCACGTTAACGGCATGCCGCTGACCATCTCGGGCATGATCGAGCTTTCCGGCGCCGGAACCGCGCAATCCGCGCTGCTGGTGATGCCGGTCGTTCTGCTGTCGCTCGCCGCACTCACCAAGGCCGCGCAGATGCCGTTCCACACTTGGCTATTGGGTGCCATGGTTGCCCCCACGCCCACGAGCGCCCTGCTGCACTCGTCAACCATGGTCAAAGCCGGCGTGTTCCTGATGGTCAAGCTCAGCCCGCTCTATGCCATCTATCCCGTGACTGGCTTTATGGTCACGAGTGTGGGTGCCATCACGTTTTTGCTCGCTGCCCTCATGGCCATCTCGCAGAGCAACGCCAAACGCGTGCTCGCGTACTCCACCATTTCCAACTTGGGCCTTATCAGCGCCTGCCTAGGCGTCGGCGCGCCCGAGGCCGTGTGGGCCGCGATCTTCCTGATCCTGTTCCATACGGTGGCAAAGTCGCTGCTGTTCCTGTGCGTGGGCACGGCCGAGCATCATATCGGCAGCCGCAATATCGAGGACATGGACGGCATGTTCAGCCGCATGCCGCACCTGACGCGCCTGATGATGCTGGGCATTATGGGCATGTTCGTGGCTCCGTTTGGCATGCTCGTGTCCAAGTGGGGCGCCCTGGTGGCGTTTGCCCAGACCGGCAACGTGCTCATGATCATGGTGCTTGCCTTTGGCTCGGCCGCGACGTTCTTCTTCTGGGGCAAGTGGCTTGCCAAGCTTTCGGGCGTCGACCCCACGGCTCAAAACGTTGAGGTCAATGTCCATAAGACCGAATGGATGGCCCTCAATACCATCGCCGCGCTGCTGATTCTGTGCTGCGTGGCGTTCCCGGTTATCTCGAGCGGTCTGGTGTCGCCTTACTTGGCCATGGTGTTTGGCCGCGTGCCGTACGTTATTGGCAAGGATGCCATGTATCTGATGGTGGTTATCGTGGCGTTTATCGCCGTGGTGCTGCTGACGTCGTTCCGCGTGAGCAATAAGCCGCACGTCAACGTGTACCTTTCGGGCGTTGGAACCGAGAACTACCGTCATTTCCGCGGCTCGATGGGACACGAGGTAAAGGCCGAAAAGCGCAATTGGTACTCGGAGGACGCCCTTGGCGAGAAGCGTATTGGCCCCGCGGGTAGCGTCGTGTGCTGCAGCATTATCTTGTTTGCGCTGCTGTGCTGCGCGTGGATTGGGCCCGAGCGGCTTGCCATGAGTGCGCCCTCGGTGCTGCGCGGAAAGTATTTCGAAGGCTCGGGCGTCGTGGGCATATTTATTGGCACCGTGGCGTTTGCCTTGCTGGCGCCGCTTGTGGGCGGCCTGATTGACGGTCTTGACCGTAAGCTTTCGGCTCGCATGCAGGGCCGCGTGGGCCCGCGCTTGCTGCAGCCCTTCTACGACGTTGCCAAGCTGCTGCGCAAGGCCCCCGCCAGCGTAAACACCATGGACGATACCTACATGGCGTGCGCGCTCATCTTTACCGTGGTGGGCGGCGGCATCTTTGTGTCGGGCTCCAACACGCTGCTGTGCGCTTTTATGGTGACACTCGCCGCGATTTTTGTGGTGTTGGCGTCCGCCTCGACGCAAAGCCCGTTTGCCCAGGTTGGCGCCGATCGTGAGTTGCTGCAGGTTATGAGTTACGAGCCCGCCGTTCTGTTGATGAGCGTGGGCCTGTATCTTGCCACCGATAGCTTTGATTCCATCGCCGTGACGGGGCAGTCGGCCCCCATCATCGTGTACAGCGCGCCCATTTTCCTCGCGCTGCTCGCGGTGCTTACCATCAAGCTGCGCAAGTCGCCGTTTGACCTTTCGTACTCGCATCACGCGCATCAGGAGATTGTCCAGGGTGTCGCCACCGAGATGAGCGGCGGCACGCTGGCCAAGATGACCCTTATGCACTGGTGCGAGACCGTGCTGTTTTTGATGTGGGTGGGCATGTTCTTTGTCTGGGACAACCCGGTGAGCTGGGTGGTCGCCCTGGTCGTGATGGCCGCGACGTACTTTGTCGAGGTGCTGATCGACAACACCTTCGCGCGCAGCACCTGGCGCAGCTGCTTTAAGCTCGGCTGGGGCGTGGCGCTGGTGTTTGGCCTGCTCAACCTTATGCCCATCCTCGTCGACGTGTTTATTTAGGAGGCGGCATCCATGGATCATAAAATGTCGCGCTCGCCGTGGGTTATTCATTACGACGGCTCGAGCTGCAACGGATGCGATATCGAGGTGCTGGCCTCGCTCACGCCGCTGTTCGATGCGGAGCGCTTTGGCGTGGTCAACACCGGCAACCCCAAGCATGCGGATATCTTTTTGGTGACGGGGTCGGTCAATGCCCAGAACCTGCCCGTCGTGCGCCAGATCTACAACCAGATGCTCGAGCCCAAGTGCGTGGTGGCGTGCGGCATCTGCGCGTGCTCGGGCGGCGTGTTTCGCGATGCCTACAACGTGATCGGCGGCGCGGACCGCGCGATTCCCGTGGACGTGTACGCGCCCGGGTGCGCCATTCGCCCCGAGACCGTGATCGATGCCATTGTGGAGGCGTGCGGCATCCTTGATCAGAAGGAGACCGTGATGCGTGCCGGCGGCGACCCGCTTACCGTAGGCGGCGCTGCTACCTGGGACGGTGGCGTTGAGCTGGGCGAGGACGGGTTTGTGGCTGCGGGGGCCGGGGCCGGTGTCGACGCGGGCACGGCTGACGGTGCGCCCGCCGCTGCAAAGGAGGCCGAGTAATGCAAAAGGCAATCTATACAACCGTCGGGATCGATGAGCTCCTGGCGCACGTGCAGGCGCTCAAGGGTGCCGGCGCGCGCTTTGTGCAGATGCATGCCGAGCGCTGTGTGGACGACGGATCGTATCGCCTGGTCTATACGTTTATCAACGTCCGCGCTGCGCAAGAGCAGATCGCACGGGACGGAAACTATGCGATTGAGAACCTGGTAGTCGAGGGTATCGACCAGTACCAGGAGATTCCGTCCATCAGCTCGTACTATCCGGCGGTATTTCCGTTTGAGAACGAGGCACATGACCTGTTTGGACTTGCCATCACCGACATGCAGGTCGACTTTAACGGCTTTTTCTACCAGGTCTCGACTGCCGAGCCCATGAGCGTTATCACGCCCGAGGTGAAGGCTGCGCGAGAGAAAGCCATGAAGGTCCGTGCCGCTGCCGAGGCCAAGGCGCGCAAGGCCGCGGCCGAGAAGAAGGCTGCTGCCAAGAAGGCTGCCCCGAAGAAGGTCGCCAAGAAGGCCGACAAGTCCGAGGAGCTCGCCGAGGATCTGGGCTTTGAGGCCGACGGCACCGTCGAGCAGCTCGAGGCTGTGGACGCCGCCGAGGCCGTTGCCGAGATGACCGATGCCGAGAAGGTTGAGGCCGTCGAGGAGAAGAAGGCCGAAGAGGCCGAGGCGTTCCGCGAGACCGAGGAGACCGCCGGCGATTCTGCCGAGGCTGCCAAGGAGGCCGAGACCTCCGAGGTGGAGAAGGCCGAGGAAGAGAAGGCCGACGTCAAGAGCGAGTAATCGTTCGACTGGGAACTTCGGATGCGCCGCGCGCCCGCCAGCCGCAAACGCAGGGCGCGGAAGCATCGTTCTATACCGGAGAAGCCGCCTGAGGGCGGCTTCTCTGCGTTCTCTCCCCGTAGGGGGCGACCTTGGTCGCCCCTTGCCGCAAGCACGGCATGACTCGCGATGCGGCTCTGTGACGGCAAAGCAACGCGCGTCCAACCAGTGAATTACTATCGGCTCGCTCAAGTTTAGGTTGCTGCGCAGGCCCATAGAATACTCCTTGCAAGGGCAACCGATCTTGCTCCTGCAGTGTAAGTACACGGGTATCGCACCGATTGAAAGGAGCCGGATCATGGCTGACAAGGATACGCTGATGGAGGAGTTCGTTGCGACCGAGGCCGCCAAGAACGAAGATGCTGCCAAGGATCTGGAGCGCGTCGAGCAGGAGATCGTGGCCGAGGCCACCATGTCCACCGAGTACGATGACGCGCTGGGCAACGAGCAGGCTGCCGCCGAGGATGCGGAGACTGCCTTCGAGTTCGAGCAGGCCGAGATTGCGGCCGAGCAATCGCTCTAAAACTCGCATGCGAGCCGTGCGGCTCGCCAATTTGAGGCCGGTTCGCTAACTCGCCGGCTTCGAAACGACTCCACCAAGCCTGGGCTCTTCCTTAACAGGAGCCCGCGGGATGGCTTGACGGAATTGAAAGAAGGCGCCCCTTGAGCATGGGGGCGCCTTCTTTTGCGTCCGTGCACAAAACACGAGTGCTTACGGGAGTCTGGCCGATAGGGAAGGGGCGGTATGCTTGACGGTGGA
>UQNH01000075.1:0-9450 GCA_900542365.1 uncultured Collinsella sp. | reverse complement strand
GCCGAGGCCGAGGCCAAGAAGAAGCCCGAGCAGGAGCGCCTTGCCCGCGAGAAGGAGGAGGCTGCCCGCGAGGCCCAGCGCCGCGCCGTTCCCGCTTCCGACTCCGGTTCGCGTTTCCGTTCGCTGCTTGACCAGATTGCCGCACAGGAGACCGTGCTCAAGGAGAAGAAGGACGCCGAGCAGAAGGCCAAGGCCGAGCGCGCTGCCGAGCGCGGCAACCGTCGTGGCGGCAACAACGACCGTCGCGGTGGCCGTCGTAACGATCGCAACGCCTCCGACAACAACTCCGAGCGCAACGCCTCCGAGAGCCGTCCCCACAGCCATCGCACCAATGCCAGCAACAACGTCGCTGCCGGTATGGACTTCCCCAACCCCGACAAGCAGGGCAAGGGCAAGAAGCGCAAGGGCGGTCACAACAACGAAGAGGACCACTACAGCCGCATGGCGCGCGAGGCCGAGGAGTACAGCCGCGAGAAGGTGCTCGAGGAGGCTCGTGCCGCCGTCGAGGAGGCCTCTCGCGAGTCCACCGGTCGCCGCAAAAAGCGCAAGGAGAAGCGCGAGCGCGAGGCTGCCAAGGCTCAGGAGGAGCGCAAGATAGAGGAGGCGCTGGCCCAGGGCGTGAACCCCGAGGACCTCGACGCCATCAAGGTCTCCCAGGGCGTTACCGTTCAGGAGCTCGCCGAGGCGCTCGACGTTCCGGCCAACGACATCATCAAGCGACTGTTCCTGCTGGGTACGCCGCTTACCATGACGCAGTCCATGTCCGATGACCTTGTCGAGCTCGTTGCCGACGACCTGGGTCGTCAGATCAAGATCATCACCCCCGAGGAGGAGAACACCTTCTCGTTCTACGACGATCCCGCCGACCTTAAGCCGCGCGCCCCGGTCGTCACCGTCATGGGCCACGTCGACCACGGCAAGACGAGCCTCCTCGACGCCATCCGTCACACCGGCGTCGCTGCCGGCGAGGCGGGCGGCATTACCCAGGCAATCGGCGCTTCGCAGGTTATGATCAACGACCGCAAGATCACCTTCATCGATACCCCGGGCCATGCCACCTTTACGGCCATGCGTGCCCGTGGTGCCAAGGTGACCGACATCGTCATTCTGATCGTGGCTGCCGACGACGGCGTCATGCCCCAGACCGTCGAGTCGATCAACCACGCCAAGGCCGCCGGCGTACCCATCGTCGTCGCCGTCAACAAGATCGATAAGCCGGGCGCCAACCCCGACCGCGTGCGCCAGGAGCTCACCGAGTACGGTGTCATCCCCGAGGAGTGGGGCGGACAGAACATGTTCGTCAACATTTCGGCCAAGCAGAAGATCGGTATCGACGATCTGCTCGAGACCGTGCTGCTCCAGGCCGACGTGCTCGAGCTCAAGGCCAACCCCGACACTTTTGCCTCCGGTAACGTCCTCGAGGCTAAGCTCGACAAGGGCCGCGGCTCGGTCGCTACCGTGCTCGTGACCCGCGGTACCCTGCACGTGGGCGATACGCTGGTCGCCGGCCTCACCTACGGCCGCGTCCGCGCCATGCTCGACCCCAAGGGCCGCGCCGTCACCGAGGCCGGTCCCTCCGACGCCGTCGAGATCCTGGGTCTGCAGTCCGTACCCAACGCCGGTGACGAGTTCCGCGTGTTCGAGGACGAGCGCGAGGCTCGTGCCCTTGCGGACGAGCGTTCGCTCAAGGCCCGTATCGAGGAGCAGAGCCGCGTCAAGCACGTCACGCTCGAGAACCTCTTCGAGACCATTGCCGACGCCGAGGTCAAGGAGCTCAACCTGATCATCAAGGCCGACGTCCAGGGTTCCATCGAGGCCCTTCAGGATTCGCTCGACAAGATGGATCAGTCCGAGGTCCGCATCAACACGATCCACTCCGCCGTTGGTGCCATCAACGAGACCGACGTCGTCCTGGCCGACGCCTCCAACGCCATCATCATCGGCTTTGGCGTCCGTCCCGACGGTAAGGCCCGCTCCGCCGCCGAGCGTGAGGGCGTCGAGATCCGTTGCTACGACGTCATCTACAAGTGCCTCGAGGAACTCGACGCTGCCCGTATCGGCATGCTTAAGCCCACCGAGGTCGAGGTCTCCACGGGTACCGCGACCGTCCTGGACACCTTCAAGGTGCCCAAAGTCGGTATCGCCGCCGGTGTCCGTGTCGAAGAGGGCGAGATCGCCGCGACCGATTCCGTGCGTCTGGTGCGCGACGGCATCGTGGTCTTCAACGGCAAGATCGCCTCGATGCGCCACTACAAGGACGAGGCCAAGAGCCTCAAGAGCGGTTCCGAGGGCGGCATTGGCCTGGAGAACTTCCAGGACATCAAGCCCGGCGACCAGATCGAGGGTTACCGCATCGACCAGGTTGCCCGTACCGAGTAGGGGGTAGCGCTATGAAGCAAACGCAGGCAACCCGCCGTCTGGGCGAGCAGCTTCGCGAGAAGCTTGGTTATATCCTGCTCTTTGAGGTTTCCGATCCGCGTCTCGACCTGGTTACTTTGACCGCGGTCGAGGTCGCGGTGGACCGTTCGTTTGCGCGTGTGTACGTGTCGTGCGATGCGAGCCGCTACGACGAGGTCATGGAGGCGCTCGCAAGCGCCAAGGGCCGTATTCGCAGCCTGTTGGCTCGCTCGCTCGATTGGCGTGTCACGCCCGAGCTCGATTTTCGCATCGATCGCTCGACCGATGAGGCCGAGCGCATCACGCGTGCGCTGGAAAACGTTCCCGCCACGCTTGCGATCGAAAAGGACGAGGACGGCTATCCGATAGCGGATGCCGCCCAGGAGGCAGCTTTAGATGACTAATTCCGCCGACCTCGCCTCGTGCGAGTCTGCAGATATTCAGCGACGCATCCTCGAGCTCATCGAGGGTGCGTCCTCCATTGCGATTTCGGGACACACTTCTCCCGATGGCGACGCCCTGGGCTCCGTGTTGGGTCTGGGCCTCTCGCTTATGAAGTTTTTCCCTAACAAGGACATTGCCCTGCTGCTGGCAGACGATGATCCGGTTCCGCGCATCTACCGCTTTATGGAAGGCTCCGATCGCCTGGTACCGGCATCTGCGTATACCGGCAATCCGGACCTGTTCATCTCGGTGGACGTGCCGGTCGTCGAGCGTCTCAATAATTCCGCCGAGGTGCTTCGTCGCTCCAAGCATGTGGTGTGCTTCGATCACCATCCGGCGCGCGAGGAGTTTGCCGAGCTCAGCCTGAGGCGCGTCGAAGCTGCAGCCTGCGCCATGATCATCGACCGCTTCTTGGACAATTGCGGCATTGTCGCACGTGATGGCGTTGCGACCTGCCTGCTGTGTGGCTTGGTTACCGATACCGGCCGTTTTCAGTACCAAAACGCCGATGCAGCCGCGTTCCATGCAGCCTCGCGTCTTGTTGCCCACGGTGCCGATCCGGCGCGTGTGGCACTCGAGGTTTACCAGAGCATGCGCGTTGAGTTTTTGCACCTCAAGTCCATCGTTATGGGCCGCATTAAGACAGTAGCCCACGGGCGCGTCGCGTATAGCTACGCGTACCAGAGTGACCTTGAGGCCTGCGGTGTCACCTCGGATGAGTGCGACGGTCTGGTTGACGTGGTGCGCTCGGTGATGGGCGTCGAGGTCTGTCTGTTCCTGAAGGGCATTGAGGGCGATACCAAGGTGCGCGGCAACCTGCGCTCCAAGGGCGACCTCAACGTGTCCGAGATCGCTGCTGCCTTTGGCGGAGGCGGACATCCCGCTGCCGCCGGTTTCTCCAACAACGGAACGATTCTCGAGACGCTTACCGTGGCACTTCCCATGCTGGCCGAGCTGGTGGGGGAGGATCCCGCTTCGGTGACCGTCGAGCTTTAACTTTTTGGATGGTACATGGCTCGTCGTACGCCTTCTCAACTGAATATGCTGCTCGCCGTCGATAAGCCGGTAGGCTGCACGTCCCACGATGTGGTTTCGAAATGCCGGCGCGCCCTCCATGAGCGGCGCGTTGGTCATGCCGGAACGCTCGACCCAATGGCATCGGGTGTCATGGTGGTGGGTGTGGGCCAGGCCACCCGTCTGCTGGGCATGCTGACCCTCGATACCAAAAGCTACGTCGCCGACATTTCGTTTGGCGCCGAGACCAATACCGATGATGCGGAGGGCGAGGCCGTCCGCACCGTGGCTGTTGCCAACGAGCTCCGCGATCCTGCCTATGCCCGTGAGCGCTTGGCCGCCATGCTGGGTCCGCAGATGCAGGTGCCGCCGGCGTTTTCGGCCATCTCGGTCAATGGCGTTCGCGCCTACAAGTCTGCTCGTGAGGGCAATGCGGTGGACCTACCTCCGCGCCCTGTCGAGGTCTATGCCGCCGACCTGATCGCTGTGGGAGGCGAAGGTGATACGTGTGTGTGGACCGTGGCGTTCTCAGTGAGCAAGGGTACCTATATCCGTGCGCTCGCTCGCGACTTGGGCCGCGCCTGCGAGAGCGCCGCGCACATTTCCGCGCTGCGCCGCACGGCCTCCGGTGTTGTTTCCATTGGCGCTTGTCATGCGGTCGAGGAGCTTTCTCCCGAGTCCGCGGCTGGCTTTGCCCTGGATCCCATTGCGGCCCTGGGCGCCACGCGTGTTGACTTGCCGGGCAATCTTGCCGACGATCTGCTCTGCGGCCGACGCATTCCCGTTGAGCGTGCGCTTGCCGATTTCGATGCCTCGAAGGCGCCTTTTGCGTTGGTGCTCGATGGGGGACTCAAGGCGCTCGCTCGCATTGAGGGCGGCCGCTTTGTCATGGAGCATGTCTTTCCGCAGGCCATCGGCGGTGTTCGATGATGTTGTCCGCTCGCGAGCTCGCGCGTATCTTTTTCGCGGTCGAGTCGGACGAGGCTCACATCGTTACTGCCGATGCGTTTGATGAGTGCGAGCACTTGGGTGCCGCATCGATTGCCATCGGCGTGTTCGATGGTGTGCACCGTGGACACCAGGAACTCATCGAAGCGCTTGTCCGTGATGCCCGTGCCCATGGCTGCAAGGCGGTCGTGGTCACTTTCGATCCCGACCCGGACGTCGTGGTGAGCCCTTCGCCCGCTCAAAAATTGATGACGACGGCCGACCGTCTGCATGCCCTGGCTCAAACCGGGGTCGATGCAGTGGTGGCCGTTCCCTTTACGCCTGAGGTTGCGGCACTCGACCATGTCGGTTTTCTCACACTGTTGTCACGCGTGGTCGACATTCGTTCGATTCGCGTTGGCAGCGATTTTAGGCTGGGTCGTGGCGGTGCTTCTGGTGTTGCCGAGATGCGCGTCTGGGGTTCCGAGCACGGCGTTGACGTGTATGGTCACGATCTGCTTTGCGAGGGCGGTGAGGCCATTTGCGCCACCCGCATCCGTCATGAGCTGGGACAGGGCCATGTGGAGCTGGCTGCTGAGTTGCTCGGTCGCCCGTATATGCTGCGCGGCGGTGTTATTCGCGGCCGTCACGAGGGCTCTGGCATGGGCTTTCCCACGGCAAACCTGCAGGTTCCCGACGGCATTCAGGTGCCTGCCGATGGCGTGTATGAGGGCCTGGTGCTCGTCGATGACACCGTATGGCCTGCTGCCGTTAACGTCGGCCTGCCGCCGACGTATGCCGACGACGCCGCTTCATCGCATCTCGAGGCTAACTTAATTGGTTATACGGGCGACCTGTACGGCGCTTCCGTTTCGCTGGCGTTTACGCGCTGGCTGCGTCCCTCGCGTGTGTTCGATTCGCTGGATGAGTTGATTGCGACCGTCGAGGGTAACATCGAGGACATTCGTCACAACTTGGGTGAGCAGGGGGTGGGCATCCGTGATTAGCGATGAGGAAAAAGACCAGGTACGCGCTGCGTCCGACCTAGTTGCTATCGTGCAGGAAACGGTTGAGCTCAAGCCCCGCGGCCATGAGTTTTGGGGTTGCTGCCCCTTTCATGGCGAAAAGACGCCGTCCTTCCACATTATCCCTGCCACACAGGTGTGGCATTGCTTTGGCTGCGGCGAGGGTGGCGACGTCTTCACCTATATCATGAAGCGCGAGAACTTGAGCTTTCCCGAGTCAATCCGCTATTTGGCCGATCGTGCGGGTATTGAGCTGCATGACACCGGAGATCGTCGCGAGCGCGGTACCAAGCGTGCCCGCATCTACGATCTGTGTGCCGAGACCGCCCAGTTCTACCACACCATGCTTATGCGCGGTAAGGACGGCCGTCCACGCGAGTACTTTGCCAGCCGTGGTATGGGTGGCGACGTCTGCCGCCGCTACTGCCTGGGCTTTGCACCGGGCCGCAACGCGCTGGTGTCGCACCTGTCCCAGGCGGGTTTTACCCCGCAGGAGATGATCGACGCCAACGTTGCCGTGAGCCGCGGGCGCGGGCAGCTTGCCGACCGCTTCTACGACCGCGTGATGTTTCCCATCTTTGACGAGCAGGGTCACAACATTGCCTTTGGCGGGCGCATCATGGGTGACGGCCAACCCAAGTACCTCAACACCGCCGAGACGAGCGTGTTCCATAAAAAGCGAAACCTCTATGGCTTTAACTGGGCCAAGGAGTTTATCGTCGCGCAGGATACGGCCATCGTGGTGGAGGGCTATACCGATTGCATCGCCTGCTGGGAGGCGGGGATCAAAAACGTTGTCGCCACGCTGGGCACCGCGCTCACGGAGCATCACGTCAAGACGCTCACCCGCTTTGCCAAGCGTATCGTGTATATGTTCGATGGCGATGCCGCGGGCCAGAAGGCCGCCCGTCGCGCGATTCAATTTATCGAGCAGGATTCGATGGACCTGCGCTGCGTGGTGCTGCCCGACGGCAACGACCCCATGGAGTTCATCACAGCGCATGGTGGACAGGAGCTTCAGGCGCGCATCGACGCTGCCGAGCCGCTCATGGACTTTGTCTACCGTTCGCTGCAGGAGTCGAGTGACATCACCACGCCGGGCGGTCGTGCCAAGGCGCTGGAAGATGCGCTGACGCTTATCTATCCGCTGCGCGATAGCTATATGATCGACACATACTTTATTCAGATTGCCGATCTGCTGGGTTTGGATCTGGAGACGGTTCGCGCGAGTTCGGGTCGCGTGTTTCGCGATGTCGCCAAGCGCGAAGATGCGGAACGACGTCGTGAGCAGAACTATGAACGCCAGCGGGCGCAAGCCGAGCGCTCTGGTAGCGCGGGCGGTCGGACGTCTGGTTCGCAGGGGGCATCTCGCGGTGCTTGGGCATCGGGCGCGACGCCGCCGGTGTCCGCGCCGGTCGAAGAAGAGCCGTACGACTACGTCCCACTCGATGCCTACGGTGCCGCGCCGGTCGAGGTCGTCGACGACCTGCCGCCGATCGATGTGCCTGACGGTATGGGCTCTACGCCCGCCGGTGCCCCGGCAGACGCCTCGGCCCCTATGGTTTTGACAGATCTAGAGCGCAAGTCCTTGGCGGGGGAGCGTGAGCTGCTGACCATGCTCACGAGCTACCCCGACCTGTTCCGCACGTATGCCGACCGCATCTGCTCCATCGAGTGGGTTGACCCACGTCACGAGTCCATCGCATGGGCCGTGCTGGCAACGCCGCCGGGAACCGATCCTGCAGCCTGCATGGATGCGGCACGCTCGGTGTGTCCCGAGGCGGCAACGCTTGTGAGTGCCGGGCGCATCTCGGCGACGAGCAAGCACCCCACCGAGACGAACATCGTGTTTATGCTCGATACGCTCGAGCTCTACACCATCAAGCGCCGCATGCGTGCCGCGCAGGCCAAGCTGCGCCAGGACCGTTCGCTCGATGATGAGGCCCGTCGTGCGCTGACCGTGCAGGCCGCGCAGGACTCGCAGCGTCAGCGCGAACTGCAAAAGTCGATCGGCGGCGTGGCGGACCCGTTCCGTTTGATCGGCCTGGAGGCCGCAGGCGCCGAACAGGCCTAGATGTTGTGGTCAACCAGCGTATTCTCGCCTATATCCAGTCCTCTTTTTGGGTATAGACGTCAATGTGTGTGCTAAAGTATTGAGTCCTGTGGACTATGAAGGGAGAATCTGTGCCAAAAAAGACTGAGAGCACGGGTACTGGGCTGGAATCCTACGTTGCAAAGCTCATGGGCAACGGCTCAAACAGGACTTCGGTAACCGAGGACGAGATTCAGGTCGCCCTGAAGGATATCGATGTTTCTGACGAGCAGCTCACCGCGGTGTATTCCGCGCTGCGCAACAGCGGCATCCAGATTATCTCCGCGAGCGGTAACGACGACGCCCCCATGGACGTCGACGATGACGATAACGATACCGATACCGATACCGACGATTTCGATGACGACGACGAGCACGATTCCGGCTCGCTCGACGATCATGAGCTCAAGATGGCCCGTCAGGCCGACGCCGAGATGGGTTCTTCCAAGAGCAAGAAGAAGCGCACCGTGCGCACGTCCCGTTCACGCTCCCGCGTGCGTGGCATTGATGCCTCCACGGTGATGCTGACCGGCGATCCGGTCCGTATGTACCTCAAGGAGATCGGCAAGGTCGACCTGTTGACTGCCTCCGAAGAGGTCGATCTGGCCATGAAGATCGAGGCCGGTCTCGAGGCCACCGAGAAGCTCGAGGCTGCCGAGTCAGGCGAGCTCGAGCTCACGCGTGCCGAGATGCGTCGTCTTACGCGCATTGAGAACGTGGGCCTCGAAGCCAAGCAGGCACTCATCAGCGCAAACCTGCGTCTGGTCGTTTCCATCGCCAAGCGCTATGTCGGTCGCGGCATGCTGTTCCTGGACCTGATCCAGGAGGGCAACCTCGGTCTGATCCGCGCCGTCGAGAAGTTCGACTACCAGAAGGGTTTTAAGTTCTCCACGTACGCCACGTGGTGGATCCGTCAGGCCATCACGCGCGCTATCGCCGACCAGGCCCGTACCATCCGTATTCCCGTGCACATGGTCGAGACCATCAACAAGCTCGTCCGCGTACAGCGCCAGCTTCTTCAGGACCTGGGCCGCGACCCGACCCCCGAGGAGATCGGTGCCGAGATGGACATGAGTGCCGACCGCGTCCGCGAGATCCAGAAGATCTCGCAGGAGCCCGTGTCGCTCGAGACCCCCATCGGCGAGGAAGAGGATTCCCAGCTGGGCGACTTCATCGAGGACTCCCAGGCTATCGTTCCGCCCGATGCCGCCAGCTTCTCCATGCTGCAGGAGCAGCTCACCCAGGTGCTCGATTCGCTTGCCGATCGTGAGCGCAAGGTTATCGAGCTGCGCTTTGGCCTTGTCGACGGACATCCCCGCACGCTCGAGGAAGTCGGCCGCGAGTTTGGCGTCACGCGCGAGCGCATCCGCCAGATCGAGTCCAAGACCCTGGCCAAGCTCCGCCACCCGAGCCGTTCGAGCAAGCTGAAGGACTATATCGAGTCTTAGCAGTTACGGCGTTTTACCAAACGCCGTAACTGGCCGACGCTGCGCGGACACCAGAGCGACAACTTGTCATTCAAAGAGGACGGCATGACCAGAAGGTCTATGC
>UQNH01000074.1:0-9532 GCA_900542365.1 uncultured Collinsella sp. | reverse complement strand
CGCGCGCTCGACATGGCGCTGGCCGCCGCGCCGCAGGCAGGGGAGAGCGCTCAGGTCCACACCTTGGGGCCGCTCATCCATAACCCCATCGTGGTACGCGAGCTCGCCGAGGCAGGCGTCGGTCTGGCCGACACCTTGGACGACGCAGCATCGGGCACAGTGATCATCCGCGCCCACGGCGTGGTGCCGCAGGTCATCGATTCCGCTCGCGAGCGTGGCCTTACCGTGGTCGACGCCACCTGCCCCTATGTGAAGAAAGTTCATGTGGCGGCCGAGCGCCTGGTGCGCGAAGGCTACCGCGTGATCGTCGTGGGCGAGCCGGGCCATCCCGAGGTCGAGGGCATCCTGGGCCACGCCGGCAATGATGCGCAGGTCGTGAGCTGTGCCGCCGACGCCGATGCCCTGCCGCTCAAGGGCAAGGTGGGCCTCGTCGTGCAGACCACCCAGACCGCGCAGAACCTCGCCGAGGTCGTGGCCGCTATCACCCCGCGCGTGCAGGAGCTTCGTGTGATCAACACCATCTGCGCCGCCACGAGTGAGCGTCAACAAGCAGCAGCCACACTTGCCAACCGCTGCGACTGCATGGTCGTAGTGGGCGGCAAGAACTCGGGCAACACCCGCCGCCTGGCACAGATCTGCGCAGACGCCTGCGAGCGCACGTATCACATCGAGGAAGCTTCCGAGCTCCAGGCCGCGTGGTTTACCGACGCTCGCCACATCGGCATCACCGCCGGAGCCTCCACCCCGCAAGAACACATCGAACGCGCCGTCGCGCGCATCAAGGAGCTTTGCCGCTAACCATGGACCAGACCGTACCCGCATACGCCGCCGAGGTGGCCGATTACGGGCGCAGCCGCGACCCCGAGCCGGGTGAGGGCGCGCTCGTCAAGAACGTGCGTCCCGAATCGCCCGCGTGGGATGTGGGTATCGAGCCGGGCATGCGCGTGCTCACGGTCAACGGTGAGGCGCTCACCGATATGATCGTGTGGCTCTGGGAGGCCGACGACGACACCGTCGATCTGGAGGTATTCGATCCACGCGACGGCACCGTCACCCCCGTCGAGCTCGACCGCTTTCCCGGCGAGGACTGGGGCCTGGAGTTCGATGGCCCCATCTTCGACGGCATGCGTACCTGTGTAAACGCCTGCGTGTTCTGCTTTATGACCATGCTGCCCAAGGGCGGTCGCTCCACGCTCTACATCCGCGACGACGACTACCGCCTGAGCTTTTTGCAGGGCAATTTCGTCACGCTGACCAACCTCACCGACGAGGACGTGCAAAACGTTATCGACCGCAACATGAGCCCCATGAACGTGTCGGTCCATGCCGTAAGCCCCGACGTCCGCCGCCGCATGATGGGCCGCAACGCCCAGCGCGGCATGGACGTGCTCGAGGCCATCATGGCCGCCGGCATCGAGATTCACGCGCAAATCGTACTGTGCCCCGGCATGAACGACGGCGAGGAGCTGGAAAAGACCCTGCGCTTTTGCGAGGAGCACGAGCAAATCACCAGCCTGGGCATTGTGCCGCTCGGTTTTACCAAGCACCAAAACCGTTTTAGCTGGTCCTACAGTGACAAGCCCGAGCTGGCGCGCGAGACTATCGCCATGATCAGGCCCTTCCAGGACCGTGCCTTCGAGCGCTTTGGCCGCCACACCTTCCAGATGAGCGACGAGTTCTATCTGGACGCCGGCATCGATCCTCCCGAGGCAGACTTTTACGACGGCTATCCGCAGTACTACGACGGCATCGGCATGATCCGCTCGTATCTGGACGAGACCGACGACGTGTTGACTACCGATGCTGAGCGACTGGCCCGCGTCCGCGAGGCCATCGCCGCCCGCAGCCAGCACCTGCTGTGCCTCTCGGGCGCCAGCGCACGCGACACGGTGGCCCGCTTTGTGGAGTCGCCCAAGGGCCTTGCCGGTACCGTCACGGCCATCAAAAACCGTTACTTTGGCGGCAACGTGGACGTGACCGGCCTCATCGTCGCCTGCGACATCTTGGAGCAACTGCCACAGGACCTGTCGGGGGTTATGCTCTTTGTGCCTAAGCTCATGTTCAACGCCGACGGTATGACCCTTGACGAGTATCATCGTGACGAATTACTCGCAAGCCTTACCGGTCGCGGCGCCGAGGTTCATGTGGTATCGACCATGCCGCATGAGCTGCTCGATACCCTGGAGCACATCCTTGGCATAACGCCCGCCAATTCAACTATTCCCGCTGACCCTACCCCTTAAAGGAGAGCAGATGAAACCTATCGTCGCCGTCGTCGGACGCCCCAACGTGGGCAAGTCCACGCTCGTTAACCGCCTGGCCCAGACCTCGGACGCCATCGTCCACGAGTCCCGCGGCGTCACGCGCGACCGCTCGTATCACACGGCCGATTGGAACGGCCGCGAGTTCACCATCGTCGACACGGGCGGTATCGAGCCGCTCAAGAGCGATGACGTCTTTGCCACGTCCATCCGCGACCAGGCGCTCGCCGCCGCCGAGGAAGCCGCCGTCATCCTGTTTGTGGTCGATGGCCGCACCGGCGTCACCGAGGAGGACGAGTCGGTCGCTCGCATGCTCAAGCGCTGCGACAAGCCGGTCTTTCTGCTGGTGAACAAGCTCGACAACCCCGATCGCGAGAACGACAGCATCTGGGAGTTCTATTCGCTCGGCATCGGTGAGCCCACGCCGCTCTCGGCCCTGCATGGTCATGGCACGGGCGACCTGCTCGACGATATCGTGGCCCTGCTTCCGGAGGAAGAGGACGAGGTCGCCGACGAGTTCCCCGATGCGCTGAACGTGGCCATTATCGGCCGCCCCAACGCCGGTAAGTCCTCGCTGTTCAACCGCATCCTGGGCGCCGACCGCTCCATCGTGTCCAACATCGCCGGCACCACGCGCGATGCCATCGACACCGTCGTCGAGCGCGACGGAAAGCACTACCGCATGGTCGACACCGCGGGCATTCGCAAGAAGAGCACCGTGTACGAGAATATCGAGTACTACTCGATGGTCCGCGGCCTGCGCGCCATCGATCGCGCCGACGTGGCACTGCTCGTCGTCGACGCCTCCGTGGGCGTCACCGAGCAGGACCAGAAGGTCATGGGCTTGGCCATCGAGCGCGGCTGCGCCATCGTGGTGCTGCTCAACAAGTGGGATCTGCTCGACGACGACCGCAAGCGCGAGGCCTGCATGGAGACCGTCGACCGCCGTCTGGGCGTCATGGCTCCCTGGGCCCAGTATCTGCGCATCTCGGCCCTGACCGGCCGCAGCGTGGAGAAGATCTGGGCAATGGTCGACGCAGCCGAAAAGACGCGCTCGCAGAAGATCAGCACCTCGCGCCTCAACACGTTCCTCACCGACCTGCGCGAGTTCGGCCATACCGTGGTGGACGGCAAGCGCCGCCTGCGCATGCACTACGTGACCCAGACGGGCGTCAACCCGCCGACGTTCACGTTCTTCGTCAACCATAGCGATCTGGTCAACGACACCTACCAGCGCTACGTGGAGAACCGCATGCGCTCGACCTTCGATTTTGCCGGCACGCCCATTCGACTCTTCTTTAGGAAGAAGGAGCAAAAGGATGCATAATCCGATTCTGCTGACCGCCATCTGCGCCGTGGTCTCGTTCTTTATCGGGGCGATTCCGTTTGGCCTGATCTTGGGCCGCGTGTTCAACCACACCGACATTCGCAAGGCGGGTTCCGGCAACATCGGCACCACCAACGCGCTGCGCGTGGCCGGCCCCAAGGTGGCCGCGCTCACGCTGCTGCTCGACTGCCTTAAGGGCGCCATCTGCGTCCTTATCGCCCGTCCGCTCATCGCCGATCTGGGCTATGGTTTTCCGCCGAACATCATGGCGCCTGGAGCCCCCGGCGACTGGATGCTCGGCGTCATTTGCCTCGCTGCCGTGTGGGGGCACATCTTTTCTCCCTATCTCAACTTCCATGGCGGCAAGGGTATCGCCGTGGGCTTGGGCGTGATCCTTGCCTGGTACTGGCCCATTGGCCTGTCGCTGCTGGGCATGTTTATCGTGGCCGTCGCCATCACCAAGTACGTGTCGGTGGGCTCGCTTGCCGCCGCCATCGGTCTTCCTATCGCTGCCTGCGCGGTCTTTCCGTACAGCAGCCTGGGTCTCAAGTTTTGCATGGCGATGATCGGCATCACCGTGGTGTGGGCCCATCGCTCGAATATCCAAAAGCTCATGGCCGGTAAGGAGTCCAAGCTCTCGTTTACCAAGCGCGTCACCGAGCCCGACGATAAGTAGGAGAGAGTCATGAATGTTGCGCTGATTGGCTCAGGCTCCTGGGGAACCGCCGTCGCCGGCCTTGCCGCCGCGCGCGCCGAGCGCGTGACCATGTGGGCCCACAGCGAGCAGACGGCCGCCGGCATTAACGGCGAGCACCGTAATCCCCGCTATCTGGTGGACTACCTGCTGCCGGAAAACGTTGTCGCCACGACGGACTTAGCCCAGGCGCTCGACGGCGCCGAGGCCATCATATTTGCCGTGCCTTCGACGCACCTGCGCGACGTCTGCTACCAGGCGGCGCCGTTCATCGCGGACGAGATGCCGGTTCTGTGCCTCACCAAGGGCATCGAGCCCGAGTCCGGCTTGCTTATGAGCGAGGTCATTGCCAGCGAGATCGGTAACGAGTCGCGCGTGGCGGCGCTCTCGGGCCCCAACCATGCCGAGGAAATCTGCCGCGGCGGGCTTTCGGCCGCCGTCATCGCCAGCAAAGACCAACAGGTAGGGGAGACCTTTAAGGAGCTGCTGCTTTCCACGGCCTTCCGCATCTACCTGTCGCAGGATATGACGGGCGTCGAGGTCTGCGGCGCCATGAAAAACGTCATCGCCATCGTGTGCGGCATCTCCGCCGGCTCGGGCGCGGGCGATAACACGCTCGCCCTCATCATGACGCGCGGTCTGGCCGAAATCAGCCGCCTGGTGCACGCCCGCGGCGGCCAGGCCATGACCTGCATGGGGCTTGCCGGCATGGGTGACCTCATCGCCACCTGCACCTCGGAGCATTCGCGCAACCGCACCTTTGGCTACGAGTTTGCCCACGGCGTGTCGCTCGACGAGTACCAGGCGCGCACGCATATGGTGGTCGAGGGCGCCGTCGCGGCCCGCAGCGTCAGCGAGCTCGCCCGTTCACTGGGCGTAGATATTCCGCTCACCTTTGCCGTGGAGCAAACGCTCTACAACGGTGTTACTTTGGATAGGGCGCTCGAAATTCTCACCGACCGCGTCCCATCGCAGGAGTTCTACGGACTCACCGACTAGCGCAGAAAGGCTACTACCATGGGTTCCATTAAAATCGCTCCGTCCGTCCTTTCGGCCGACATGGCCAACCTTAAGGGCGAACTCGATAAGATCGCCGGTGCCGACTACGTGCACTTCGACGTCATGGACGGTCACTTTACCGGCAACCTCACCTTTGGCGTTGATATCCTCAAGGCCGTCAAGCGCTCCACCGACGTGCCGGTCGACGCTCACCTCATGGTGTCGAACCCCGACGAGACCGTCGATTGGTATGCCGACGCTGGTGCCGATATGATCACCGTGCACTACGAGGCCTCCACACACCTGCACCGCACGCTCACGCATCTGCAGCAGCGCGGCGTCAAGGCCGGCGTGGTGCTCAACCCCGCCACCCCCGTGTGCGTACTCGAGAGCATCATTGATGTCGTCGATATGGTGCTGCTCATGAGCGTGAACCCGGGCTTTGGCGGTCAGAGCTTTATCCCGGGCACCATCGCTAAGCTCCACGAGCTCAGGGCCATGTGCGAGCGTCACGGCGTTTCGCCCCTCATCGAGGTCGACGGTGGCATTTCTTCCAAGAACATTGTCGAGGTCGTCAAGGCCGGCGCCAACGTGCTCGTGGCCGGTTCTGCCGTATTTAAGTCCGAAGATCCCGCTGCCGAGGTTGCGCTGCTGCAGAAGCTGGGCAACGAGGCCGCACAGGAGGCATAAACCCTTATGACCGCAGGTCAAAACCGCATACCCGTGAATCTTGACTATGCCGCCTCGACGCCCATGCGCGCCGAGGCGCTCCTTGCGCAGCGCGAGTACGACGACAGCGAGCTTGCCGGCGTCAACCCCAACTCGCTGCATTCGCTCGGCCGCAAGGCCGCTGCGCGCCTTGAAGTCGCGCGTCGCGAGATTGCCCGCAGCTTTGGCGCGCGCGTCCGTCCGTCCGAGATCATCTTGACCAACGGCGGTACCGAGGCAAACCAACTTGCGCTCCTCGGTCTTGCCGAGGGCGCCCGTCAGCGCGACCGTAAACGCAACCGCGTGATCGTATCTGCCATCGAGCACGATTCGATTCTGGACAACCTGCCATTGCTGCGTGCCGCCGGCTTTTCCGTCGACCTGGTGCAGCCCTGCCGCGCGGGCTACATTGAGCCTGCCGCGCTTGTCGAGCTACTAGGCGACGACGTGGCGCTCGTGAGCATCATGGTTGCCAACAACGAGACCGGCGTGGTGCAGCCCATCCGCGAGCTTGCCGCGGCCGCGCATACCGTGGGCGCCCTGTTCCACACCGATGCCATCCAGGGCTACTTGCATATTCTACTCGATGTCACCGAGCTGGGCGTCGACGCCATGTCCGTCGCAGCCCACAAGATTGGCGGTCCCGTGGCATCTGGCGCACTCTACCTTAAGAGCCGCACGCCGTTGCGCCCGCGCATCTTTGGCGGCGGACAGGAGGCCGGTCGTCGTGCCGGCACGCAAGACCTGCGCACGCAGCTCGCCTTTGCCGCTGCCGCCTCGTCTCTGACGCCCCATGTGGCTCAGGAGCGCGCGAAGCTGCAAACCCTTTCCGACAAGCTCTACGCCACGCTAACGGCCCACCCGCGCATTCACGCCACCATGGGTGACTACGTGCAAGCCGACCGTCTGCCCGGAATGGTATCGATCTACATTGACGGCATGGACTCCGAGGAACTCATCATCAAGCTCGACGCCGCCGGCTTTGAGGTTTCGGCCGGCTCGGCGTGCTCGAGCGGCAGCATGGACCCCAGCCATGTGCTCAGCGCCATGGGCATTGGTCGCGAGCAGGCACTAGGTGCACTGCGCATTTCCTTTGACGACCGCGTGAATCCGGACGATCTGGACGAGTTTGCCCAGACGCTGCTCTCGATCGCAGGTGCCGCATGATCGTCGCCGAGCTCGAGCGCGCGCTACTGGCACGCTATCCCAAGACGGACACCGAGCCCTGGGACCACGTAGGACTCTCCGTTGGCGATCCGGCCGCGGAGATCACCGGCGTTGCCTGCGCACTCGATGCGACTGAGGCTAATGTTCGCCGCGCCCAAGAAGCAAGCGCCAACGTGCTGCTGACGCATCATCCCATATACATCAAGGCACCCGAGGCCTTTTGTCCGGCGGATGCCACACGACCCCAGTGCAGTGCGGCCCTCTACGAGGCTGCCCGCTGCGGGGTGAGCATTATCTCGCTCCACACCAACCTGGACCGCTCGCACGAAGCCCGTGTCTGCCTGAGCAAGCTGCTGGGTGCCGCACCCGTGAGCTCACTGGAGCACGTGGACGACCCCGAGGCCACCGGCCTGGGCGCACTTGCAACGCTCAACGACCCGTGCACGCTGCGCGATCTTGCCACCCGTGCTGCCACGGCCTTTGGCAGCGACCCGCGTGTGTGGGGCAAAGCTGATCGCCCGTGCCGCACCGTCGCCATTTTGGGCGGCTCCCTGGGCGACTTCGGAGAGCTCGCCATCGCCGCGGGCGCAGATGTTGTCGTGACGGGCGAGGCGGGCTACCACGTGGCGCAAGACCTTGCCTTGCGCGGGCTGCCGGTGATCTTGCTCGGCCACGACCGCTCCGAGGAGCCGTTCGTTGATATATTGATGAACTCTGCAGTTGACGCCGGGGCCGACCCCCGTCATGCGATTAAAATACTGAACCCTTGCCAATGGTGGACTGTGACAAAAGGAGAGAACTTATGAGCGCCGGCGCTACGCTACTCAAGCTGCAACAGATCGATTTGGAGCTCGCCCGCAACAAGAGCGAACTTGCCAATATGCCGGAGCTCAAGGAGCTCGCTTCCAAGCGCAAGACCTACGTTAAGCTCAAGGCCGAAATGACCAGGCTCTACGCCCAACGCAAGGACCTGGATATTGAGCTCGACGATCTCAACACCACCGAGATCCAGACCAATAACGCCATCGAGGCCGCCAAGAAGCGCCATGTCGACGGCTCTGACTATCGCGAGGTTCAGGACCTGGAGAACGAGCTCGCCACCCTGGCCAAGCGTCTGGACAAGATTGAGCACACCCGCAAGGACGTCGTTGTCGCCCACAAAGAGGCGCTCGACCGCGAGACCCGCGCGCAGGCAATCATCGCCAAGTTCGAAGAGGGCGTGAAGGCCGATACCAAGGCCGCCCGCGCCAAGGCTGCCGACCTGCAGGCTCAGATCGAAGCCGCCACTAAGGAGCGCACCGCGCTGGCCGCCACGCTGCCGGCCGACGTGCTCACCGACTACGAGCGTCTGCTCAAGCAGTTCCGCGGCTTGGCCGTCGAGACCATCCAGGGCAACATCCCCACGGTCTGCCACACCGCGCTGCAGGCATCGTCCATGAGCGACCTCAACCACGACGGCAGTGAGATTACGCACTGCCCGTACTGCCACCGCCTGCTCGTGCTCCCTAGCAAGGAAGCTTAGCGATGACGGCGGCACCCAACAATTCAATGCAACTTGAGGGAAAAACGATCCTGCTGGGCATTACCGGCGGGATCGCCGCCTATAAGTCGTGCAATATCGTGCGCCTGCTGCAAAAGCGCGGCGCACGTGTCAAAGTCGTTATGAGCGAGCATGCCACGGAGTTTGTGGGGCCGCTTACCTTCCGCGCGCTCACCAACGAGCCGGTCGCGGTTGGGCTATTCGACGATCCTTCCGACCCCATCCACCACATTTCGCTGGCGCAGGAGCCCAATCTGGTGGTCGTGGCGCCCGCGACGGCCAATATTATCGCCAAGATGGCCAACGGCATCGCCGATGACCTCATCTCCACCACGCTGCTGGCAACGCCGCGACCCATCGTGATCGCACCCGCTATGAACAACGGCATGTGGAAGGCGCCGGCAACGCAGGCCAACATGGCCACGCTGCGCGAGCACGGTGTCCATGTGGTGGGACCCGGCAGCGGCTACCTTGCCTGCGGCGACGTGGACACGGGGCGCATGAGCGAGCCCGAGGACATCGTCGAGGCTGTCTGTGAGGTGCTCAACCCCGTGCCACAAGACCTGACGGGCAAGCGCATCGTCATCACCGCCGGCCCCACGCACGAGCCGATCGACCCGGTGCGATTCATTGGCAACCGTTCTTCGGGCAAGATGGGTATCGCCCTGGCGGGGGAGGCCGCACGTCGCGGTGCCGCCGTCACGCTCGTGCTGGGACCGACAACGCTCGACGTTCCCCGCGGTGTGGAGTGCGTGCACGTACAGACCGCCTCGGAAATGCTCAAGGCAGCGCTGAGCGCCTTCCAGACGGCCGACGCGGCCATTTGCGCCGCCGCC
>UQNH01000073.1:0-9700 GCA_900542365.1 uncultured Collinsella sp. | reverse complement strand
AGGATGTCGCCCGCGCCGCCGCGCAGGCCGCCTACGACAAGAAGGGCGAGGACGTTCAGGTGCTCGACCTGACCGAGCTTTCCGATGTGTGCGACTACTTTGTGCTTGCCACCGGTGCCAACAACCGCCAGGTCGATTCAATCGTCGACGAGATCGAGGAGAAGGTCGCCGAGGCTTGCGGCGAGCATCCGTTTTCCATCGAGGGCCGCGAGCAGAAGACCTGGATGCTCATGGACTACGGTTCGGTTGTCGTCCACGTCTTCACTCCCGAAGCGCGCGACTTCTACCGTCTCGAGAAACTCTGGGGAGACGCCCCCCAGCTCCCCCTCAACCTCCTCTAGTAGCTCATTTGGGACGGGGCTATTTAGCTACCTTCTATCGTTCGCCGGGCAGTTGCGGTTTTCCGCACCTGCCCGGCTTTCTTTTAGCCCAAAGGAGGCTAATCGTCGAAGCGGGATTGGCGGCCGAAGGAAAGGGCGGTGTCGCCGAACTTGTCTCGGACGGCGTCGATAGCGACGGAGAGGTCGCGTCGGTCGCTGGATTGGGCCCCGCGGTCGTCGACTTCGCAGAACAGGTCAGTTTGGATACCGCCTTGGTGATTGAAGTCGCTCATTCCGATACCTGCCAGACGCACGTGCATGCCTTCTTGCCAGATGTTATCGAGCAGTTCGAGTGCAACCGCCACGAAGATGTTCTCATCGTCGGTCGGATGAGGCAGCCGGCGCTGTGCCGTACGCCCGCTGCCATACGAATACTTAAGCTTGAGCGTCACCGTGGCGCCTGTTAGTCCCTGACGGCGCAGACGGCGTCCCACTGACTCTCCCAACAGCGCAATCGCCGCCTCAATATCCCCACGCTCAGTCAAATCTTTCGCAAAGGTGCGTTCATTGCTGACCGACTTGACCTCGCGCTCTTCATCGAGGCTCGTGACTTCAGAGATTTCGAGTCCCAGCGCACGCTGGCGCATGCGTTCGCCGTTGACACCAAAAATAGAGGCCAAGGTGGATTCCGGTGCACGTGACAGCTCGCCGAGCGTGTAGATGCGCATGCGGCGCAGTCGCTCCTCGGCCGAGCGCCCGATGCCGCTCATGGCAGATACCGGCAGTGCGGCCAAAAAGCGCTGCTCGGTTCCGGGGCGCACGATGGTCAGCCCAAATGGCTTGTCACGCTCGCTCGCGATCTTGGCAACCGTCTTGTTGCAGCCGACGCCAATGGAGCAGGTCACTCCCAGCGCTGCCACGCGGTCGCTTATACGCCGCGCAACCAGTAGTGGGTCTTCGGGCGCAAAGCGGCCCGGTGTGATATCGATAAAGGCTTCGTCGATGGATACGCGCTCAACACGCGGGGTCTCGTCGGCGAGAATCGCCATGACCTGCGCGCTGACCTCGTGGTAGCGATCGAAATGCCCATGCGTCCAAATGGCCTGCGGACAGAGGCGCTGTGCCTCGGCCGAGGGCATAGCGGAGTGCACGCCAAAGCGACGTGCCTCATACGAACACGTGGACACGACGCCACGCGAATCGGCATCGCCACCCACGATGAGTGGCTTTCCGCGCCATTCGGGATGATCGAGCATTTCCACGCTCGCAAAAAACGCATCGAGGTCCATCAGGCCCACCGCCGGACCCGTCCAGGGAGGCGGCGTGACGCCCATGGCATCCTCATAACCGTATGTATGTTCGCGTCTTTCCATGTCATGAGTATACCGCGCAGCTCATGTGGGGTGCGTGTATGTGCTTGCAAATCCCGAATTCTTGTCTAAGATATGGATTTGCCCTCGACTACACCGAAGAAGTTGGTCTCACGGACTTCACCTGCCCGCGTCGATGGCGTATTATGTTCAACTGTTTGTTTGTAGTTGCAGCCTAAAGCTGCTTGGTTGGAGGAGTTTCCTTTGGCAGTCAAGATTCGCCTTGCTCGTCACGGCGCTAAGAAGCGTCCGTACTACCGTGTCGTCGTCGCCGATTCCCGCGCCCCGCGTGACGGTCGTATCATCGAGGAGGTTGGCCGCTACAACCCGATGACCGCCCCCAAGACCATCAACCTCGACCTCGAGAAGATCGCCGACTGGCAGTCCAAGGGCGCTCAGCTCACCGACGCCGTCGCCGCTCTGGTCAAGGCCGCCAACGAGGGCGAGAAGACCGAGACCGTCGTCAAGAAGTCCAAGAAGCAGCTCGCCAAAGAGGCCGAGGCCGCTAAGGCTTCCGCTGAGGCCGCTGAGGGCGCCGAGGAGTAAATCGTGCCTGAGGTTGACGCTGCACAGCTCGAGGGTGAGGCAATGCTCTCAGATCGCATCGCCGATCTCGTCGAATATCTCGTTGTTCAGATCGTCGACGACCCGGATTCCGTGAGCCTCGAGGTCATCGATGGTGACGACGCCTCTACGATTGAGGTTTCGGTCGCCGAGGATGACGTCGCTAAGGTCATCGGCCGTCGTGGCCGTACCATCAAAGCCATTCGCACGCTCGCCCGTGCGCTGGCCGCTCGCCTCGACACTGCTGTCGAGGTAGAGGTTCTGGGCTAGGACCTTGAGGTCCCAGTACAAAAACATCGCCCGTGTGGTCAAGCCGCACGGAAGGAAGGGGGAGGTCCTCGCGCAGCCGCTGCGGGGGCTTCCTTCTATATTAGAGCCGGGTATGCGCGTCGCCCTGACGCCGCCGGCGCTCAAGCGCGACCGCTTTTGCACGGTCGTGTCCGTCACCGATACGGGCGATGGCGATCTGGTCTCGTTTGAGGGCATTGACGACTTGACGGCCGCCGAGGGCATCACGGGATGCTATGTGCTGGCAAATCGTGACGACTTTGAGCTCGATTCGCTCGACGCTGCCTATGCCGACCTGATGGGTCGCGAGGTGGTCGACGAGCGCTTCGGTTCGCTCGGCACGATCGTCGAGATTATGTCGACGCCCGCTAACGATGTTTGGGTTGTCGAGGGCGATCGGTACGGCGAGGTACTGATTCCCGTGATCGAGCAGGTTGTGCTCGATCTTCCCGATGCAGGAACAATTTCCGTCCACGTTATGGATGGTCTGATCGATATGGACAAGTAGGGAGGTAAACATGCTGATCGAGACCCTTTCGGTCTTTCCCGAGATGTTTGAGCCCGTCATGTCCACATCGATCCTGGGCCGCGCCCGCAAGGCCGGCCTTTTTGATTTTAAGGCGTATAACCTGCGCGACTGGACGCACGACCGCCATCGTACCGTCGATGACGAGCCGTACGGCGGCGGGCAGGGCATGCTCATGAAGGTCGAGCCTATCGCAGAGGCCATCGAGGCCATTAGCGCAGAGGGTCCCAAGCCCACTGTGGTGTTCTTTACCCCCTGTGGCGAGCCTTTTACGCAGCATGTGGCCGAGCGCCTGCTCAAAAGTGAGCGCCTGCTGTTTGTGTGCAGCCGTTACGAGGGCGTCGACGAGCGCGCGTATGCGTATGCCGACGAGCGTCTGTCGATTGGCGACTATGTGCTTACGGGTGGCGAGCTACCCGCCATGGTCGTTGCTGATGCCGTCGTACGCCTCATCCCCGGCGCCCTGGGTGACGAGATGAGCAACGTGGACGAGTCGTTCTCGACCGCCGAGGACGGAGGCCTGCTCGAGTACGCGCAGTACACCCGTCCCGCCGAGTTCAACGGCGAGGGCGTGCCTCCTGTGCTCGTGAGTGGCGATCATGCAAAAGTTGACGCTTGGCGCCGCAAGAACGCCATCGAGCGCACCTGCCGCTGGCGTCCCGACCTGATCGAGACGGCGCGGCTCACGCCCCAGGAGCGTGCATATGCGCAGGAGATCCTTGACGCTTCGTATTCGCAGAGCAAGGAGTGAGTATGGTTCCTACGCAACATTCCGCGTTGAGGGGCGCTTTTGAGTGGATCGCGGTCATCGCGATCGCGCTTGTGGCCACCTTCCTGATCCGCACCTTTGTGGTCGAGCCCTTTGTGGTGCCCACCGGCTCCATGGAGGACACAATCGAGATTGGCGACCAGATCCTGGCGCAAAAGGTGAGCCTCGAGCTCGGTCAGCCCGTCAAGCAGGGCGATATCGTGGTGTTTCACAACCCCGATGGCACCTCCGAGCATGATGTTCTTGTCAAGCGCGTTATTGCCACGGCCGGCCAGACGGTCGACCTGCAGGACGGCAAGGTGGTCGTTGACGGCCAAGCGCTCGACGAGGACTATACGGCGGGCATGAGCTGGCCACTTTCGGTCCAAGCGCCCGGCGCTCAGGTGAGCTATCCCTACACCGTCCCCGACGGGTGTGTGTGGGTGATGGGCGACAACCGAGAGAACTCAGCCGACTCCCGCTATTTTGGGCCGGTCGACCGCTCCGATTTAATGGCCGTGGCACTCGTTCGCTACTGGCCGCTCAACCGCATCGGCGCTATCGACTAAAAACCGCTATAGTACAGTACCTAACCGTGTAATCGTTTCGACGAGGGGATATTAGAGGCATGAACGCTTCATCGCTTTCCTTCCAAGACATCATCCTGCGCCTCCAGCAGTACTGGGGCGAGCAGGGCTGCGTCATTATGCAGCCCTATGACTCCGAGGTCGGTGCCGGTACCTTCCATACCGCGACCACGCTGCGCTCGCTCGGTCCCGCCGAGTGGCGCACCTGCTATGCGCAGCCCTGCCGCCGTCCCGCCGACGGCCGCTACGGCGAGAACCCCAACCGCATGCAGCACTACTATCAGTTCCAGGTGCTCATCAAGCCCTCGCCTGTTAACGCCCAGGAGCTCTACCTGGGTTCGCTGGCCGCCATTGGCCTGGACCCCAACGACCATGACGTCCGCTTTGTCGAGGACGACTGGGAGAGCCCGACGCTGGGCGCCTGGGGCCTTGGCTGGGAGGTCTGGCTCAACGGCATGGAGGTCACGCAGTTTACGTACTTCCAGCAGGTGGGCGGTATCGAGGTCGACCCCGTGCCCGTCGAGATCACCTATGGCCTGGAGCGTATCGCCATGTATGCGCAGGGCGTCAACTCGGTCTACGACCTGGTGTGGAGCTACCTGCCCGACGGCACGCCCATGACCTATGGCGACGTGTTCCTCGAGAACGAGCGCGAGTTCAGTGCTTATAACTTTGAGGTCGCCAACGTCGAGATGATGCGTCAGAAGCTTGACGACTACGAGGCCGAGTGCCATTCCTGCCTGGAGCGCAAACTGCCGCTGCCCGCATACGACTGTGTCATGAAGTGCAGCCACGCTTTCAATCTGCTCGATGCCCGCGGCGCGCTGTCCGCGGTCGAGCGTGCTAACTACATCCTGCGCGTCCGCGCCGTCGCTAAGGCGTGCTGCGAGGCCTACATGGCCGAGGTCGCCGGAGTCAACGAGAATGCCGACCAGGAAGGCGAGGTGGCGTAAGCCATGGCAGACGCTAAGGATTTCCTGTTTGAGATCGGTACGGAGGAAATGCCCTCCGCACCGCTGAACAATGCCGTCAAGCAGCTTGGCACCATGATTGCCAAGGGCCTCGACGAGGCCGGTCTGGCCCATGGCGAGGTCCGCGTGATCTCGAGCCCGCGTCGTCTGGCTGCGCTCGTGGCCAACGTCGCCACCGCGACCGATGAGGTTCATGAGGTCAAGCGCGGTCCTGCGGCAAACATTGCCTTTGATGCCGACGGCAACGCCACCAAGGCCGCCCAGGGCTTCGCCCGCAAGTGCGGTGTGGCTGCCGAGGATCTGGTCCGTCGCGAGGACACCGACGGTCGCGAGTATGTGTTCGCCGAGAAGAACATTCCCTCCGCACCGGCTACGCCGATTCTGACCGCTCTGTGCGAGAAGACCATCGCCGGCCTGCAGTGGCCCAACTACCGCTCCCAGCGCTGGGGTCACGAGCATGCGACCTTTGTTCGTCCGGTCCGTTGGATCTGCTGTCTTTTGGGCGAGGATGTTGTGCCCGTGTCGTTTGCCGATGTGACGAGTGGCAACACCACGCGTGGTCATCGCGTACTTGGCCCTGGTGACCATGTGGTTGCCAGCCCCGCCGTCTACGAGCAGGTGCTCGAGGACGCCGGTGTGCTTTCTGCCGAGCGCCGTCGTGAGGCCATCCTTGCCGGTATCGCCGAGGTCGAGGCTGCTCGCCCCGGCTGCCACGTCGATACGCCTAAGAAGGTCTTTGAGGAGGTCATCAACCTCTGCGAGTGGCCGACGGTGCTCGTCGGTACCTTCGATGAGGAGTTCCTCAAGGTCCCGCACGAGATCATCTGCGAGTCCATGCTCACCAACCAGCGCTACTTCCCGATCTATGACGGCGAGGGCAAGCTCACGCGTGAGTTCGTGGTCGTTTCCAACAGCAAGCCCGAGAACGCCGAGCGCGTGATCGACGGCAACGAGCGCGTCGTGCGCGCCCGTCTGGATGACGCCAAGTTCTTCTACGAGGAGGACCTGAAGATCTCCCTCGACGAGTTCCGTGAGCGTCTGGCCAAGGTTGCCTTCCAGGAGAAGCTCGGTAGCGTGCTCGCCAAGTCCGAGCGTATCGAGCAGCTCGCGCTCGCTATCGCCCGCGAGGCTCACCTGGGCGCCCATCTTGCCGCCGACGCTGCTCGCGCCGCGCACCTGTGCAAGGCCGACCTGGTGTCTAACGCCGTCGTCGAGTTCACGAGCCAGCAGGGCGTGATGGGCGGTTACTACGCCTGCGCGATGGGGGAGAACGACGAGGTCGCCCACGCCATTCGCGATCATTATCGTCCCCGCTTTGCCGGTGACGAGCTGCCCGAGGGCACCGCTGGCTGCATCGTGGCCTGCGCCGACAAGCTCGATACCATCGCCGGTATCTTTGCCATCGGCGAGCCCCCGACCGGCTCCTCCGACCCCTACGCGCTGCGTCGTGCCGCTATCGGCATCATCAACATCCTGCGCGATCGTCTGCCGATCGACCCCACGTCGCTCATCGACTTCGCCCTCGAGCTCTACAGTGAGCAGAGCATTGAGTTCGACGCCGCCGAGGTCGCCCAGCAGGTTCGCGACTTCTTCCATGGCCGCCTGGTGAGCATGGCCCGCGACGAAAAGATCCCGGCCGATACCGTTGCCGCCGTCTCTGCGGTGCACATCATCGCCCCGTCCGTCTTCTTCGCCCGCTGCGCCGCCCTCGACGAGGCTCGCAAGAACGATGCCGAGACCTTCGACAACCTGGCGACCGCCTATGCCCGCGCCGCGCATATCTCCAAGCCCGAGCTGGGTGCGGAGTACGACCGCAGCCTGATGGGCGAGGCCGAGCTCGCGCTTGCCGATGCCTCCGAGGCTGCTCAGACCGCCGTCGATGCTGCTCTCGCTGCCGAGGATTACCCGGCAGCATTTGCCGCCCTTGCCGCCTTGCGTGCCCCCATCGACCGCTTCTTCGATGAGGTCATGGTCATGGACAAGGACGAGCAGCTTCGCGATAATCGCCTTAAGCTGCTCAACCGCTTCGAGGCCGTTTTCTCCGGCATCGCCAACATCGGTGAGCTTGCCCGCAAAAAGTAAGCCAGCCTGCGTATAAGCGCAAAAGGAGCCCCGCATGGATTGCCCGGTCACCGCTCGTCCCACCGTTATCGTTATCTCCGACTCGCTCGGTGATACCGCTTGTGAGGTGGTGCTTGCGGCGTCCGGGCAATTTGATGAAGGGGCTTTTCACGTTTTGCGCCTGCCAAAGGTGGCCTCCGTGGAGCAAGTCAAGTCATTTGTGGGGCCGCGCGTCGATGCCGACCATCGCGATATCGCCGTGTTCCACACCATTGTCGATCCGGCCCTTCGTGCTCGTGTGCTCGACTACTTGGGCATGCTGCACATTCGCTCGGTCGACCTGATCGGTCCGACGCTCGCCGTGCTGTCGTCGCTCGTCGGCGTGCCGCCCAAGGGCGTTGCGGGCGTGATTCACAAGACCGATGACCGCTATTTCCATCGTATCGAGGCCATGGAGTATTTCGTTGAGCACGATGACGGGCGCGGTTGCGACGATCTGTCGGGTGCCGATATCGTGCTACTGGGCGTATCGCGCACGTCCAAGACGCCGCTGTCGATGTATTTGGCCTATCAAGGTTACAAGGTTGCCAATGTTCCGTTGGCCCATGGCATGGAGCCGCCGAAGTCGATTTACGAGGTCGACCCGATGCGCCTGTTCGGCCTGATTTCGACCGTCGATGTGATTTCCGAAATTCGCGATAGCCGCTTGGGCGATGACTACGCCCGTGCCGTTGCCGGCTCCTATGCCGAGCCCGAGAGCGTGCGCAGCGAGCTCGAGGAAGCTCGTGCCCTCATGAAGCGCCTAGGCTGCTTTGTGGTGCGTACCGACGGCAAGGCCATCGAGGAAAGCGCTGCCGAGATCATTAGCCACTTGGAGGAAATCCAAGAAGCTCGCGCCCGCCGAGCCACCCGCCGCGCCTAATATTAGTAGCATTTTGATAAAGCGATTTAGCAAAAACATCGCATCTGACCTGCTTTTTTATTGTGTTGGTATCTTCATAAGGTAACCAACTTTACCTACCGTTTACCGCCAGTTTTAGCACGTTTACCAAACCGCGTATCCTCTGCTCAAGCCCGTTCAAATCCGGCCGTATAGTTCCCTCACGGCCCGCATCCGGCGGGTCGATTCGTTACCACGGTCGTGCGCGTAAGCGCATGGAAGGGGAAGTATCGTGAGCGATTGCAAGAGGGTTTACCGTTTTGGAACCGACGCCCAGGGCACCTGTGTCACTGAGGGCGACAAGTCCATGAACTTCGTGCTTGGCGGCAAGGGCGCAAACCTTGCCGAGATGAGCCGCATCGGCCTGCCGGTTCCCGGTGGCTTTACCATTACCTGCCAGACTTGCGTCGAGTACTCCGGTGCCGGCAACGTCTGGCCCGAAGGCGCACTCGACGAGATCGTTGCCGCCGAGGCCGACCTCGAGGCCCGCTGTGGCAAGAAGCTCGGTGACGACAATGATCCGTTGCTCGTGTCGGTTCGCTCGGGCGCTCCATTTTCCATGCCCGGTATGATGGACACGGTCCTCAACTTGGGCCTCAACGACGACTCCGTTCAGGGGCTCATCGCCCAGACGCAAAATCCGCGTTTTGCCTGGGATAGCTACCGCCGCTTTATCCAGATGTTCTCCAACGTCGTTATGGGTGTTGATGCCGACCTGTTCGAGAACGCCCTGACCCAGGCCCGCCTGGTCGCCGGTGTTCGCGTCGATTCCGAGCTTTCGGCCGAGGACCTTCAGGAGCTTGTCGAGACCTTCAAGGGCATCTTCTCTGATAACGTCGAGGCCGCCCTGTATCCCGAGCTCGAGGTCACCGGCGGCAAGCCCGTCTTCCCGCATGATCCGGAGCTCCAGTTGCGCCTTGCCATCCAGGCCGTCTTTGGCAGCTGGATGAACGAGCGCGCCTGCATCTACCGCAAACAGCACGGCATCTCTGACGAGCTCGGTACTGCCGTCAACGTCCAAGCCATGGCCTTTGGCAACAAGGGTGAGACCTCCGCGACCGGCGTCGCCTTTACGCGCAACCCGGCCGACGGCACTAAGGAGTTCTACGGCGACTTTCTGGTCAACGCCCAGGGCGAGGATGTCGTCGCCGGCATCCGCAACACCGAGCCCATTGCCGACCTCAAGACCACCCCGGGCCTCGAGTCCGCAGGTGAGGAGCTCGAGCGCGTGTTCCTGACGCTCGAGGATCATTACCGTGATATGTGCGATATCGAGTTCACCATCGAGCAGGGCAAGCTCTGGATGCTCCAGACCCGCGTGGGCA
>UQNH01000072.1:0-9732 GCA_900542365.1 uncultured Collinsella sp. | reverse complement strand
CAGGCGCACGTCGCTCGCGCCCCTCATCTCCAGTGCGGCATCGTCGAGCACCGTCAGCACACGGGCCAGGCGGTCGGCAGGATGCTCGCCAAAGGCAGCGGCCTCGGCAGCAAGCGCCTCGGCCTGCTCGGAGCCGCCCTCAAACAGCTCGGCACGGGCACCGGCAACGCAGGCAACGTACACGTCACGCACATGCGCCACCAGGTCGCGCGTCAGCTCCAGCAGGTCGTTTCCTTCCTCGACCTGCGCACGGATCAGTCCATAGAGCTCGGCAACATCGCGATCGGCAATGGCGCGGGAAAACTCGCCCAGAATCTGGTCCGAAACCTCGCCTAAAAGCGAGCGGGCGTCGTCCGCATGCACAGAACCGTTGCCAAAGACGCTCAGCTGCTCCAGCGTGGACAACGCGTCGCGCATACCGCCCTTGGCATGGCGCGCCACGATAGCCAGCGCCTCATCGTCGTAATCGAAGCCCTCCTGCTCGCACACGTATGCCAGGCGACGCTCGATATCCTCGTTGCCGATGCGATGGAAATCGAAACGCTGGCAGCGCGAGAGGATGGTCTCCAGAATCTTTTGCGGGTCGGTGGTGCACAGCACAAAGATCACGTGTGCCGGCGGCTCCTCGAGCGTCTTGAGCAGCGCGTTGAACGCCGCCGTCGTGAGCATGTGGACCTCGTCGATGATATAGATCTTGTACTTGCCGCGCACCGGGGCAAAGTTGACGGAGTTGATGATTTCCTCGCGCACATTGTCCACGCCCGTGCGGGAGGCGGCATCGAGCTCGTAGACATCGGGGTGGTTACCCTCGGCAATGAGCTCGCACTCCTCGCAAGTACCGTCGGGCATGCAGCCGCTTGCACCCTCGGCGCGCGCCGCCTCGGCATTGCGGCACAGCAGCGCCTTGGCCAGAATGCGCGCCATGGTGGTCTTGCCCGTGCCGCGCGGTCCGCAGAACAGGTAGGCGTGGGACAGGCGCCCCTCGGTGATGGCGTGCTCGAGCGTCGAGACGATATGCTGCTGGCCCACCACGGAGTCAAAGGTGAGCGGGCGATACTTTCGGTACAACGATTCCATGGGTGCTCCCCCGGGTATACTGAGTCTTGTTGCCGCGGCGGCCATGCGGTCGCACGGCATACTGCATTCCATAATAACCCGTACGGCGAGCCCGCCGCGATAGGAGTCCAAAGAGCATGGCAGACGCAGAGAGCAACCTCGTTCCCTCCGAAGCAGCCGACCAGGTCGAGGTCGCGCTCGAGGAGCAGGCCGCAGCCGACGACGGCATCCTGTACCTCAACGAGTACCAATACGAAAACGACCTCGTCACCGACTTCGCCCGCCTGGTCGCCTCGCCCAGGCGTCGCGGCTCGCTGTATGTCGCCGCGGCAATTGCCGCGCTCATCGGCATCGGCATGCTGGTGGCCGGCGGCAACTGGATCAAGTTTGGCGTCGTCTTGATCGTATTCGGCGCCTTTTTGGCCTGGTGGAGCAAAAACCTGCACCACACCCTCGCCCGCGACTTTATCGATGCCGTCGAGGCCGACGAGTCCATGGGTGGCCGCTATCGCCGCGTCGCCGCCAACGAGGACGGCCTGATGGTTTGGGGCACGAGCGGCAAGTCGCAGTTCTTCCCGTTTGAAAAGCTCGACCACGTGCTCGACGGCGAGCGCATCTTTGTGGCCATGTTCGCCGACCAGGGCGTGACGATCCCTAAGGACACCTTTGTCCGCGGCGATGCCGAGCAGTTCGGTCCCTTCCTTAAGGCGCGCATCAACAAAAAACTCCGCATCGAGACCAAACGCAAGAAGATGAAGGCAGAAAAGGCCGCTGCCGAAGCAAAACAGGGCGACAAGCCCCAGGAGACCAAGGGCAAGCAGCGCAAGCAGAAGAAGAGCAAGAAGAAGCGGTAGGCCGGCCGACACCGAAGGCGCCTCGTCCCGCGCCCGATTCCGGGCCGGGGCGCCTGGAATCGGGCGCGCGTACCGCCAATGGACCCGTTTTGCCTTGCTCTCGAGCTATTTCACTTCAAACCTTAAGAGCCTCCGCTCCGGCAGATCGGTCATCTTCATCGTGTAAGTCCCGGGAAATGCTTTCTCAAAACGGACGGTCTCGTAACCTTCGAAATAGTCGTTGGTGTTCTGCATCATAAATGGGACGAGCAACTCGTTTTCTGCCCCAACCTCCACGGCAAACGCAGCAGAGCCGCCAAGGACCGGCATGGCTTGCGTTATCAGATCGGTATTGACTACAAAATCATAGTTTGGCGCAGACTCCGGAACCAGATGCCAAACATACGCTTTGATTCCACCGTCGATATTATCCCTATTTCTGACACGCATCTTTACGGCGATAACGCACGTGATGTCGGCATCCTTCAGTCTCGTTTTCGTATCCACGGTGCCATATTTTGAATAATCGTCATGTGCTCGTTTGAGATACTCGCGCGGCGTGAGCAACTCTGCCCCGTCTATGCAAAACGAATACCCATCAGTCACCACATCCTTCGACCCCAGAAACGCTCCATCCATCGAGAGCCATTCGCCCTCCGCGTAATATTTCTCAGGAATGACCGTCCGGTTCCCGTTAACGACGCTCACCCTCATGCCCGCAAGGCCGGCAGCAGCACAGCAAAAAAGCGCGAGCGCCGATCTTCTCGTCCACAGGGTCTTCTTCATCGCGCTCACGACCTTTCCCGAACTTTCACAACGGCACCGTCGCGCATGCAGTAAACCCGATCGGCCAGTTCCTCGAGCACCTCTCCGTCATGGCTGGACAGAAGGACCTCACGACCCGTTGATGCCGCCATCGCCACAACGCGCTTGAGCATTTCAACGCCCGCTTCGTCGAGGGCATTCGTTGGCTCATCGAGAACAAGCAGCTTCGGCTTCTCCATAATTGCCGCAGCTATCCCCAGACGCTGCTTCATCCCAAGCGAGTATGCTCGGAACTTCTTTTTTTCGTCTGCATCGAGCCCCACGAGCCGCAGGGCAGAGCGAATGTCCTCGGGGGTGGCAACGCCCTTGATCTGAGCGATGAGCTTCAGATTGTCGTAGCCAGACAGATATCCCAAAAAGGAAGGCGCCTCGATCAACATCCCCAGACTCGGCGGGAACGAGATGTCCGCCCCAAGCCTTTGGCCATCGATAGAGATTTCGCCTTCGGTAGGCTTGATCAACCCGCAAACCGCTCGCATGAGCATGGTCTTACCCGAACCGTTTATCCCCTGAAGCCCGACCACAGTCCCAGGGTCAACCTCGATGGACACGTTGCGCAGGACATCGTTTTTACCCATGCGCTTCGATACGCCCCTTACGATCACACTCATATCTTGTCCCCCTTTTCTATAAGGTCGGCCCTTCGAAACCACAGTCCACCCAACGATAGGCATAACGACATAAGCCCAATTGATGACAAGACACTCGAGCCCGCCGCGATTCCCTCTTTGACAATTCCACCCCAGCGCAACAGCATCAAGGCGTTACCCAATAGCGCCCAATGTCGTGCATATGCCGAGCAGATCAGGTAGCTCATTAAAACCACAAACGAGACTGACGACCCAAGCACAAACCCAACCGCTGCCTGCGCAAACGCAAGCGCCTCAAAAGCAAATAAGAGACCTATGAAAAACGGCAGCGCATCTGCCTCGGCAGCTTTGAGAAACCACGGCGCCAAATTAGCCAGTTGAAGCGACTCACCATGAATGACCGCGCTGAACGAGGAGCTCACCACCAAGCTCCAAATCACAACAGAGCAAACCACCACGAGCAGTGAAAATGCCGTTACTGCCGCCACCAAGATAAAACGCGAGACCCACCAAAGGGTTCTTGCCCGGCATCGAACAAGCGCTTGCAAACCAAACCCGTGCAACGATTCGGCCGGATAGTCGAGTGTTGTATAGAGAATAAGCAGAATGAGAAATAGCCATCCTAGCGGAGGCACAAACATGACCCCGGGCCTAGGCTCAAACGGAGCAGATCCGGCAAACACGAGCGCAAGATTATCCGCAAACCCCAAGGTATCCGTTCTAACCCCATACACAGAAGACAATCCGTAGGCGTACACCAAGTTCGCAACGGTCACTGCCGCAATTGCAATAAAAGTGATGATGTTCTTCTTCAAAACGGTCCTCAGGTCCGCGGCGACCAGCCTAAACAGCATCAGACCACCTCGCGTCTTTTCCACGCCCCAGAAAAAGCCAACGAAGCAAGGGTCAATAATATGATTTCCGCAAAACCGGCTCGAATGTCTGGCCAGTTATTCAGCGATTCCGACCTGATGCTGTTGAGGATATTGCAGTTAAACCCCACACAAGCCATTACGCCGAAGATCCAGCCATTTGCAAAATGCCACGCAACCATTAGCAGATACGGGACAATTATCGCTTTGATTCTGCTACGAAACAAAATTGAGAAGCCAGTTACAGCCATGGATAAAGTCCCGAGCGTGACAGCATCGAACAGCGTGTATGCGAGCACATATGACAAAGGATGCGAATAAAATAGACCGGAGAAGTAGCTATGCAGGTAAAGTCCTACGTAAGTCGACTCATCGACCCGAGGAAGATACGCAGGAAAAAGCATCGAGACGATCAGGAAATTGACGAGCAGAGGAATGGCAGTCACTGTAAACGCGGAGAGGAAAGCAGACAGCATCTTTACGTTCACGTACGCCTTTCTGGAAACGCGCGTGCATATCTGCATGTCATAACCACTCAAACGCTCAAAGAGACACGACCAAGATCCAGCCAACATTGCAAGCAGGGGCAGTACATAGAAAAACACCGACGCAGACAGTGGCGCGTTCGCGCTCACAACAATCCAGTTACCGAAGCTGCTTTCACGTGTTTGACCGAGATAATTTTCGGCTTGCACGCCAACGCCGTAACCAAAAGAAAGAAGGTTGTGGCGCTCTTTTTCCAAATTTGCCCACGGCTCCAGCGCGGCAGCTATTGCAACTGCGACCGCAATCAAGAGAGCAAGGATAAAAGCTGGACGTCTAATCGTTTTCGACAGTTCGTATCTTGCGAGCTTTTGGTTCATACGTCCTCCTCCCCCTTCCGACCCAGAAAGCCGGAAGGGAGCCATTTCAAACAACTATGCGGGAAGCTTGTGGAAATGCCCGACGCAGTCGGGGCTCCATACACCAATAACAGTGCCGTAGCCAGACTCCGCCCATGCAGTCAGTCGCGCCGCAGATCGCCCGTTCTCACGGACGAGGTTATACATTTCCCACTGTCCCTTGTGATTCGAACGATACGTTCCCTGAGTACAATTCATGCTGCCGCTACCGCTTGTGTTATACGCACCGTCTGTATATAACCGAAGCGGATTTCCCGTATGGCCCTGGATATCCAGATAGAGCGATGAGGAATCATCCTTTTGACGGTAGCCAGTTGCACTCGTCCCGGCACATTGAAAACTAAATGCCTTATCGGCATTGTTCGTACAGGTCGTAATTCCCGTATCGGCGTTTTGAGTAATGCTGGAAACCTGAGAGGTGCCAAACTCCTCTTGTGCAAACGATGCAGCGGGAACCCCTAGGGACAGACCAGCTGCAATCACCAAGCCGACTCCGATTCGAGCAATAGCGCTCCTTGGCTTAATCATGGCCTTCTCCAATCAAAAGCGGTTAACAATGCGTCGACGCACGGCAACCTTCGCATGAATAGAGAAAGATGTCTGTAAACACCCGCTATTGAGTTGATTGCTCAGGCGTTTACACGTTATTTACCTGCGATAACAATAAAATTAGCTCCGCCTTATTCTTGATCTTCAACTGGCGGTAAGATGCAGACCGCAGCGCTTGCACCGTAGATGCAGCGTAACCGACATCCTCCGCAATGGCCTTTGTCGTTGCCCCCTCTGCCGTCATCAGCAAAATTTGCGACTGAACATCAGAAAGGGAGCGCGACGTAAGCAGGGCCAGCTGGCGCACGCGGGCCGTTTCGGTGGACCCGTTCGCCCGGTACTCCAAGACGGCCTTCTCGTCCTCAACCGAGCGGGCGAGCGCGATGTGCGTAACGAACATGGGCACAGACCAGCAAACAATCACCGTTGCCACGACGACATTGACAGCCGAACTTTGCCCCAACAACGACGCGAGGAACAACGGCTCGAAAACCGTCAGATCCTGCACCATATTGAGCAAGACAGCCCAAACAGGAGCCGTCGCCCCGAAGCAAAGCATCCATATCCCAAGCATTTTGCGCTGCGGACAGCTTCGCATCACTATATATGTGAGCAGCACCCCCGTCAGCACCGCAAGTCCATGGATTCGCCCCCTAGCGACCGCATAGATTAAGGCAACCATGCCCATTGACACCAACGGCACGATAGCCCGAGCATGGGCATGCACCTTAAACGGACGCAGCCCAACAGCGAGCGAAGCCGTAGACGCCACGCCGCAAAACAGGACCGGCACAGCCATCAACGGAACGCGTATGCACATCAATGCCGCGATATAGATAAAAGACCATTCCACAGCAGATAGCACCGCCCATACGTACGGGCTTCCGAGCCAAATCGCTTCACCCGCTCTATCCAGCGCAGCGCCACGATTCGCTTTTCCACCCGCGTAGCGTAGCGACAGAAGCAGTCCGAGACCCAATGCGTAGCTTAAGAGGGAAAAGGCGACAGCCCGCGAAACACCGGACCCCCAATCGCTATCCGCCATTACCAAGGGCCCCGCCGCAAGGAGGATAAAGAATAATGTGAGCAGGTATCGAAACAGCCGGCGCGTTCGAGCTGATGCCACTATATCGTCAGCATGCCGCTGCGGTAGCTCATGCCCTACAGTATCGCCCTCACCCGCAAACAGCGCCACGAGCTCGCGTGAGCCCGCAACCGACGCCTTCCCGTATGCTCGGTGAAGCGTTGTTCTCACCGTCGATGGCTTCGTATCCGTCTCCTTGGCAATTTCCGCCGGCGTTTTCCCTTTGAGCAGCAGTCGAACAAACTGCTCTTCTCTAGGCGACAGGGCAGGGGAAAACACCCCCGCATCGAATGTGTCGGACGCACAGGCGATATCCGAATTGTTGTCCCGTTTCCCCCTTAGCAACATGCATACGAAGGCAGCAGCGATAACGGACCCCATCGCCAGCAATGCAATGACCACGGCATCGCTTGCGAAGTATGCCGCCTCAACAGCCGGAATAAGACCAATAGGAACTGCTACGAGCACAGAACAGGCAAACACGTCGCGCCGCCCATGGCCAAAGGCACGAGGGCGGCAAAACGGCGGGGCCACAGTCAATGCGAGATAGACCAACGGAATTAAAAGCGCAAGGCCAATTGACGCGGCCGTTACAGGGGGCATCCCCCATGGCTCGGGAACGACTCTCCATGAAACTCGACAGCAAAACAGCAGGCAAGACATGACGGCTATTGTTTCTGTAAAAATCGCGTCCTGCGGGTGACGAGTTTCCCTTTCGTCAGTCCGTGTCGACCTCTGCGTCAAAGGAGAGTCCGCCGTGCCCCAAATAACATATGAGAGAAGCAGCGACCCAACAAAGCACGAGACACACGAAACGCCATGTAACAACCAAATCGGTGCAAACACGATTGGAATAGAGTCTCCGCGAGCATAGAAAGCCAGGTCGGCCCATTCGGGAACCGTTGCAATAACACCAAGGAAAACACCGATGGCACCGAGATGCCTCGGCCTTCTCATTCCCCCCTTGCATAGCGCAGCACCATGAACAAACGCCGCGAGGCATGCGCCCAGGATAACGAGCCAGGTCATTGCACCTGACGCTAGGCCGATTGAAGATGAAAACCGGTGATAAGGGGTGACCGCCATTACGACAAGCGCAATGGCGCAGGCAAATGTAGCAGAACGGCGGGAAAAGAGCATACGGCCTCCATAGCGTGTCATTATATCGCTCGAGCCGCTCGTTTATCTCTGTTCTCACACCAGCCAGCATCAATGATTCAGGCGAACTCCAATCCGCGCCAGATCACGGTCCGGCTTTTGTTCGCAGTCCCCACATCAAAGCGGGATGCGGTTTCCTTTTGGACGCCGGTTCGGAAAGCGCATCCCGTTCCAGGGCAATATTCTGGGATGCAGTTTCCGCAGCCCACCCCATTTGGAAAGCGCATCCCATAATTTGGCTGAAAACTGAGATGCGCTTTCCAAACGAGCCGAAACGGGCCGAATCGATCGGGCCACCTCGCATCCCGCTATCCTCGCCATCTGCCCGAGCGTGCTACACTAGCAGCATCTATGCCACCGCGAACGGCTCGGCCCCGCGCCCGCCGCTCGCAAACGAACTTTAAACGCACGAGGGTTGGCCATGCCGCTTTTCTCGCAACATACCGCCCGGTTCTCGCCGGACGTTCCTTTGGAGGGCACCAGCTCTCGCGAGCTGCTCAAGCGGTACCAGCCGCTCGAGACACTTGCGACCGGCGGTTTTGGCTCCATCGAGATCTGCCGCGACACGCACCTGCGCCGCCGCGTCGCCATTAAACGCATCCCCCTTATCAACGGTGCCGGCATGCCCGCTAGCGACATCATGGATGTCCTGCGCGAGGCGCACACTGCCGCCATGCTTCAACATCCCAACATCGTGCAGGTCATCGACTTTACGCACGACACAGCCTATGCCTACCTGGTTATGGAATATGTCGATGGCATGTCGCTGGCCGAGTTTTTGCACCGCGCGGACGGCCACTCACTTACCTTTGACGAGGCCGCGGCCATTGCCGATGCCCTGGGCCAGGCGCTCACCTTCGCCCACAGTAATGGCGTACTCCACCTGGACATTAAGCCCGCCAACGTGCTCATCGACCACTCGGGCAATGTAAAGCTCACCGACTTTGGCATGGCGCGGCTGTCGTCCGCCGGTGGCTTTGGCGGCTCACGCGGCGGCACCATCGGCTACATGCCGCCCGAGCAGCTCGATATCGAGACCGGCACGGTCGACGAGCGCGCCGATGTCTTTGCCCTCGCCTGTGTGATCTACGAGGGCCTGTGCGGCAGCGCTCCTTTTATGGCGGCCACGCCCGCCGACTCGCTCGGCCGCATCATCGGCGGCGCCACCTATCCCAGCGAGCTGATACCACACTTTCCCCCAGGAGCCGAGGCCGCGCTCATGAGCGCGCTCTCCCCCATGCCGCAGGACCGCCCCAACAGCATCGAGGCATTTTGCGACCAGCTCCTTGCCGGTCTGGGCAGCGTGCGCGAAGGCCGTCGCAGCCTGGAGCAAATGGTTGGCGAACTTTCGGATGACGAGCAGGAGCTCGACGATATCGAGCCGTCGCACTACGAGGACGACACCATCGAAGTCGACCCCGCACTCGGCTGGGCAGGCACGCGCTGGAGCCATGCGCGCGACTACGCCATGCACGCTATCTCGGCGCTAACGTGCGGCGCCTTTAGCTTTTTGCTGATGCAGACGGCCGGCGTCGCGGCGCTTCCCGGCCTGGTCATTGCGGCTATCGCGATCGGAGCGGCGGCCGGCCTGGCCCCCCAGATTGGCTCGGCCATCTCGGCTGTGGGCTTTTTGGTGCTCATGGCAAACGCCACCATGCAGGCACAGGGCGTCCTGTCGATGTTGCCCGTCGCGGTGATCTTTGCCGCCGCCATGTCCGGTTGGTGGATCGCCTGGGGTCGCACCGAGGCTGCCGCGAGCGCCGCACTCACCTGTGCACTCGCGCTTGGCTGTCTGACCGGCAATACCTTCCTGGCAGCTGGGGTCACCGCCGGCGTCGCGTCATTTTGGCTCGGCCCGGCAAG
>UQNH01000071.1:0-9751 GCA_900542365.1 uncultured Collinsella sp. | reverse complement strand
GCCGCTGCAGCGGGCGAGCTGTGCCTGGGCACCATCGATGCCTGGGTGGTCTGGACGCTCACGGGCGGCGCGGAGTTCCGCTGCGACTGGTCCAACGCCAGCCGCACGCAACTCTTTGACCTGCGCCGTGGCTGCTGGAGCGAGCCGGTGTGCGAGGCCTTTGGCGTCGATGCAGCCTGCCTGCCACAGGTGACCGATTCCGATGGCCTGTTTGGCATGACGGACCTGGGCGGCTTTTTGCCGGCACCCGTGCCCATTCACGGCGTGCTCGGCGACAGCCATGCCGCCTTGTTTGCGCAGGGCTGCCATAGCCGCGGCATGGCCAAGGCGACCTATGGCACCGGCAGCTCGGTCATGATGAACGTCGGCGACGAGTTCGTCGCCAGCTCGCACGGGCTTTCGAGCTCGCTCGCATGGCGCATGGACGGCGTGACCGAGTACGTGCTCGAGGGCAACGTGAGCTACGCCGGCGCCGTCAAGACGTGGCTGCGCGACGATCTGGAGCTCATCAATAACCCCGAGGAAGTTACCGACCTGTGCTACGCCGCCAATCCGGCGAGCCGCGTCTACTTTGTGCCGGCGTTTACCGGTCTGGGCGCGCCGCACTGGGCGAGTGACGCCGAGGGCTGCGTCTTTGGCATGACGCGCACCACGGGTCGCGCGGAGTTCGTGAAGGCCGCCGACGAGTCGATCGCCTATCAGATCTTTGACGTGATTGATGCGATGGTCGAGGATTCGGGCGCGGCGCTGGCCGAACTTCGTGTTGACGGCGGTCCCACGCGCGATGCGTACCTGATGCAGTTTGAGAGCGACCTGGTTGGCTCGCCCATCCGCATCGCGAGCAACGACGAGATGAGCGGCCTGGGTGCGGCCTGGGCCTGCGGCATTGCGCTGGACATGTACACGCGCGATGTCGTCGACGTCTACGGCGCCCGCGGCATCGTGGAGCCGTCGATGCCCGCCGACAAGCGAGTCAAAAAGATCGCCGGCTGGCGCCATGCTGTCGACGCGACTATCGCCTACACTGCCTAGGCGGCTGCGCGGCGCCCAAGGATTTTTCTGGGACGGGGATTAAAAACTCATTGATCCCCGTCCTTGGCAGCTCATTTGGGACGGGGCTTTTTTGACTGGTATGATTGGTGCGACCATTCCAACCAGCTAAAAGAGCCCCGTCCTAAATTGACTATCGAGAGGATCTGCCATGGAGCGTATCGCGAGTTTTTCCGTTGACCATCTGCTGCTTGAGCCCGGCGTGTACGTGAGCCGCATCGACCGCGATCCGGCGACCGGCGCCGCCGTCACCACGTTTGACCTGCGCCTGACCACGCCCAACAAGGAGCCGGTCATGAACACGGCCGAGTGCCACACCATCGAGCACCTGGGCGCGACGTTCCTTCGCAACCATGCCGAGTGGTCGAGCCGCATTGTCTACTTTGGTCCCATGGGCTGCCGCACGGGCTTTTACCTCGTCGTGTTTGGCGAGGTGACGAGCGAGGAGATCCTGCCGCTCGTGCGTGAGCTGTTCGAGTTTGTCGCCGGCTTTGAGGGCGATGTCCCCGGTGCCGCTCCCGAGGAGTGCGGTAACTATCTGGACCAGAACCTCCCCATGGCAAACTGGCTCGCACGCCGCTATCTCGACCGTGACCTGGCCGATATCGACGAGAAGCACCTGCACTACCAGCAGGCGTAAGGGCTTTATCGCCCAAAGCGCGCGCATTGGGCGCCTTCGCTTATGCGGGGGCGCCTTTTTGTTGAGTGGTCGGGACGAGCGTTCAAAATCGCTCATGTTTGTTCTAGAATGTTCGTACTGTCACATAAACGAACAGGAGTGAACATGCATATCTATTCTGTCAACGATCCCGAGTTCAAATCCTATGGCAACGTTTGGGATGACGTTCCGTCCGAGCTCACGTCGCCCGTGCTCGAGGCGCTCTCTGCCACGCCCATTCCCGAGGGCAGCAAGTACGTAGCAAGTGCGCCGGAGCTCGAAGGCGTCAAGGATGCCGACAAACTGGGCTTTCTCATGTTTGGCGGCCGCCCCTTCCAGCTCGGCTGGTGCAACGGCCACAACACACGCCTCAACTGCCTGGAGTATCACCGTGCCAGTGAGTTTAATTTGGGTGCGCGCGACTTTATTCTGCTGCTGGCCAAGCGCGAGCAAATTGTCGACGGCAAGCTCGACACCGCTCAGGTCAAGGCCTTTCGCGCGCCCGCCGGCACGCTCGTCGAGGTTTACGCCACCACGCTTCACTACACGCCCTGCATGGTCGACGACGGCGGCTTTCAGGTGATGGTGGCGCTGCCGGCGGGCACCAACGGCCCGCGCCCCGAGGCTGCAGCCGACATGCCTGCCGCCGGTGACAGCTACTGCTACTGGAAGGCCGACAAGTGGGTCCTCTGCCACGCCGACAGCCCCAAGGCGGCCGAGGGCGGTTACGTGGGCCTCATCGGCAAAAACCTCGACATCACCTGCGACTAGGGGCTTCCTGTTTGTCTCGATCTGTAACATCTAGCGGGCTAAATCGTCTCTACCTGTTACAGATCGAGACAAACCGGGCCCAAACCACCACAAAGGTGCCTGTCCCCTTTGTGGTGGTTTGGGGCGGCGGTATCAAAAAGTGTCAGACGGGGGCGGCTGCGGGGCGCCTGTGCGCGAAAAGAAGTGTCGGCCTGCGCCGCTGTCGTTGAGCAGCGCGCTGTTTGCGGGGATACTGAAGCTACGACAAGCAGCGTATGAAAGGATCGATGTATGGCTTTCCGTAAAGACTTCCTGTGGGGCGGCGCAACGGCTGCCAACCAGTGCGAGGGTGCCTACAACGTGGACGGCCGCGGCTTGGCCAACGTGGACGTGGCGCCGCACGGCCCCGAGCGCTACGCGGTGGTCTCCGGCCAGCGCAAGATGCTCGACTTCGAGGACGGTTATTACTACCCCGCGCAGACCGGCATCGATTTCTACCACCACTACAAGGAGGACATCGCCCTCTTTGCCGAGATGGGCTTTAAGACCTTCCGCATGAGCCTGGCGTGGACCCGCATCTTCCCCAACGGTGACGAGACCGAGCCCAACGAGGCCGGCCTGGCCTTCTACGAGGACGTGTTCCGCGAGTGCCAGGCGCACGGCATCGAGCCGCTCGTGACCATCACGCACTTCGACTGCCCGATTCACCTCATCAAGGAGTACGGAGGCTGGCGCAACCGCAAGCTCATCGACTTCTACAAGAACCTCGCGACCACGATCTTCACCCGCTACAAGGGCCTGGTAAAGTACTGGCTCACCTTTAACGAGATCAATATGATCTTGCACCTGCCGTTTATGGGTGCCGGTCTGGTCTTTGAGGAGGGCGAGAACAAGGAGGCCGTCGAGTACCTGGCCGCCCACAACGAGCTCGTCGCCAGCGCTTGGGCAACCAAGATCGCCCACGAAATCGACCCTGAGGTCAAGATCGGCTGCATGCTCGCCGCAGGTAGCTACTACCCCTACAGCTGCCGTCCGGGCGATGTGCGCCAGGCGCAGATTGACAACCAGAGCAACTATTTCTTTGTCGACGTCCAGAGCCGCGGCTACTATCCGGCCTATGCCGTCAAGAAGCTCGAGCGTCTAGGCATCGATGTGGGTATGACGGACGAGGACCGCGAGATCCTGGCCGCCAACACCGTCGACTTCATCAGCTTTAGCTATTACAGCACCCGTTGCTCCGCCGGTGCCGATAACCCCGATGTCGAGCGCACCCAGGGCAACGCCTTCGCCGGCGCCAAGAATCCCTACCTGCAGGAGAGCCAGTGGGGCTGGGCCATCGATCCGCTGGGCTTCCGTATTACGCTCAACGACCTGTACGACCGTTATCAGAAGCCGCTGTTTGTGGTCGAGAACGGCCTGGGCGCCAAGGACGTTGTCGAGGAGGACGGCTCCATCAACGACGACTACCGTATCGACTTCCTGCGCCAGCATATTGCCGCGATGCGCGATGCGGTGACCGAGGACGGCGTTGACCTGCTGGGCTACACCACCTGGGGCCCGATCGACCTGGTGTCTGCCGGCACGGGCGAGATGTCCAAGCGCTACGGCTTTATCTATGTCGACCGCGATGATGCGGGCAACGGCACCCTCAAGCGTTCCAAAAAGAAGAGCTTTGACTGGTACAAACACGTCATCGAGACGAACGGCGAGGACCTGGCCTAAGGCTTCCCAACAACCATAGCCTCCTAACCAAAACGCCCGGCGAGCAGTTAATGCCCGCCGGGCGTTTTGTTAAAAGAAGTGAAAGCACTCATTGGGGACGTACTTAAATGAGTGCCCGCAGAATGAGAGTGGATAATCTCCCATTTTTGGCCTGCTTGTGGGCTCAAAGTGGGAGATTATCCACTCTCGCCATTTGGGCGTCCAAAAATCCTCGCTCGTTTTGTCTTAGTCATTGGGGACGTTCTTAAACGACTAGTCGCTGGCGACGTCCCTCGCCGTCGGCGGATTTTGGGACATGTGGCCCGCTTTTTGGGCCCGCCTGTCGGTACACTAAAAGCACTATGGGTACCCGCGAGCGACATATCGGCCACGCGACCGCCCGATCCGCGCCCGTGGCGGATCTTAGGGGCGGCAGGCTCTTCGCCATGCCGCGATTCCTTGTTGGCATATCGCATGGCGTGTATCGCCACCGCGTCTTTGTTATCGCCGGCGCCATTACCGCGCTGTTCCTTATGCTTTTGGCAGTCTTGCCGGCACTGTTCGCCTCCGACCCCAAGCTTTCCAACACCGTGCCCGCCTATAGCGAGGTGTCCGAAGAGGTCGTGGATGCGCTCGTCCACTCGAGCTCTCTCCCGCTGCTTGTCGCCGCAATTGCATTTTCAATCTGGGGTGTGTTGGCGTACCTACGCTGCTTGGACTACGTCTTGCGCCGCCGCCTTGTTGCCATCGCCGCCATTTGTGCCCTGTGGATGATCGAGGTCATCCTCAAATATAAGTCGTTCACGCCGTTCTATGCCACCGTGCTGTGGTACCTGTGCTACGTGCCCATGACGCTCATTCCGCTGATCTACCAGCTGTGCGGTCTGCGCCTCGCGGGTTTGGAACAGCATCGTATGGGGCGTCGGTACCGCACCGTTTTGTGGGTCATGGCTGTCCTGCTTATCGGCTTTGTGCTTACTAACGATGTTCATCAGCAGGTCTTCCATTTCAATCGATCGAGTGGAACCTGGAGCAACGATTACACATATGGTTGGGGCTACGGTACCGTTCTGGTATGGACAGCCTTTAACTTCGTTGCCTTTTTTATCTTGGTAGGACGGTCCTCGTCTTTTCGTATTCAGCGTTTCTCGGGCACGGCCGCGCTTGTCCTATTGGGCGGCGCGTTCTTTGCCATTTCATATGCGCTGCGTGTGCCCTGGGCATGGAGGCTTAATTTTTCACTTGTCTACTGCGTCCTGTGCGTGGTGGCGATGGAAATCTGCCTCGATTGCGGTGTCATCCCGTCGTACCACGATATCGCCGGTATTTTCGGCACCTTGCCGCTTGACCTCAAAGTTCTAACACGTGACCTGCAGGAAGTCTATGTCACGCCGGTGTCAAAGCCAATGCCGGTAGGCGTGCGTGAGGAGTTGCGGGTCCAAGAGCACGGGCACGCTCACGCCTTTGCCGTGGCGTCCGATCCCGATGTAATGTATCGCGCCTTTCCGCTGCTGGGTGGATCGGCTCTCCTTGCCCAGGACGTCTCGGAGCTCAACGAACTCAATCGCGAACTGGCGCATCGTCGCATGGAGCTGCAACGCCAAAATGAGCTGCTTGCCGCCGACTACGACCTTAAGACACATTTGGCAGACCAAGAGGCCGAGACCTTACTGGTCCAAGACGTGGACCAAGCGCTTGCCCGTGCGCTCGAAGGGATGTACGACCTGCTGAGCTCGCTGCCGCCGTTGACCGATGAGGCATCTTCGCACGAGCGTTACCGCATGCTGCAGCGCGCCAAGATGCTCGTCGCCTATTGCAAACGCAAGGGGTCGCTCACGTTGGCACAGCACGGGGAGAGCGGTTTTGACCGCGACCGCATTCAGCTCATCGCCAACGAGCTTGCAAGTGACCTACGCACCATCGATGTCGATTGCGCCTCGATTATCGCCATACGGCGCCCGATGCACGCCAGTACGGTAAGCGCCCTGTACGACTGCGTGTATGACTTTGCGTTTTTTGCCTACACCACCGACCATCCGGCGCTTATGTATCACTTGGGCGACCATGACCGGTGCAGTGTCGAGCTGCGCGCCACGCTTTTTTCCAACGATGATGAAGATCTTTCGCAGACGCCCGCTGCGCAAGAGCTCGAAAGCGCTCTGCAAGGGCGCAACGTGGCATACCGCCTTGAGGGCGAGCCCGGCCAGCTGCGCATGATCGTCTTGATGCCGAGGGCGGGTGAGTGACGATGCAGATTTCGTTCATCCTTCCCCAAATCGTTGCGCTCGATGTTGTCTTTGCCCTGGCTGCGTGTCTGCAGATGATCCACGTCCCGCTCATCGCATCGCGCCGCTCGTCCTATAACCGTAAGGTGATTTGCGCCTACGAGACGAGCCTTGTGCTTCACCTGATGATTTCGGCGCTCATCTTATTCGCGTCGTCTGGCTCGTATCTGGTGGCGCCGCTTGACGTTTGCGCCAGGGCAATGGGCGGAGTGCTGTGGCTCAATGCCGCGATCTTTGCCTATGGCGTGGTCCTTATGGTGCGCTATCGTCGCCCTGTCATGCTGGCCGAGCTGCTGCTTGTTGGCGCCGTGACACCGCCGGTGGTTTTTGCCATGGGCTCGGTGTGGGCCGTTGTCCTTATCGCAGAGGGAGCGTTCTTCCTGTTCCGTTCCGTCGCGGCGCTCTTGATGGACGTCCGTAACCGCCAAGAGGATATCACCGCGTTCTCGACGATTGAAACCATCAACGTGATTCCCGTGGGCATCCTGTATCTGGACTCGAGGGGCCGTCCACTGCTCATGAACCGCTGCATGCGCAAAAACCTGGCGGAGCTTCATATGCCCACCGACCTAGGCGATATGAGCGGTACATGGAACGACCTGCGCAAGCTCAGCATGCAAATGCCCGAAGGCGGTAAGAACCGCGTGCGGATCAACCTGGACCGCTTTGGTGAGGCGCGTGCGGTGGTCGAGGTTTCTCCCGCCGAGATTCGCCTGTTTGTGTGCGATGACGTTATGGTCTCGGGCCGTTCGTTCGAGCGCATAATCGGTCTGGACGTGACAGAGTATGCGCATGCGCATGACCGCCTGGCGCAGGCCAATCACCTGCTTGAGCTTGCGGGCCAAGAGCTCCAGGCCCAGATCGAAGAAGTCAAAAAAGTTGCCGACAATGCGGCCTATCTGCGCATGCGCACCCGCGTTCACGATGTGATCGGCCAGCGCCTATCAATCCTTCATCGCTATTTGGAGGAGGGGCGCTTGGACGACGAGTCGCTCGAGCAGATCGACCCGCTGCTGCGCTCAATCGCTGCCGATCTGCGCAGCGGGGGCGACACCGAACCGGCAGAGCAACTGGGCGATATCGTCCATGCTTTTGGCCTGGTGAGCGTGCAGATCGATGTTGAGGGTGCGCTGCCTGAGGACGCGCGTGTCGCCGCTGCCTTTTTGCAGATTATCCGCGAGGCCTCGACCAACGCCACCAAGCATGCGCAGGCGCATCGGGTCCATGTGCGCTTGTGGCAGGAGAGGACGGATGCTGACGCCGTCGCGCACATGACGATTTCTAACGACGGGTCCCCGGCCCCCGTATCGTATCGCGAGGGAACGGGTATCCCAGGTATGAGGCATGTCGCGCAAGATCTGGGTGGCAGCCTAGAGGTCCACGCCACCCCGCCCTTTACGCTTACGGTATCCATTCCGTTTAACGCTAGCGACACGTCCCAAAGGAGAAACTCATGATCCGCGTGTTAATTGTCGAAGATCAGGCCATCCTGCGCGAGAGCCTGGCGCGCTCCGTTGGCGACCAGCCCGATATGACCGTCGTTGCCGCGATCGCCGATGCCTCCGAGGCCTTGGGTGTCGCGCTCAAGGAGCGCCCGGACATGATACTGATGGACGTGTGCACCGAGCACGATTCAAACGGCATCGTGGCGGCGGCACGCATCAAGGAGCAGCTGCCCGAGTGTCGCATCATTATCATGACAGGCATGCCCGAGATCACCTTTGTCGATCAGGCCCGCGAGGCGGGCGTCGATAGCTTTGTGTACAAGAACGTCGGTATCGACGAGCTGTTCGCCGTGATGCGCTCCACGCTGGCGGGTTACTGCACGTTTCCCAAGCCGCCCGAGAGCATCTTCTCGGGCACGGCGGCCCTCGACGATGTCGAGCTGTCGATCTTGCGCCTTGCCTGCGAGGGTAAAAGCCGCCGCGAGATTGCGGCCGAGCTGTTTATGAGCGAGGGCACCATCAAGCGCCGCATCTCGGAGATCCTGAGCAAGACCGGCTACGACAACATCATGCGTCTGGCCGTACATGCGGTGACCGAGGGCAGCATCGTTCCCAACATAGAGCGCTAGCGCTCGTTGCGCATCGGCATAAAAGCGACGGGGCCGCAGGATCATCTCCTGCGGCCCCGTCTGGTGTGCGCGGATGTGTCCGCCAATCCGCGGCTGTCGTGGTCTACCGCTACGCGATGGTTGCGCTGTAGGAGGCGACGTCCTCGTAGGAATCGGTCAGGTAGGCGTCGATGCCGATGGTCGTGTTGACCAGGTCGTCAAGGCTATCGAGCGTGCCGTTCGAGAACGTGAATTCCTCAGTGGCGTTGGTGCCGGGCATCAGGTGAGCCGAGAACCAGGGTTCCTTCATGGTGCCGTTGACGTTGGTCTTGCCGCTGGGGGCGTAGAAGGTCAGGTCCTTGTCGCTCTTGTTGGTGATGTTGACGACAAAACCGATGTCGCCCCACTCGTCCTTGAACTTCTCGGTGATGGTAATGGTGCACAGGTCGTCATCGGCAACGGTGACGGCGGGGGAGATTTCAATCTTCTGGACGTCGTCGTCTTCGACGGCCTCGTCGATCTCTTCTTCCTTCTCGGCCGCCTCGCGATCCTTCTTCACCGTGCCGGACAGGTCCTTGTCGGACTTGGTAAAGACAAGATTGCCGTCATCCTCTTCGAGGATGAGCTTGCCGTCCTTGAGCTTCATGTCATGCGACTCGTCTTCGGCGGTGATGGTTACGGTGGTGGCGTCTTTTGCCTCCCATTTAAGGTCGACGACTTCAAGGAACAGGTCGAGGGCACCTGTACCGTCCTCATCGAGAATCAGGACGCAGTGCACACCCCAATCCTCGAGCATCTTCATGTACTCATCGGTCAGCTCTTCGCCCTCCATGGTTCCACCCGAGAGTTCCCAGCTGCCGACGAAGTTGGCCTTGGGGTCTTTGCCGCCGCCGCTGCAGCCCGTCAGGGCAAAGGCGAGCGCAAGGACGCATGTCAGAAATGCGAGTACGGACTTTTTGAACGTTGTCTTCATGGTGTCCTCCTTTATCGAACGAAACCCATAGAAGCAAATGCGGGGGTGGCGGATCCCCCGCCAATTACCAGATAGAGGGGCTAGGGCCTGGGCGTTCCGCAGTTGCTGCAGAACTTGCCGCCGTTTTCGCTGCCGCAGTTGGGGCAGAACCACTTGGCCGGTGCCGGGGCGGGTGCGGGACTGCCACACTCGGAGCAGAACTTGCCGGTGTTGGTGGCGCCGCAGCTGCAGGTCCATGTGCCGGCCGCGGGAGCAGCGGCAGGAGCCGGTGCGGGAGCGGG
>UQNH01000070.1:0-9959 GCA_900542365.1 uncultured Collinsella sp. | reverse complement strand
AGATGTGGTGTAAGAGGCGGGGCATGCCCCGCCTCTTACACCACATCTCTGTGCGCTACCCCGGAACCCGGTCCAAATTAAGTTATTGCGCTGTGTTAGGCCAAAACGTCCGACAGGATCTCGATCAGGCTGTCCACGTCGGCTTCTTCGCAGACAAGTGGCGGCAGGAAACGCAGCGTATGCGCACCTGTAGCGTTGGTCACGGCACCGGCGGTCAGCGCGCGGGCAACAACATCATGCGCGTCGCCCGCGGCATCATCCAAATCACAGCCGAGCATCAAGCCGCGGCCACGTACCTCGGTCACGTGCGGCAGCTTGGCGAGCTTTGCCTCCATATAGGCACCCACCTTGGCAGCATGGTCGGCATAATCGCCGCGCACGAGCGCGGAGAGCGTCGCGGCGCACGCCGCGACGGCCAAGCAGCTACCGCCAAAGGTCGAGCCGTGGTCGCCCGGCTTAAACACGTCGGCAATCTCCTTCTTTGCCACGACGGCACCCATGGGCACGCCATCAGCAATGCCCTTGGCAAGGCTCATGATGTCGGGTTCCACGCCATAGGTTTGGAATGCAAACGGCTTGCCGGAGCGGAAGATGCCGCACTGGACCTCGTCGGCGATAAGCACGGCGCCCACTTCGTGTGCCAGGTCGCGCGCTGCCGCCATAAACTCCTCGGTCATGGGGTGCACACCACTCTCGCCCTGGATCGGCTCGAGCATCACGGCACAAATTTCGCTCCCCAGCTGCCTGAAGATCGCACGCAGTTCATCGATATCGTTGGGCGTGCAGGCCACAAAGCCACCCGGCAGCGGGCGGAAACTATCCTGCAGCCAATCCTGCATAGTGGCGGCAATGGTCTCGAGCGTACGGCCGTGGAAGCCGCCGCGCATGCACACGATAGTGTTGCCGCCGTTACCGGCACGCTTGGCGTACAGGCGCGCGAGCTTCATCGAGCCCTCGTTGGCCTCGGCGCCGGAGTTGGCAAAGAAGGTCTCCCAAACCTGCTCATCCGCAGCCGGGGCACCAAGAGCAGCTGCCGTGGTCTCATCGCCGGCGACAATGGCATCGGCAAGCACGCGCGCACCATCTACGTCGTCGTTAGCAAGCTTGGACAGCAGCGCCGCGACCTGTCCACGCTGCTCGATGTAGAAGTAATTGGAGACATGCATGAGCTTTTTGGTCTGTGCCTCGAGCGCCGAGAGCACAGCCGGGTCGCCATGACCTAGGCTGCACACGCCGATGCCGGCAAGAAAGTCGAGGTACTCACGACCATCGTCGCCGGTGAGCTTCATGCCGTGACCCTCGACAAACTCGACCGGAGAGCGGCCAAAGGTATGCATAACGTAATGGGATTCAAGCGATTGCTGAGCTGCAAGTGACATGGGATGCCTTTCGTTGAGCGCCGGACGGCGCAGGCCTATGGGTGCAGAAATGGGGCGGCTGAGGGTCAGTTAGACCGTCTGAAGCTTCTCGACCTCGTCGAGGTTCTCGGTCAGACGCGCAGCAAACGTCGAAAGCGGATGCGGATGCGTATCGAACTCGTAAGCCGTCTCGGTGGAATGGATCACGGTGCCGACGCCGGCATCGGTCAGCAGCTCCAGCAGCAGCGAATGCGGCGTGGTGCCGTTGATGATGTGAGCGCGAAATACGCCGCCGGCAAGCGCATCGACGGCCGCGTGCAGCTTGGGAATCATGCCCTTATCGACCTCGCCGCCGTAGAGCATTTCGTTAACCTCGTCGAGTGTTAGGTTGGAGATGAGTGAGTCTTTATCGCTAAAGTCCTTGTACAGGCCGTCGACGTCGGTCAAAAAGATCGCCTTGTGCGCGTGGAGCGCTGCCGCAACGGCACCGGCGGCGGTATCGGCGTTGATGTTGAAGAAACCGCCGTCCTCCCCCGCCGCGACGGTAGCGATGACGGGGATGTACTCGCTATCGAGTAAGCGCTCGATATAGTCGGTGTTGACGTGCGTCACTTTGCCCACGCGACCGAGCTCGGGGTCGAGCGGCTCGGCGATGAGCGTGCCGGCATCGCTGCCCGACACGCCCACGGCCAGGTTGCCGTGGTGGTTGATGGCAGCAACCAGCTCCTGGTTAACCTTGCCGCCCAGCACCTCGCGCACGATATCCATCGTCGCCGGCGTGGTCACGCGCTGGCCGTTCTTAAACTCGACGGGAATATCGTAATGGCTCAGCGCCTCGTTAATAGCCTTGCCGCCGCCGTGCACGATGACGGGGCGCATACCGATGATCTTGAGCAAAACGATGTCGCTCATCACGTCGCGGCGCAGCTGCTCATCAACCATGGCGGCTCCGCCATATTTGATAACAACCGTCTTGCCGGTCAGGTTCTTAATCCACGGCAGCGCTTCGAACAGCAGCTGCGCGGTTGCTTCGTTGGATTCGCTCGAACGACAATCGCGTGCGAATTTCATAATCTGCCTCGTCTTTCATATCGTTATTGCGCCGTGCTCCGCTGTCCGCAATCGCGGCAAGATGCGCAGCGTGCCCGGAATCTAGGAACGGTAGTCGCCGTTGATGGAGATGTACTCATGCGTGAGGTCGCAGGTCCACACGGTCGTTGCCGCGTCGCCTGCGCCCAGGTCGGCCGAGATCACGATCTCGGGCGCCTCGAAACGTCGTAGAGCCTCGTCCTCGTCAAAGGGAACAGTCAGACCGTCGCGACAGACAGGCATGCCCATCATGTCGATGGAAACGTCTTCCTGATTAAACTTCACGCCGCACTTGCCAAGCGCCATAGCAACGCGGCCCCAGTTGCAGTCGTGGCCGGCGATGCAGGTCTTAACGAGCGGCGAGTTGGCAACGGCACGGGCGGCGATATCGGCCTCCTCGTCGTTCACGGCGCCGGTAACGTTGACTGTAACAAGCTTGGATGCGCCCTCACCATCGGCGGCAATATTGCGCGCCAGGCTCTCGCACACCTCGTGCACGGCAAATGCCAACTCGTCAAAAGCATCGGAGCCCTCGACGATAGGCTCGGCATCTGCGGCAGCGGCACCGGAGGCAAGCATGATGCAGGTGTCGTTGGTCGAGGTGTCGGAATCGACCGTTACCTTGTTAAAGGTCTGCTTGACGGTCGAGAGCAGCAGGGCATGAAGTGCCGCCGGCTCGACGGGGGCATCGGTGGTGATAGCTGCGATCATGGTGGCCATGTTGGGCATGATCATACCCGAGCCCTTGCACATTCCGCCTACCGTATAGACATTGCTCGCATGACCCGCAGCCTCACTGACGTAGGACACGGCGTACTCCTTGGAGTGCGTGTCGGTCGTCATGATGGCGCGAGCGGCATCGGCGCCACCGTGGGCGGAGAGCGCCTCGTAGGCAGCAGGAATGGCGGTCTCAAACGTGTCGATCGGCAGAATCTGGCCAATCACACCCGTGGAGGCAATCAGAATCTGCTGAGGCTCGCAGCCGATGACCTGCGATGCGATGCTGCACGTCTCGCGCGCGCATGCAAGGCCGGTCTCACCCGTGGCGGCGTTGGCATTGCCAGAGTTGACCGAAATGCCGGCGATGATACCGTACCCCTTGTCGGTACCGCCCAGGTTGGCACGGCTCACCTGCACGGGCGCCGCGCAAAAGCGATTGGTGGTAAACACGCCAGCACCGGGACAGGGTTTATCGGGCACGACGAGCGCGTAATCCAGACGCTCGGGGTTCTTGCGGAACCCAGCGTGGATGCCTGCAGCCTTAAAACCAGCCGCAGCCGTAACGCCACCCTCGACGGCGCGAATCTTGATATCAAACAGCTCGGTATTCATCGTCTTTATGACTCCTTATGTCAAACAAAAAACGGACATCGGTTGGTGCGCCATGCCAGTCGTGATCATGAGACCAGCTTAAGAGTGGCGCCCCATTCGATGCCCGACTACCAAATCGTTAACAATCGAATGTGCTACACCGGGCACGCCACTGTGGGCAAGCCTCGTCGCTCGTCAAAGCCAAAGACGATATTGGCGCACTGGACTGCTTGGCCCGCAGCGCCCTTGCACAAATTGTCGATAGCACCCGTCGCCACCAGCACGCCCGCGCGCTTGTTGAGCGCGAGGCCAATCTGGGCAGCGTTGGTGCCGACGACCGAAGCCGTCTTGGGCTGCTGGCCGGCATCGAGCACGCGCACAAAGGTGCGACCGGCGTAGAACTGCTTGTAATGGTCGACAACGTCCTCAAGGGTCAAGGTATCGAGAGCCTGCGGCGTGAGCGGCAGCGTCACCGTGGAGAGCAGACCGCGCTTGAGCGGTGCCAGGTGCGGGGTAAAGACGACGCGATCGGTCAGGCCAAGGATTTGCTCAATCTCGGGCGTGTGGCGATGCTTGCCCACGCCGTAGGCCTCCAAGTTCTCGTCGGCGCTGCAAAAATGGGTGCGGGCGTTGCAGGACTTACCGGCGCCCGTCACGCCGCTAATGGCATCGACAATCACGGGGCCGTTCTCGGCCACCCAGCCCGCGCGCACGGCGGGCGCGGCGGCAAGGCTCGTTGCGGTGGGATAGCAACCGGCGCAGGCGACCAGCACGGATTTGCCGTCGGCATGGTCGGATGCGGCGGTCTCCAAGTCCTGGCAGAACAGCTCGGGCAGACCGAAGGCACGGGTCTTGAGCAGCTCGGGGCTCGTATGCTCGGCGGCATACCAAGCCTCAAAAACGGACGCGTCGTTCAGACGGTAGTCGGCCGAAAGATCAAAGCAGGAGACGCCCGATGCAAGCAGCGCGGGCACCTGTGCCATGGCAGCCGTGTGCGGCACGGCCAAAAAGACCGCGTCGCAGTTCTTGAGCTCAGGGGCATCATGCGTCGTAAAGACAAGATCGCTTACGCCGGTGAAGCTCGGGTGCACCGCAGACAACGGCTGGCCGGCATCGGCGTTGGACGTAATGGCAGCAAGTTCAAACTCGGGATGACCGAGGACGAGGCGAATGAGCTCGGCTCCGGCATATCCAGCCGCGCCGACGATTCCAACCTTCAAAGACATATCAGACTCCTTGTCTGCGATTTATGCACCGATGCGCATTTCGCAGCGGTCGTTATGAAGTGGGTTGAAACTTTAGCACCAAAAGATGCATTAATACGTAAATGGCTTGCATATTCATGCATTGAAACATTCCCGACACATTCGCTTGAAGGAATTGACAAATGGAGCGGGCCCCGTATTGACCGGCGCTCCTAACGGCGCCGGGCAATACGGGGCCCGCCCATGCGAAAACCAAGTTGTTAGGATGAGCCAGCTGGCTAGAGCTCGACCGGCACCCATTCGTCGTGATTGCAGATAAAAGCCTCGGGATCCTCGACGCTAAAGAAGACGAGCGTGGGGTCGTTAGGCCCCTCATAGTGCTCGCCCAGGCGCTCTAGATGCTTCCACCCAGCTTCGCGCATTTCGCCTAAAGCCCGGTCATCCAAGCCGGCACGCCCGCGCAAGATGAGCCAGCCATGGCCCGGCCACCAACTCGTGGCCTCAAAGCGCTGGTTTTGCAGCAGCTCTTGCCACACATCTTTGGTGCGCGCTGTTACAAACCACAGCTTGCCGTCCTGGATCTGCGCAAACGAAAACGGACGCACATGAGGCTGTCCGTCAACGCTCGTCGCCAAATACCATGCCGGCACCGACGTCAGATACTCCAACACCGTATTCAATCCGTCCATGTGTCCTCCTGGCGCTAGCTAATTCGGAACGGGTAGTTAATTTGAGACGCTCTAGAGCTCCAGGCGCTCCTCGCTGCCGTCGATATCACAGAAGCGCGCGGCAATGTTGCGGACCGAAAAGAAAGCAAGGCGGCCGTCGTTGGCACTCTCGTGTTCCTCGCCGATGCCCACCATGTGCTTAAAACCCGCTTGACGCACCTTGTCGCTCGCAACCGCGTCGTCCTCAAGTGCGGCCTCGCCGGTCAACACGATCCAACATTCCCCCGGCTTCCAGCCCGAGAGCTCAAACTTGGGATTCGCACTCAGCTCCGCCCACACATCCTTGTCGCGCGACGTGCAAAACCACAGCTTACCGTCATCGACCATGGCAAACGAAAACGGCCTCACGCGAGGCTGATGCCCGTCGGTCACATCGGTCGTGGCCAGATACCACGCCGGAATGCGCCTGAGATACGAACAGGCGCGCTCAAGCTGAGCCGTGCGGTCGTTGTCGGTCATAGGGACCCCTTTCTTGCGCTCGAATCGCGCCTAAACAAGTTGAAGGTTGACGACGATGACACACGCAAACAGCAGCATCGTCACAACCGCAGCCAGCGCATCCCCGCGGCGAAATGCAAGTGCATGCAGACACGTGCGGCCCTGCTCGCCGTGATAGCAGCGTGCATCCATGGCGGCAGACAACGTCTCGGCATGACGGAACACGCCCGTGAACAGTGGAATCGCCACACTGCCGAGCATACGCACGCCGCCGAGCGGGCCACCCGTTACGCGTGCACCGCGGCTTGCCTGCGCGTCCGCCGTCTGCTTCATCTCGGTGGCAAACTGCGGCATAAAGCGCAACGCGATGCCCATGATCATGCCGAGCTCATGCGCAGGGAGCCCCACGCGCGCAAACGGTGCGAGCAGACGCTCAAAGCCCGCGGTGAGGTCGAGCGTAGGCGTGGTGAGCGTAATGGCGCTCATGCCGGCCATCATCAAGCTCAGGCGGCACGCCATAAAGGCGGCGGAATGCAGCGAGCCCTCGCTTATCTGCAAAAAGCCAAGCTGCCACAGAATGCGCCCGCTCTGGTCGGAAAACAGGTTGAGCACTGCGACCACCACGACAATCGCCAGCAATGGTGCCATCGATGATAGGACCCGGCGCAACGGCACCCGGGACACGGTATAGATCAGGACAACGAAGATTGCGACCGGGGCCAGTCCGCGGAAGCTGCTGACCGTGAGCGTCGTGATCAGAAACACAAAGCCCAAGAGCAACTTAGTTCGCGGGTCCAGGCGGTGGATCGCACTATCGCCGGGATAGTAGCTGCCAAACGAAAACGCCTCCATTAGCAGCCCTCCTCTCGCGCGACCGTCTTGGATTTAGCAATGTCCGCGACGTTAGAAGGACCGTCTGAGCGACCGATCAGCAAATCTGCCAGCTCGTCGGCCAGCGACTCAACCGTATAGAGCCCGCCGCAACGCAGCGGCACGCCCGCCTCCGCGAGCGCCAACGCCATGCGCTGAGCAGCAGGTACGCCCAAGCCGATCGACTTGAGCTCATCGGCATGTGCAAACACCTGCGCGGGGGTTCCCTCGGCAAACACCGCACCTTCGTTCATCACGACGATGCGGTCGCAGCAGTTGGCCAGGTCATCCATACTATGCGAAACCATGACAACGGTCAGGCCATCGCGGTGAAGTCGATCGATAAGCTCAAGGAAATCCCTGCGCGCCGCCGGATCGAGCCCCGCCATGGGCTCATCGAGTACTAGGACCTCGGGCTCCATGGCAAGCACGCCGGCAAAGGCCACGCGACGCTGCTGACCGCCCGAAAGCTCAAAGGGGCTCTTGTCGCCTATCGTGGCAAGGTCGAGGCCCACGCGCGCAAGCGATGATGCGACACGGCGCGCAACCTCGTCTTGCGGCAAGCCAAGGTTGTGCGGGCCAAACGCCACGTCCTGCGTCACGGTTTCGGCAAACAGCTGACGCTCGGGATATTGAAACACCACGCCGACCTTGGCCTTAACCGCGGCGGCATCTTTCTTGCTTGATAAGTCGAGCCCCAGCGCGCAAACGCTTCCCTCCTGCGGACGAATCAGCCCGTTGAGATGCTGGACCAGCGTCGACTTACCCGAACCGGTATGACCTGCTAAGCCCAGGAACTCGCCGCGACGCACCGTCAGCGATACATCGCGCAGCGCCCACGGGCTGCTGGGGTCGTTTCCCCAGAGAGCCTGTTTGCTCGATTTGCCCGCAACGGCCGAGCGCTTATGCCAGCGGCGACGCTCGCGGGCGCTCAGCGAGTAACTATGCGAGAGGTGCGAAATCTCGATGACGGGCTCCGACGCGGCTGTCCCGTCGGTTGCAGAGGAGGCGTTGTCGAGCACACGAGAATCGGATGCAGAAGGCCGCCCTGCGGTGTCTTCCCCACTCCGGTCGGCATATGTCTGCGCAATCTCGGCGACCATATCCGCCTCGCGCACCTGCGCATGAACGGGCACGCCCTTCGCACGAAGCGCCGCGCCCAAGCAGCACGACGCCGGCATATCCAAGTTGAACTGCGCAAGTTCGTCCGCCCGTGTCAAGATTTCCTCGGGCGTACCGAGCATGACAACGCGCCCCGCCCGAAATACCGCAACACGATCGGCCTCGGCGGCCTCTTCCATAAAGTGCGTAATCATCACGATGGTCATGCCGCGATCGTGCAACGCGTGGCAAGCCTTCATGAGGCCCTTGCGTCCACGCGGATCGAGCATCGAGGACGCCTCGTCCAAAATGAGCACGCGCGGTTCCATGGCGAGCACACCGGCAAGCGCCACACGCTGCTTTTGACCGCCCGAAAGCGCATGGGTCTCGTGGCGCTCAAAGCCCACCAGGCCCACGCCCTTCAGCGCCTCGCGTACGCGCTGCGCAATTTGCGCCGATGGCACGCCAAGGTTTTCGGGACCGAACGCAACGTCATCTTCGACAAGCGTTGCCACCAGCTGGTCGTCGGGATTCTGGAACACCATGCCTGCGGTCGAACGAATGTCGTAGACCAGCTCGGGATCGGACGCATCCATACCGTTGATACGTACCGTGCCCGTATCGGGCTGCAGCAGCGCATTCAGATGCTTGGCAAACGTCGACTTGCCCGACCCATTGCCACCGAGGATGCAGAAAAACTCCCCGTCCTCGATGTTCAGATCGACACCGTCGAGTGCCGACACGGCACCGTCATAGCTAAAGGAAACGCCCCGACACTCAATCATGCGCGGCCTTTGACCTGGTCCTTTTTAGGCGTGATGAGGTTGGAGACTGCTTTATACACCGCTAGCGTCAACACCGAGTTAAGCACGGTCTTGATAAGGTTGAACGGCAGCACGGCAGGAATCATAAGCGGGGCGATCACATCGACCGAGCCATACCAGAACCATACGCCAATGGTAAGGTTTGCGACCATAGACAACGCCGTAGCGGCAATGACACCGAACACTAGGCCAATCACGGCACCCTTATAGGTATGCATCTTCTGGTACACGATAGCCGCGGGCAGAATATAACCCAGCGTAGCCACCAAGTTCATAAGTGCGCCGACCCAATCGCCCGTGGTAAGCGCATGGATAACAATCGCCATAGCGGCAACAGCAGTACCGGCGCCAGGACCATACGCAAAACCGCACACCATCGCCGGCACCAGCGACGGGTCATACGTCAAAAACGGCGCCGAAGGAAGGATGGGTAGCTGCACATACATAAACAACGCGCCCAAGGCACACATCAGCGCCATGGTAACGAGCTGTTTGGTGCTCCACCTATTCGTGTTCTCAAAATGGATATGCTGCGACTGTTCAGACATAAGATCACCTGCCTCTTTCATCCGGACTCTAACCGTTGGTACTGGGATCTCACCAGTTCAGCCGGCATGCGAACCAACGCACACACGGGTCGCGGACTCATCGGCTCGACCGCAGGCACTTTACCTGCGCCACGGCGCCCCTTTGGCACCGCCCGATTTACCACCAGTGGGGAATTTCACCCCGCCCTGAAACAGCAATTGCAAGTGTAGCACGAGCAATCGTTCGCGCAAGTATGCCGAGGGTAATTTGTGGCGGGGATCAGTTACCGCAACAACCACGTTCCCCACCCATCCCAAAGTAGCGCACTTTTCGCGCAAAGCGCGAAACAGCGAAAGGGACACGTATCCCTATCGACCACGTCCTTCTCCGCCCGCCGACCTCAAGGCCGTAAACGCAGGGAATCCGGGGGCGGGACGGGGGTTTCTCTCCGGAACATTCCGCACTGATATTTTCTGTATTGAAGACGTCGATGATGCACCCGTATAC
>UQNH01000069.1:0-10004 GCA_900542365.1 uncultured Collinsella sp. | reverse complement strand
GAGATCGGTCCCGACCGCATCGCCGATGCCGTGGCGGCCCGCGCCGTCTACGGTTCGCCGTGCATCGTGATTGACCTGGGCACGACGACCAATATCGAGGTCATCGACGCGCACGGTACCTTTGTGGGCGGCGTTATCGCGCCAGGCCTGGCCCTCGGCGCCCGTTCGCTTTCGGCGGCAGCAGCGCGCCTACCCCAGGTTGAGCCCTCGGCGCCAACGCACGTCATCGGACGCAACACGCGCGAGGCCATGCGCTCGGGTGTGGTTTTGGGCGAGGTAGCCCGCATCGACGGCATGCTCGACATGGTGCTTGCCGAGATGCGCGCGACCAAGGCCGCGGGGGAGGGCAATGTGCCCATCGTCATTACCGGCGACGATGCCGAGGCACTTGCGGCGCTGGTCGGCCATAGCCCGACGGTAGACGACGCGCTGACGTTGCGGGGTCTCGCCGAGCTCTACCGCATCAACCAAAAGCCCCGCCGCGCGTAGGGCGAGGGGCTGGTGGGATAAGCGCCCCTACCTTTCACCTGCTACAATGGGCCAAACTATTGCGATTGCGGAGGTGTCTGCCATGTCGGACGATCTTCATCAAACCGCGTCGGGCAAGCGCCGCGACGTTATTAGCTGGGACGAGTTCTTTATGAGCGTGGCCATCGCCGCGCAGCGCCGCAGCAAGGACCCCAACACGCAGGTGGGAGCGTGCATCGCCAGCACCAACCACCGCATCCTTTCGGTGGGTTACAACGGCACGCCCTCGGCGCTCAACGACGACTTTTTCCCGTGGGGTACGAGCGATGACCCGCTGCAGGACAAGCACAACTACGTGGTCCATGCCGAGGCCAACGCCGTGCTCAACTACCGTGGCTCGCTCAAGGACCTCGAGGGTTCCACGGTTTACGTCACGCTGTTCCCGTGCCACGACTGCGCCAAGATCCTGGCGCAGGTGGGCGTGGGCGAGGTCGTCTACCTGGACAATAAGTATGCCGACACCGATGACGGCCGTATCAGCCGCCGCATTCTCGACTCCTGCGGCATCAGCTACCGCCAGGTCATCGTCGATGTCCAGATTGGTACCGGGGGACAGGCTCGGCAGTAGCGCGTGCCAACGCCAGCTGGCGGCAAAACAGCCAAAAGAGCCCCGTCCCAAATTGACTGCTCGTGAAAGTCGTGTCCGCACGCATGGCTGGCGCCTAAGCGGGTACATGGCTGTAGTAACATAGCCCCTGTCCGCGGGCGTGCCCGCGTTATTGTGAGAAAGGAGCCCCTGTGGCTGTTAACGAAGAGCTGCTTAAGAAGGTTCTTGAAGAGATTCGCCCCAACCTGCAGGCCGATGGCGGCGATATGGAGTATGTGGGCGTCGACGACGAGGGTGTTGTCAAGCTGGAGCTGCAGGGCGCCTGCGCCGGCTGCCCCATGAGCTCGCTAACCCTTTCCATGGGTATCGAGCGCATCCTGAAGGAGCATGTGCCCGGCGTTACCCGCGTTGAGCAGGTCAATGCTTCCGGCGAGGCCGAGGACCTGTACGACGAGTACGCGCCGTTCTAAGACGCGAAAGCTGCGGACGGTACGCTCCGCATAGACGTTATGTCCAAATATGCGGCTACGAGCGTAAGGCCCGCGGCCGCATTTGTATGTAGGGAGCAGGGGATCGATATGCTCAACGACCTCTACCATATGCTTGATCCCGTCGCGATCTCGGCGGGCCCCATCACCATCTACTGGTACGGCCTGGCCTACGTGGTCGGCGCTCTGCTCACGGCGGTCGTTATGTACCGCACGCAGCGTCGTTGGGGCTTCGACATTACGATCGATGACCTGACGAGCGTCGTGGTCGGCGCGGTCTTTGGCCTCATCATCGGCGCGCGCCTGTTTTACGTCGTCTTTTACGGCGATGGCTACTATTGGACCCACCCGCTCGAGATCTTTGCCACCAACGAGGGCGGCATGAGCTTCCACGGCGGCCTGGTGGGCGGCATCTTGGACGGTATCATCGTGTGCCGCATGTATAAGCTCGACGCCTGGACCGTCGCCGACCTTGCCGTGATCGGCGCCCCGCTGGCCCTGTGCCTGGGCCGTTGTGCCAATTTCGTCAACGGCGAGCTGTGGGGTAAGCCGACCGATCTGCCTTGGGGTGTGGTCTTTGGCGGCACTGCGGGCGATATGCCGCGCCATCCCTCCCAGCTCTACGAGGCGTTTCTAGAGGGCATCGTGCTCTTTTGCATCCTACAGGTGCTCAGTCGCAAAAAGCCGCTGCTGCCCCAGGGCACGTTTATGGGCGTGTTCGTGATGGGGTACGGCATCGTCCGCTTTCTCGTTGAGTTTGTGCGCGTGCCCGATGCCCAGCTGGGTTATCTGCTGGGAGGCGTCATCACCATGGGCCAGCTGCTGAGCTTGCCGCTCGTGATCGCCGGCCTGGCGCTCATCATCTTCGCCCGACACCGCAATCGTCCCCAGCGTATCTACCTGGACGCCTAATCACCAAAACCACCACAAAGGGGACAGGCACCTTTGTGGTGGTTTGCTGGGCAACGATGACAGAACCGTAACGTTTTCCCAGATAAAACCTGCCAAAATAAACCTGTCCCTTTTTGGCGGGTTTCTAGAAAGGCTCTTTGGACTGTGAAGGATTCCGACCTCTCCACAACGGCTGCGCGCGACGCCGCCCGCATCGTCTGGTTTAAGCGCTACCCAGCCAAGCAGACGCTCATCGCATTTTTGCTCGCGCTGTTGGCGACCACGGCGTTTTCTATCGATCCCGCCCCGGTGTCGAGCAACGCGGTCTTGGCGATTGACCCCAAAGCCTCGGGCATGCTGTACGTGTGCTACGAGGTGCTTCTTTCGTTTGCCGGCCATACCGACGCGGTCATGCTGCTTGCGCTTGCCTGCCTGCTCACTCTGCCGTTTCGCTACGTATTCTTTGGCCGCGGCGATGCTTGGCGTCCTTCGGTGATCCTTCCGTCGCTGTTCTTTGCCGTCTGCATGGTGTTTGGCCGCAGCTACGACCTCACCGATTCTGCCGAGATCGTACTCGGCGACAAGGCTCGCATCATCTGCGCCTGGATAGGCGGTGCGGGCTGGATGCTCTTGGCGGTCGTTGCCTTCTACCTGGCTTTTGAGTGTCTAGATTGGCTGAGCTCTCGGCGCATTCCGTTTTCCGAAGCGCACTTTGGCCGCGTATGGCGTGTGGCTCACGCCGTGCTCTCGGTCCATCCCTTTGCCGGGCCCTTCCTGGTGCTTATGGTCGCCTGGGCGCCCACGCTCATCGCTTCGCTGCCCGGCCTTTTTATGGGAGATACGGGTGCGCAGATTCGCCAGTGGTTCAACTACCCCAACGGCACGAGTGACTACCTGCGTCTGCTCAATCCCAATGTGTTGCTCAACGGACATCACCCCGTGGTGCACACGGCTATCATCGGTTCGTGCGTCCAGCTGGGGCTTTCACTGTTCAACAGTGCCAACGCAGGTCTTGCCATCTACACCTGCGCTCAGTTCGTCATTACGGCCGCCTGCATGGCCTATTCCATCTCGTCGCTGCGCAAGCTGGGCGTGAGCTTGCCGATCCGCGGCGTGATCTTGCTGTTCTTTGTGTTTATGCCCATGTTCTCCAACTACGCGGCCCTGCTTACCAAAGATGTGCTGTTTGCCGACGCGTTTTTGGTGCTGTTGGTGCAGGCCGTGAAGCTCGTGGCATGCGGCCTGCCCCGTCGCGATGCCAATGCCGAGCGTGCGGGCGAACAGAGGCCCGTGCTCTTTGCGCGCCATGACTGGCTGCTGCTCGCTCTGGGTGCCATGGGTTCCACGTTTCTGCGCAACGGCGGCCTGGTGTTTCCCCTGGCGGCATGCGTAATCGCGGCGGCGTTTTGCGCATGGGACGCGCATGTGGCTCGTCGCGCAGCCAAGCAGGCTGGTGCTGCGTCTTCGGGCTCCATCCCGCGTTTCCGCTGGATGGGAGTTCTTGCGGTGCTTGCACTCTGCCTTGCCTCTAATATGTACTTCACCAAGGTCTTTATGCCGGCGCACGACATTACGCCTGGTTCCAAGCGCGAAATCCTCTCGATTCCGTTCCAGCAGACGGCTCGTTTCGTCCAAAAGCACGACGGCCTCAACTCGGGTGTCAACCCTACGGTTAAGGAGGACGGCACTATCGTGGAGGCTCCTTGCGACGGCTTGGTGACCGACGATGAGCGTGCCGTGATCGACCGTGTGCTCAAGTACGACAATCTGGGCCGCCGCTACAACCCCGACAAGTCCGACGCCGTCAAAAATTGCTTTAACGAGTACGCCTCGCAGGAGGACATCAAGGCCTATTTTGAGGTCTGGGCGCAGATGTTCAAAAAGGATCCCGAGTGCTACATCTCGGCGCTCATCAATAACTACTACGGCTACTTTTATCCGAGTGCCCGCGATGCGTGGGTCTACAGCACGGCGCGCAGTGCCGAGATTATGGCACGCCCCGATAACCTCAAGTACTTTGACTTCCATCCGGTCGATAGCAAGGTTGTGCGCTGGTGCGACCACCTGATCAACCTGTATCGCGTGGCGGTGCAGCGCATTCCGTTTATCTCGCTCACCATGAGCTCGGCCACCTATGTGTGGATCATGATCGCCGTGGTGGTCTACCTGTTGCGCCGCCATTCGTGGCGCGGGCTGGCCATTTGGGTGCCGCTGCTGGGCGTGCTCGCCGTGTGTCTGATCGGTCCCTGCAACGGTTCGACCTATATGCGCTACCTGTATCCGGTTATCGCCTGCATGCCCTTTGCCATCGGCGCCACCATCACTCGCAGCGACCTTCTCTGGTCCTAATTTGGTGCAAAGGGGACAGGTTGCTTTGCACCAACCCCTTGCACCAAGGGGCTGTATCATCACGACGCCTTCATTTTGGGGTTTATCTCGCAGGCCAGTAGGTATATCATAACGACGTCTGTTTATATTGCCCGAGCATCTGCGCTGGGCTTTAGGTCGAAACCGATAGGAGACACGTATGTCCGGACACTCTAAGTGGGCCACAACCAAGCATCGTAAGGGCGCGCAGGACGCCAAGCGTTCCGCCCTCTTCTCCAAGCTGAGCCGCAACATCACCGTTGCTGCCCGTCTCGGCGGCGACCCGCTGCCCGAGAACAACGCCAGCCTCGCTGCCGCTGTTGCCAAGGCCAAGGCTCAGTCCATGCCTAAGGACAAGATCAAGTCCGCTATCGACAAGGCTTTTGGTTCGGGTGCCGATGCCGCCGTCTACGAGAACATCGTGTACGAGGGCTACGGTCCCGCCGGTGTCGCCGTCTACGTCGACTGCCTGACCGATAACCGCAACCGTACTGCCGCCGATGTCCGTTCCGCCTTCTCCCACGCTGGTGGCAACCTGGGCACCTCCGGTTCCGTCGCCTTCCAGTTTGAGCGCAAGGGCCAGATTGTCGTCGCCAAGGAGATCCTGGACGAGAACGCTAAGAAGGAGACCATGATCGCCAACGGTGCTGCCGGTGACGAGGATGAGTTCATGATGGCAATCGCCGAGGCCGGTGGCGAGGACTACGAGGACGCCGGCGAGGAGTGGATCGTCTGGACCGCTGCTAACGACGTCATGGCTGTCTCCAAGGCACTCGAGGAGCAGGGCATCCAGGTCAAGGGCTCCGAGACCACCATGGTCCCGACCACCCCGACCGAGGTCTCTGGCACCGATGCCAAGAAGGTCCAGCGCCTCATCGACCGCCTCGAGGAGCTCGACGACGTCCAGGACGTCTACAGCACCATGGATATGACCGACGAGGTCATCGCTGCCCTCGAGGAGGAGTAGCACCCGCGCGGGTTAAGCCGCGCATATCTGGGCATAATGAAGCGAGCATGCAAGCCTCGTGGAATAGATGAGCCGGATCCGCGTGCGTAGAGCACCGGACCCGGCTCTTTTATAATGATGCGAATCGTTTTGCATTCTGTGGACCGAGACCCGAAAGGAGCGCCGCATGCGCGTGCTCAAACGAGCCCTAGCAATCGTGTACCTTGCCGCCGCCATCGTGGCGCTGGGCACGCTTGTCTGCCAGTTCTGGGGACCGTATACGTATCGCTTTATGCTGCTATTGCGTGACACCATGCCTCGCGTCGTCGTTACGGTGTGCGCCGCCATCGTGGCGCTTGGCGTGCTCATTGGGTTTTTCCGCTTGATGTTCGCGCGTCGCGAGCCGTCCTGCGTGCATCCGGCGGGGGAGCGCAATATCGAGGTCACGCTCGCAGCGCTTTCCTCGTGCGCCCGCGCCGCGGCGGAGTGCGATGATCGTGTGATGGTTGAGCATATCGAGGCACGCGTTCAAGGCTCCGACGAGTCGCGCGTTCGTTTTAAGGTAGAGGCCATCGCGCTCGACGACCGGGACGTGGCCTCCCAAGCTATCGCGATGCAGCAGCGCATCGAGAAGGCCTGCGACACCATGCTCGGCACGCCGGGCACGACCGCGCGCGTCCGTTTTTTGCCGTCCAAGACTACCGTCCAGACCGTGGAGGTTTCCGGTGAGTGATACCAACCAAGACAAGACCGCCCGCACGCCGCGCCTGACGATCGATCAGAACGCTACGCCGGCAGGCGAGTCCGCCGACACCAAGCCCGAGGCCGGCGAGCAGCACGACGGCGCCGCCAACGACTTTGACGAGGCCATGGGTCTCATCAAAGGTACGGGCGCTGCTATCTGGAGCTACGCCGTGCGCCACCCCAACACTACGCTCGGCGCCGTGGCAGGCTTTATCCTCGCCGTGCTGGTACTTACGTTGGGCCTGTGGGACACGCTTGTCATCGCATTCTTTGTGCTGATCGGCGCCGTGATCGGCCAGATTCGCGACGGCGAGAACGGTATCGTTAACTTCTTCGGCCGTCTGTTTAGCGGCCGCTAATATGTATTCGACTGTCGCATCCGTGGCAGGCATAAGGAGGAACCATGGCTTTTAACACGAAGGTCGATGTGGCCGATACCGAGCTCGAGACGAGCGAGGCCGTCGCCGCCGAGGCGGAGGACGTAACGCTCGAGGACGAGGCGCTCGTCGAGGCGGAGTCCGAAGACGAGGCGGACGAGGATGACGAGGAGGCGGACGAGTCCGAGGACTCGCTGACATATTCCAACGGCGTGATTGAGAAGATCGTCGCCATGGCCACCCGCGAGGTGCCGCACGTTCTGGGCATGAAGGGCAACCTCATGCACTTTGTGCAGGAGCAGTTTGGTGCCGAGAACCTGACCAAGGGCGTGACGGTCGAGGTCACCGACGACAACCGCGTGGTTGTCAACATCTCGGTCATCATCGAGTACGGCGCCTATGCGCCTGCGATCTTTGACGACGTTAAGGCGCGCGTCACCGAGCGTCTTGCCGCGATGACCGGCCTTGAGGTGGCAGGCGTCAACCTGCGCATCGAGGATGTCATCACCCCCGAGGAGTACGAGCACCGTACCAGCCAGCACGAGTAACCTACCAAAAAGAGATGTTTATTTTGGCAGGTTTTATCTGCGAAAACGTTAAACGGCCGACCGCGCAAGCAAAAGCGTGGCCGGCCGTTTTTGTACGCACCCGATGTAGTCATACCGCTCGTCTAACTAAGGGTTGCAATCCCCACGTTCCGCGTTACCCTAATGGGCGCATTGTTTCCAAATTGTTAACGAGGGGTTGCCGTAATGGCCGACGAACACGAGACCGAAAGCAAGGCATGGGCGATTGAGGCCGCTGCGGCAGAGGCGGCGTCGCGTGCCGCCGAGGAGGTGCATCGTCCTCCGGTGGTGCCGATGGAGCGCGTGGTCGGTCGCGAGGATATCGAACGTGGCGAGCGCGCCGGCCGCAAGCGCAGCCAGGAGCCAGGCTTTCCGCGCTTTTTTGCCGAGCTCAATCTGGGCCTGATTCTCACGGCGTTCGCCATCGTGGCCTTTAAAACCCCCAATCACTTTGCCTTCGGCGGCACCTCGGGCGTGTCGGTCATTCTTTCCACGCTGTTCCCGACCCTGCCCGTCGGCGTCTTTATGTGGATTATCAACGCGGTCCTGGTCGTTCTGGGCTTTATCTTTTTGGAGCGCAAGGCGATTCTGTGGAGCGTCTTTGCCTCGTTTGCGCTTTCGGCCTACGTCTCGCTGTTTGAGCTCTTCATTCCGACCGATGTCTCTCTGACGGGTGATATGTGGCTCGACCTGTGCTTTGCCGTCATCTTGCCGGCGCTCGGCAGCGCTATTGTCTTTGACATCGGCGCCTCGACGGGTGGCACGGACATTCTTGCCATGATCCTCAAACGCCGCACCACGCTCGAGATTGGCCGCGCGCTGCTGCTGGTCGATATCGGCATCGTGACCATCGCGGCTTTCCTGTATGGCCCGCGCGTCGGCCTGTACTGCGTGCTTGGCCTGTTTGCCAAGACGCTCGTGGTCGATAAGGCTATCGAGAGCATCCACCTGCGCAAGGTCTGTACGATCATTTGCACCGAACCGCGAAAAGTCGAGGAGTTTATTGTCAAGCATCTCAACCGCACGGCAACGATCAGCCGTGGCTACGGCGCTTTCTCGGGCAAGTGCGTCACGGTGATTATGAGCGTGCTGAGCCGTCGCGAGGCAGTGCAACTGCGCCGCTATACCCGCGAGATTGACCCTGGCGCCTTCATCACCATCGTCGATAGCTCCGAGATCGTGGGCAAGGGCTTCCGCGGCACGAACTAGCGCGGACGCACCCTTCGAATCATTGAATAAGGCCGCCTACGTTGCAAATCGGTCATCTTGGGGTATTTGTCCCCACATTGGGCGATAATGTTGCCAAAGACATCGTTTGCGATCCAGGTGATTCGCTCTAGATACGAAGGGATGATTTCGATGTTCTGTTCGCAGTGTGGCGCCCCCATGGGCGATAACGACAAGTTCTGTGGCGCGTGTGGCGCTCCTAATGCCGGTGCTGCAACCTCTGCTCCTCAGGGGCAGTCTCAGCCTCAGCAGTTTGTTCCTCAGCCTAACGTGAACGTGCCCAAGGGCTGTGTAGCTCAGGCGTTTGAAGACATGACCAAGACGCCGGGCGTGCTGCAGCGCGTGTGCCAGATTGCCTTTTTGCCGGCGCTCATCTGTGTCGTGTCGGTGCTCGTGCTCTTCATCCCCGTTATCGGCGGTATCGCGGCTGCCTTCGGCTTTTTGGCTGCCTGTGTGGCAAGCGCGTGCGGTTCTGGCTTTGGCATCGAATGGGGTCGCGACCTGTCGCTCAAGGTCGATGACGGCATGGATCGTCCGTTGATGCGTTCCACGTCGTTTGGCCTTGGCGTCTTTTCGGGCGTTATTTCGAGCGTGCTCAAGGTTATCGCGGCTATTCCCGTTATTGGTGTAGCTCTTTCGCTGGTGGAGAGCGTGGTAATTGGTGCCGCGGGTGCGTACTCTTATTTCGGCTCCTATGCGCTTGAGGCCGCTCTATTTGGCTCGCTGGGCCTGTTTGTTCTGGCTATGATTGCCACGGCGGTCCTGGGTGTCTTCTTTACTATGTTCGCCGACATCGCCGTGATGCACTTTGCGGTGACCGGTCGCGTCGAGAGCGCGTTTTCGCTCGATAAGGTCTGGGCGGCCTTTAAGAACAATAAGACCAAGCTGTTCTGCGCATCGTTCCTTCCCGAGTTTTTGACGGGTCTGGTCGCCAACGTTATCACATGGATCCTGACGCTCGTCTTTGGCACCATTGCCTCTGTCGGTATGTATAGCTACTACTACCGTCCTACGGCTATTGAGGCGCTTGTTACCGGCGGTGGCATTACGCTCGTATTGTTCTTGGTGCTGACGGCGTTTGTCACGGTATTCCTCACGGTCTTTGGCAACATGCTCAAGCATCGTGCCGTTGGCTATTGGGTTGCGCGTTATGCAAGCGAGTGGGCCGACGAGGACAAGGATGACGTCCTGACTTTTGTGCTGCCGTTTGAGAAGAAGTCCGCTCCTTCGGGTTACAGCGCTCCGGATGCTTCGCCGGCACCTGCGCCCGCGCCCGAGTCTGCGCCTGAGCCTGCGCCTGAGCCTGCACCCGAGCCGGCGCCT
>UQNH01000068.1:0-10026 GCA_900542365.1 uncultured Collinsella sp. | reverse complement strand
GGACGTTGGCGGCGTCCGCCACGAAGCGGCCGCGGGGCCCACGGGAGACGCCGCCGGCACCTGGAGCTGGGACGGCGCCGACGATATGAAGCTCAACGGCTATGACGGCGGTGCGATCAAGGCTGCGGGCAAGCTCAACATTGCCTACGAGGGCAAGAACACCGTGAAAACCGAGCCCGATTACACCGGGGCCGCCATCAAGGCGCAGGATTGCACTAGCCAGAAAGCAGAGTTGAACATAACGAGCTCGAATAGCACGGATGAGCTCAATGTGACAGCCGAGGCCGATGCAATTAAATCAACAGGTGACCTTTCCATTTCTGGCCCAGGCACTGTGAACACCACAAGCACTAATTCCGACGGAATTGAGGCAAAGGGCGATCTCTCTATCACAGGCTCGGGCACCGTGAATGCAACGGGCGGTACCGAAGGCATCCAATCCAAGGGCAAGACCACCATCGATTCCTCTGGTACAGTGATCGCTAAAGGAGGCGAAGGTTACGGCCTCGCCGCGGGCAGTGACCTGATCATCAAAGGCGGTGGCAAGGTAGAAGCAAGCTCGATAGAAGAAGCGGCGATTTGGGCTGACGACAACATCGACATCTCGGGCGGCAGCCAGGTCAAGGCGAACTCCGAGGGAGATCTTGCCGTCAACGCTGAGGGCAGTCTCGCGGTCACGAACGCCTCCCTTGACGCAAGTGGCGTTAAATATGGCGTCTATGCTTGCAAGGGCGCTATACTCGATCACGCGACCGTAACGGTCCGCACAAGCGCGAGCGGCGGCCAGGCCATCGCCCTCATCACTGACGGGGACGACATCGTCATCAAGAATGGTTCCATCGTGGACGCGTTCGCGGAAGGCGAATTCTCGGTTGCAATCTCTACCAGAAACCACCAGCTCAACGACGCGGGCGGACACATCTACATCAGCGACTCCGTTGTTAAGGCTATAGCCCGCTATGTCGAGTCCGGTAGCGACGGCCCTGACCACTACAGCAACGACCAAAGCGGCGAGGTCATCCCTGAGCCTAGGGGTCTGAACATCGGTATCTTCGCCCAGACCAGCGAGGGCATCACGCCCGCGACTATTTCGATCGTCCGCAGCAAGGTCACTGCCGAAGGAGACACGGCGGCGATCTTCGCCCTTGCCATGAGCGCGGACGGCAAGGCAATCGGCACCATCGAAATCGAAGGCTCCACCATCCTGACGCCTGAAGGCGGCAAGGTCATTGACTATCGCAACAAAGAAGAGCTCAGCAACGGCGACATCTACGAAGCGGGTCAAACCATCGGCACGGGCGACGCTGTGATCGACTCCCCCTATAACGAAGCTGTCGCCAAGAGCACGGTCATCGTGCCTCCCGAGGAGATCAAACCCGAGGAGAAGCCAGGCGAGACCAAGCCCGAGGGTTCCAAGTCCGAGGGCACGAAGACAACCAAGACCGTTGCAGTTGCAGCCACGGGAGCCAAGACCACCGGCAAGCTCGCGGCAACCGGCGACGCCTCGAGCGTAGCCATCGTGGCAGCCGCCCTTGCGGGAACAGCCGCCATCGCCGCCGGCGCCGCGGTGAGTCGCAAGCGTGCATAGACGCCTCGATCTTTAACGCACGGGGCGGCACCCCCGAATACGCCTAGTCCGCACGCCGTTTAGCAACGCCACCGCCAAGCTCCCCTCCGGCGGTGGCGTTTCCTGTTTGCACTCGTATGGCGCACACGCGAGCGGAGTCGCAACAAGCGGCTCCGCGCTTTGTGATTAATGCCCGACAACGCGTAGGTGCGCAGCTTATTCCTCTTCCGGATTTTGGACATTTTGCCCTCCAAACGGCACTACCGCCGGCAACATCCAGCAGATACGCTGAATCTAGCCGTATAGGCCCTATGAGAACGGGAGCAACCATGGCAGCCTTGTTCACGACCCCCAAACGCAATGACACTACCGCCGGAACCCATGTTGCCGAACCCGACGTTCGCCGTCGCATAGGACTCGCGCACGGCAGCTGGCGCCGCGTGACGCGCCGCATCGTCGTAGGCGCCGTGTGCGCGCTCACGGTGAGCTCGCTGCTCATGCCGAGCGTCTCGCTCGCGGCGGAATGGGTCAAGGTCGGCGGCAACAAGTACAACACCGCGGCGAGCGACGAGGCCGGTACCTGGTCGTGGGACGGCGCCGACGACTTGAAGCTCAACAACTATAACGGCGGCGAGATCCAGGCCGCAGGCAAGCTCAACGTGAATTACTCGGGGACCAACATCGTCACTGCCGAATGGATCGAAGGCATCAACGTTTCTCATGGCACTAACGAGAACGCCGAGCTCAATATCCAAGGCGACGCGGGCAGCACGCTCAGCGTGACATCTACTGAGGACGCTATCCTCTCCACGGGTAATATCAACATCGACGGAGCCGGATCCGTCAACGCCACGAGCACTGGGTTTGACGCCATAAATGCCGGGGGTGATCTCGCTATCAAAGGTTCGGGCAACGTCAACGCCACGGGTGCATCGGATGGCATCAGGGCAAACGGTAATATCACGATTGACGACAGCGGAGCCGTCACCGCCAGGGCTACCGAGGACAAGGGTATTGGAACCGACAAGAACCTCACCATCAAGGGTGGCGGGACGGTCGAGGCAAGCTCAGCTGATGGTGAGGCCCTTTGGAGCGGCGGCAATATCAACATCTCGGACGGCAGCCAGGTCAAGGCAAGCTCCGAGAAAGACGCTGCCGTCGAGGCCAAGGGCAGCCTCGCAGCCACAAACGCCTCCCTCAACGTAAACGGTGTTGAATATGGCGTCTATGCCCACAAGGGCATCACCCTCGATCATGCAAACGTGACAGTCCGCGCAAGTAAAGGCAGATACGGTAGCGCCATTGCCCTCTTCACCTACCCAGACGATATCGTCGTCAAGAACGGCTCCACCGTGGACGCGTTTGCGGAAGGCGAGGTTTCGGCTGCATTCTCCACCAGAAGCGATCGACCCAACGAGGAGGGTGGCCACATCTACATCAGCGACTCCGTTGTCAAGGCCATAGCCCGCTATGTCGAGAACGGCGACGGCCCCATCCCCTACAGCGAAAACCAAGATGGCGAGACGAGCCCCGAGCCCCAAGGCGAGAACATCGGCATCATCGCCCAGACCAGCGAGGGCGTCACACCCGCAGTCATCTCGATCATCCGCAGCAAGGTAACGGCCGAAGGAGATACAGCGGCAATCTTTGCCCGTGCCATGAGCGCTGACGGCAAGGCAATCGGCACCATCAAGATTGAGAACGCCGCCATCCAGACGCCCGAAGGCGGCAAGGTCATTGACTATCGCAAGCTCCGTGACGGCATCTACGAGGCAGGCCAAGCCATCGGCACGGGCGACGCTGTGATCGACTCCCCCTATAACGAAGCTGTCGCCAAGAGCATGGTCATCGCACCTCCCGAGGTAGCCAAGCCGGAAGACCCCAAGCCCGCAGAAAGCAAGCCCGCGGAGTCCAAGCAGAACCCCAAGCCCGAGGGCTCAAAGCCGACCAAGGCCGTTGCGGCTTCAATCACGAAAGCCAAGACTACCGGCGTGCTCGCGGCAACCGGCGACACCTCGGGTGCGGCCATCGTGGCAACCGTCCTTGCGGGAACAGCCGCTATCGCCGCAGGCACCATGGCGAGCCGCAAGCGCTCTTAGACGCCTCTGCGCACATGGCAGCTCCCGCGAAGGCTCCGAGTCCCAGCACCGTTTAACAACGCCACCGCCGAGCTCCCCTCCGGCGGTGGCGTTTTCCATATGCGTCCGCAGGGTATGCACGAGATTGTCTTTGGTCTAGCCCAACCTGCATGAGCCGGCGTGCGACAATGGGGGCCGTCGATATCACAACGCCGAGAGAAGCCCGTCATGGAAGCGCATCAAAAGCAGATAACCGTTCATGCACAGCATGCCGAAAGCGCACCAGTCATCTATCTTCCCGTGGTCATGGGCGACGGCACGGAGGTTTATGAACGCTGCCGAGAGCTCGGCTGTCCACCGTTCACCCTTGTCGCCATTGGCGGGCTCGATTGGAATCGCGAGCTGAGTCCCTGGGAATGCGACGGGACCGTGCGCGATGCCGAGCCTTTCGGCGGCCAAGCTGCCGGTTTTCTTGATGAGTTACTGAACCGGATAATCCCAAAGGTCGAATTATCGCTCCCACAGCCACCTGCTTGGCGTGGCATTGCCGGTTATTCGCTGGCGGGTCTCTTTTCGCTTTGGGCCCTCTGGCAAACCGATGCCTTTGACCGCGCCGCAAGCGCATCGGGGTCCCTGTGGTTTCCTGGCTTTATCGACTATGCTCACGAGCACGCGATGGCAGTTACGCCCGACGCCGTCTACCTGTCGCTCGGCAAAAAGGAAACCAAGACGCCCAACCGCATGATGCGGCACGTACTTGACGACACGCGCGCAATGGAAACGTTGCTCGTTGAGCGCGGCATCCTCACAACACTGGAACTCAACCCCGGCAACCACTTTGCCCAAACCGACCTGCGCATGGCGCGTGGCATCCACTGGGTTCTTGCGCACTAAAAAGCCGGCCATGCGCATCGGACGCTTGGCCGGCTTTTTTAACTGAGTTGGACACAGCTGCTATTCGGCAGACCCTTCGAGTTCCGAGACATCAAACTCAAAGTCATTACCCGGCAGAATCGCATTGAGCACGATACCCACCAGCGAGCCCACTGCAAGGCCGGAAAGCGAAATCGTCACGCCGCCCAACTCCAGCGCGATGGCGCCGGCGGTGCTGTACGCGATGCCGAGCGAAAGCACGAGTACCAGTGCAGCCACCAGCACGTTGCGGTTGTTCTGGAAATCGACCTGGTTCTCGATGAGGTTGCGAACGCCCACGGCGCTGATCATGCCATAGAGCACGAGCGACACACCGCCGATTACACACGCCGGCATGGCCGCAATGACAGCCGCGAACTTGGGGCAGAACGAAAGCACGATGGCGCAGCACGCGGCAATGCGAATCACGCGCGGGTCAAACACACGCGTCAGGGCAAGCACGCCGGTGTTCTCACCATACGTGGTGTTGGCCGGAGCGCCAAAGAGCGAAGCCAGGATCGTGGCAAGGCCGTCGCCGAGCAGCGTGCGATGCAGGCCGGGATCGGCGATGTAGTTACGCTCGCAAGTGGAGCCGATAGCCGAGATATCACCGATATGCTCGATCATGGTCGCAAAGGCCAGCGGCATAATGATGATGATGGCGGTCGTGGCAAGGCCGCTGTCGAACTGCGGCCCAAAGAGTGCAAACACGGTGTTGTCCCACACGATGGGAAGACCGACCCACGGCGCGGCGGCAACGCCCGAAAAATCGACCTCACCCAACGCGGCGGCAACGGTATAGCTCACCACGACGCCCAGCAGGATCGGCACGATCCTAACCATGCCGCGACCCCAAATGTTGCAGATCACGATAACGGCAACGGCAATAACAGCCACAAGCCAGTTGGTCTGGCAGTTGGCAATAGCGGAGCTCGCCAGAATCAAGCCGATGGAAATGACGATGGGGCCCGTCACTACCGGCGGAAAGAAGCGCATGACGCGCTTGGCGCCAAACGCGCGGAAGAGTGCCGCAAGTACCGGATAGAGTAGACCGGCGCAGGCAACGCCCAGGCAGGCGTAGGGCAAAAGCTCGGCCTCGCCGTTGGGCGCAATCGCGGCATAACCGGCAATAAAGGCAAACGATGAGCCCAAAAATGCCGGCACCTTACCACGCGACAGGAAGTGGAACAGCAGCGTGCCCAAGCCGGCAAACAAAAGCGTTGCCGACACCGAGAGGCCGGTGAGCACGGGCACCAGCACCGTGGCGCCAAACATGGCAAACAGATGCTGCAGGCCGAGCAAAAACATGCGCGGACGGCCGAGCGACGATGCGTCGTAGATGGCATCGGTGACGGCGGGCGTCGAAGACTGGGACATGGATGTCCTTTCGAATGGAAGGGCGATCGGGCATATCGGATAACCTGCCCGAACGATACGATCCGAACCATTGTACGCGATGCACCATGTCTCGCACGCGCCGTCACCTGCGAACGTTACTGCTACTTCCAAACGCGCTCGGCAATGCGTTTGACCAGCGCGATCTTTGCCCATTGCTCGTCCTCGGTCAACTTGTTGCCAATCTCACAGCTGGCAAAGCCGCACTGGGGCGACAGATACAGGTTCTCGAGCGGAACATACTTTGCAGCCTCGTGAATACGCTCGACGATGGCATCCTCGTCCTCAAGCTCAGCGGCCTTGGTGGTCACTAGGCCCAACACGACCTTCTTGCCGGGGGCAACGTACTTGAGCGGCTCAAAGCCACCGGCACGCGGAGTATCGAACTCAAGGTAAAACGCATCGACGTTCTCGTGTGCGAACAGGTACGGCGCGATGGGGTCATAGCCGCCCTCGAAGGCATAGGTGGAGTGGTAATTACCACGGCACACATGCGTGTTGATGACCAGGTCGTCGGGCTTGCCCTCGATGGCGGCGCTGTTGAGCGCCACGCCCAGCTCGGACACCTTTTGCAGGTCGACCGGGCTCATACCAGTCTTTGCCACAAAGTCGGTATCGCAATAGATGCCCCAGGTGCAGTCATCAAATTGAACGTTGCGGCAGCCTGCGGCATACAGGTCGGCAATCACGGTGCGGTATGCCGCCGCGATGGCGTCGGCGAGCTCTTCGTCGGTCTTATAGACAGCGCGCAGGCTCTCCTGCTGGCCATCGCAGCGGTCGAGCGTGACTTCGGAGAACGTCTGGATCGGCGCCGGAATGGTTTGTCGCGCGACCTGGCCCTCCCCCTCGAGCGCCTTGACAAATTTAAAGTGCTCGACGAACGGATGATTCTCGCCGCTAATGGGACCAGTTACCACGGCGGTGTCGGCGGTAGTCTCCTCATCGTGGAACATATAGCCCGTACGCGAGGTGCGACGCTCGACGCCGTTCAGCCCCCACATAAAATCGAGGTGCCAATAGCTGCGGCGAAACTCGCCATCGGTGATGACCTGCAGGCCGGCGGCCTTTTGCTTTGCCACCAAATCGCGAATGGCATCGTCCTCGACGGCCTTAAGCCCCTCGGCATCAAGCGTGCCTGCCGCATAGGCAGCGCGGGCGTCCTTTACGGCCTGCGGACGAAGAAAGCTGCCGACGATATCGGCGCGAAACGGCGCGTTCGGTTGAATCGAAGTGCTCATAGATATCTCCCTTTGCATTGGTTGCTTTACTGGGACAGAGTATGAGCGCTCATATAGCCATCGTAAAATATACGTTTATAACAGTTTGATATAGATGCTTCCTATATCAGTTGGGACTGCCATGAAGAGATTTGACCTGTACAGGACGCAGCAGTCTAGATATGCTGACGAATCGCGTCGATATAGGCCCGACCGTAGCGCGTAAGCGTCGTGTTCTTGCGCGTGATGATGCCAATCTCCATGTACTCGTCCACGTCGAGCGGAATCGAGATAATGCCGGGGCCGTTGAGCTCGTGGCTGATCACGCCCGAGCATACCGTGTAGCCGTTGAGGCCCATGGCCAAATTGAACAACGTCGCACGGTCGCGCACGCGGATATTCTTGCGACGCTCAAACGTCGAGGTCAGCTCCTCGGAATAGTAAAACGAGTTGTAGCTGCCCTGCTCGTAGGACAGGAACGGGTAGTCTTCCAGATCCTCGAGCGTCACGCTGGAGCGGTCCGCCAGCGGATGGTCGGCACAGACGAAGATATGCGGCGTGGCACAGAAGAGCCCTTCGAACACGAGCTCGTTGGCCGCCAGCATGCGCTCGATGACCTCGCGGTTGTGCTCGGACAGATACAGGATGCCCAATTCGCTTTTCATATGCGCGACGTCCTCGATAATCTCGTGAGTCTGCTCCTCGCGCAGGGTAAAGTCGTAGCGCGCGGCATCGAACTCACGGATCACATCGACAAACGCGTTGACGGCAAAGGAATAATGCTGGCAGCTCACACTAAAGTGCGGCACCTGCTCGGACTCGCCCTTGTACTTGCCTTCGAGCAGATCCGCCTGGTCGAGCACCTGGCGCGCGTAGCCCAAGAAGGTCTCGCCCTCCTCGGACACAATGACACCCTTGTTGGTGCGCTCAAAGATGTGCACACCCATCTCGTTTTCGAGATCGCGGATCGACGCGGTAATCGAAGGCTGCGACACAAAGAGCCGGCGCGAGGCCTCGGTGATGCTGCCGCATTCGGCAACTTTGACGACATACCTGAGCTGTTGAAGCTTCATGATGGCCTCCCTAGACGTCCGCGAAACCCGAACCCGCCGCATCTGCCTGACGCATAAACGACGGCATCTCCCCCGTCGCGGCGCAGGCGGCAATCTGATGCAGAGCCCCGGCAACCGCATCGTCTGCCGCAGCGCCGATATGCCAGCGCGCGGCAGCCGTGACGGCCTCGTTGGCATTGGCGACTGCAACGGAATTGGGGACGGCACCGATCATGGGCAGGTCGTTATCGGAATCGCCAAATACGGCCACCTCGTCGGGCGTCAGGCCCAAAGCGTGCGCCAGCTCTAACGCAGCGCAGCCCTTGTCCCAATCAGCAGGAAGGATGTCGAACAGGCGCACGCGGTTGTTGGGAAACACAAGCGAGAGCTCCGGCACCTCAGCGGCAACGCGCTCGCGTAGCTCCGCGAGCTCCTCACGCGAACGAGCACTCCAGATATTCGCCTTGAACACCGACGCGTCATCGACGACAGGACGGCACGGGGCCTCTTCGCCCTTGAGCCATGCGTTGCCGCCCGACTCCATGGCGCGGCGCACGCGCTCGGGGTCGCTCGTCACACAATAGGCATCGTTGCCCCAAAAGTCATCACCCAGGCCGTAGACCTTCAGATACGTATCGTCGGTCTCTTGCTCCAAGTAGTCAGCCAAGCGCATAAGGGCGGCGTTGTCGGTCGCATGCGAGGCTACCACCTCGCCGTCCACAAACATGACCTGGCCGTTGCAGAACGCGCCGGTCGAGAAGCACTCGGCGCGATTGCGGAACATCCAGCCCATCGCGGAGGGCTGGCGACCCGAAACCGGGCCAAAGTGCAGACCCGCCGCCTGCATGGCATGAATGCCCTCGATGGCGTAGTCGCTGGCGCCGTCATGCCCGGCTGGAATCAGCGTATCGTCCATATCGGTCAGCACAAGTTTAATCATAAGGCCCCCTCGGTCATTCTTAATCCCGTCTATTGTACCGACCTGCCAAAAAGAGACAGGTTTATATTGGAAGGTTTTATCTGGGAAAACGCAAAGCCCCAGTTGTTACCTGCCAAAATAAACCTGTCCCTTTTTGGCAGGTGCGCTAGTATAGGAAACAACAGATTCGATGCGGGAGTGCCGGCGGTGCAAACCACAAGGCTGAGAGGGCATGGGGCCCAATCCTTTGAACCTGTCAGTTAATGCTGGCGTAGGGAGCATGCCGCCTTTTTAGGGGCGCTGTCTATGCACAGCGCCCCTTTTCTATGCCAAGGAGGCATGTGCAGTGATCGATTCGGAACAGCTCAAGCAAAACGTTGTCAAAGCCGTGGAGGAAATTCGCGCCACCAACCCCATGGCGGGCTCCATCACCAACACGGTGACGATCGACTTTGTCGCCAACGCGCAGCTCGCCGTGGGTGGTTCGGCCGCCATGGTCTACCTGCCCGACGAGGGCGAGGCACTCGTTGCCGGCGGCGGCGCCATCTATCTCAATATGGGCACACTCTTCCCCATCTACGAGCAGACGATTCCCCGCGCGGCCAAGGCGGCACACGACGCCGGCAAGCCCTGGGTGCTCGATCCGGTTGGCCTGGGCATCGGTAGCCTGCGCACCCAGTTGGTAAACGAACTCAAGCAGTACAAGCCCGCCATCGTGCGCGGCAACGCCTCCGAGATCATCGCGCTCGCCGGCCTGTGGGGTCTTGAGGGTGAGGCGGCCGATCTGAGCCGCGTGCGCGGTGTCGATACCACCGACACGGTAGACGCTGCCCGCGATGCCGCCGTGGCGCTCGCCCGCTACACCGGCGGCGCCGTTGTGGTCTCG
>UQNH01000067.1:0-10242 GCA_900542365.1 uncultured Collinsella sp. | reverse complement strand
GGGCCTACATCAAGCAGCTGACCCCGGCGGCCGCGCCGCTGTAGCGAGCCCGCGTCGACAAACGACCCCGAGCGGGCGAGCCGTACCCGCGGAACGCAAATCCGTCGCACCCGCGCCCTTACATCACAGCGCGCAGCTCAAACCGATCGCCGTTAATGCGGAACTGACAGTTGCCGTTCATGCGCTCCACGGCAAGTTTGATGCTCTTGGTGCCAAAGCCGTGGCCCGCATGCCGGGTCACGGGCATGCCGTCGACCATGCGCGGCGCGCGGTCAAACGTGTTAGAAACTAACAGCAGCAGCTGGCCGTCCTCAAATCGCAGGTCAAAGTCGACGAATCGCTTTCCTTGGGGTGCGGCGCTTGCGGCGGTGATAGCGTTTTCCAAGGCATTTGAGAGCACGCTAAACAGGTCGGCGTCACCTACGTGGACGGTTTCGGGTACGGCGGCGCGCAGGTTGGCGGTAATGCCGTTTCTATTGATATCCGAGTTGAATGACGAAAGCGCAATGTTTACGGTCTCGTTGGCGCAGAAGCGGCGTACGGCGGTGCGGTCGCCGGCTTCGCAGAGTTCGTCGATGCGTTTGAGCGCCTCGTCGGTGTGGCCCTCCTCAATTAAAGCGGCCAGGCCGCGTAGGAAGTGGCGCATATCGTGGCGAAGAACCGACAGCTCGCGCCCAGATTGACGCCAAGCCTCGAGCTCTTTGATGGCGGCGCTGTCGCGGGTTTCGAGCATCCAGCGCTCTCGCTCGGCGGTTTCCTTTTCTTCGTATTCGCGCAGGTAAACGGCAAGAAACATAAGATAGAAGGCACAGAGCGCAAATGCCAAAAACTCAACCGTCACCACCGAGCCCGAGTGGAACAGCGTGGTGTAGACGTTGGTGGCATAGTCAAAGACGTAATAGACGAGCGGCAGGATTAATAGGATGCCCAGCTCGGTGGGCTTTTAATCGCCAGGCGGGGTCCAATGTCGCCGGCCCAATGCAGCAGGACGGCAAAGACGCCGAGCGTGGTAGCGATGCGTGCCAGATAGTACGCGATCTGCGAATCGGTTGCGGCAAAGGCGGCGATGCCCATCCAGTTGCTGAACTGACAGCTCAGATAGGCGCTGGTGACGCCCAATGCCGCGAGCAGCGGGCTCAGACGGTAGCGCGCACACAGGTAGACGGTAAGCGGCAGGTGCACGACGAGCGGATAGACCTGACGGGCAAAAAGCTCTCCGCCAACGACGTTGGCGATCGAAAAGGCAGCGCCGGTTGCGGCTCCGACCCCCACCAACTCGAGTGCATGGCGTCGATTGATTTCGATACCGCACAGCGCCGCCGAAGCAAAGACGCCAAAGAGTAGCGTTGTGGCGTGGTGGATTGCCCAAAGGACCATTTCGACCGAGGAGATCATCAGCGCCTCCCGCCCTCGAAGCGCACCGCAAAGTAGGCGTCTTGGAACCCCTGCTTGCTGCTGCGCGACAGCGGAATGCACACGCCGGAGCGCATGACGATGTCCGTGCGATCGAAGTGGTCGATGTTGCGCAAGTTGACCTGGTAGCTACGGTGGCATTTAAAGAAGGTGGCATTTTGCGCCAAACGGTCCTCGACGCTGCGGAACGACTCGAGTGCCTCGATATCGCGTCCGTCGCGCAGGTGGAAGACCACGTGCTTGTTGCGCGCCTCGGCATATTCGATGTCGGACAGGCGCAGGGCGTGGTAGCCAAAGGACGTTTTGATCACGAGCTCGTCGGTTGCCGCCGGGCGCATGCTCGAAAGTTCGTCGAGTAACTGCGCCAGGCGTTCGTAAGTCACGGGCTTGAGCAGATAGTCGAAGGCGCGGACCTCGTAGGACTCCAGTGCAAACTCGGGCGACGAGGTAAGGAACACCAGGCGCACGGCGGTGTCGGCCTGGCGCAATTCGCGTGCGGTGTCCATGCCGTTGACGAGCGGCATGATCATGTCGAGCAGGATGATGTCGGCGCGCGACGCGGCATGGCGCGCCAGCAGGTCCTCGCCGCGCGTAACGAGCGCAACATCGACCGCCGTGCCCGTATCGCTCGACCAACGGTCGATCATCCGGTGCAGTCTATCTAGAAAAGCGACGTCATCGTCGCAGGCAATAATCTTGAGCATTCGGGCCCCCTTAGTAGTTCGATTTTGCCACATTGGGCGCGTGCCGCTCGCGGGGGAGCGCCCGTTCGTGCCTCATGGTGCGCAACTCGCGCCGAGCGGTATTGCGGTGGCGAAAGATGCCTCCTGCGCTATCGAGAGCTCGGCTATCCTCAGCTTGCCAGTTCGAAAATGGACCTGCCGCATGATTGAATCTTTATTTTAACTTTACACCTAGGTTTACAGCTGTCTTGTCAGCTGTAAACCTAGGTGTCATACTAAAGCCCCAAGATTCGCCAAAAGAGAGGGGCCTTGATGGCACAGAGCGCGAACATGGATGCGTCGGAGCTTGCACGCGACATTGCGGCCGGCCTGGCATCGGCAACGACGGCAACGGAGCGCGCGGCATTGGTGCCCGCAGAGCTCGTCGAGGCCATTCAGCAACTTAAAACCCAGCGCGACGCGGTGATCCTGGCGCACTATTACGTGGCGCCCGAGGTCCAGGCTGTGGCCGATTACGTCGGCGACAGCTTCTACCTGGCTAAGCTCGCCAAGAGCCTGCCGCAGCAGACCATCGTGCTGTGCGGCGTGGAGTTTATGGGCGAGAGCGCCAAGCTGCTCAACCCCACCAAGACCGTGCTGCTGCCCGAGCCGGGCGCGGACTGCCCCATGGCTCATATGGTCAAGCGCGAGACGGTCGACGCGGCGCGCGCCGAGTACGGCGACGACCTGGCCGTGGTCTGCTACGTCAACTCCACGGTCGAGATCAAGAGCTGGAGCGACGTGTGCGTCACCAGCTCCAACGCCGTCAAGATCGTGTCCGAGCTGCCGCAGCAGCATATCCTGTTCATTCCCGACCAAAACCTCGGCCGCTTCGTAGCCGAGCAGGTGCCGCAAAAGCACGTCATTCTCAACAACGGCTACTGCCCGCGCCATCACATCATCACCGTCGAGCAGATCGTCGACGCGACGGAGGCCCACCCCGACGCGCTCGTGCTGACGCATCCTGAGTGCAAGGCCGACGTCTTGGCCGAGGCCGACTACATCGGCTCCACCGCCGGCATCATCAAGTACGCCGAGGAGTCCGACGCGAGCGAGTTCATTATCGTGACGGTCCGCGGCGTGCTTTACGAGCTCGAGCGCCGCTGCCAGGGCACCGGCAAGAAGTTCTACTTCCCCGCGGTGCAGCCCACCTGCGTCAACATGGATCTCATCACGCTCGAAAAGCTCGTGCGCTGCCTGGAGACGGGCGAGGGCGAGGTGCAGATTGGCGTGTCGGACGAGGCCGCCGATCAGGCCAAGCTCACGCTCGACCGCATGCTCGAGTACGCAGCGCGCTAGAACAATGCGGCATGAGGGACGGTCCCTTATGTCACATTCAAGGGAGAGGATTCCTGTGGAAACCAAGCAATACCCCGATATGGAGTGCGACGTCGTTATTGCCGGCTGCGGCGTAGCGGGCCTGTATGCGGCTCTCAACCTGCCGACGAGCATGCGCGTGATCATGCTCTCCAAGGGCGCTGTCGACGAGTGCGATTCGATGCTCGCGCAGGGCGGCATTTGCGTGCTGCCCGAGGGCTCGGACTACGATGCCTTCTTTGAGGACACCATGCACGCCGGCCACTACGAGAACCGCCGCGAGAGCGTCGACATCATGATCCGCTCGAGCCGCTCGGTCATCAACGACCTGCTGGCGATGGGCGTGGACTTTGAGCGCAAGGCCGACGGCAGCCCCGACTTTACCCGCGAGGGCGCGCACAGCCGTCCGCGCATCGCCTTCCATGCCGATATCACCGGCAAGGAGATCACGACCAAGCTGCTTCAGGCCGTTCGCAAACTGGATAACGTGCAGATTTTGGAGCACGTGGCCATGACCGACATCCTGACGGGCGAGCGTGACGGCGCCACGGTGTGTGCCGGTGTCGTCGCCGTTCCCGTGGACGAGGACAACTCGGTTCGTCCCGCCGACGAGTTGGCAAATGCCGCTGAGGGCGTACATGCTGGCAAGCCGTTTAAGATCCATGCCCGCCATACGCTGTGGGCAACGGGTGGTATCGGTGGCGTGTACGACCATTCGACCAACTACCCGCAGCTCACCGGTGACGCCTGCTACATCGCGCAGGAGCACGGCATCACGATGGAGCACCTGGACTACGTGCAGATCCACCCCACGGGCCTGTTCTCGCCGCAGCCGGGCCGCACCTTCCTGATTAGCGAAAGCTGCCGCGGCGAGGGCGCGATTTTGCTCAACGCCGCCGGCGAGCGTTTTACCGACGAGTTGCAGCCGCGCGACGTCGTCACCGCCGCCATCCGCGAGCAGATGAAGCAGGACGGCGCCGAGCACGAGTGGCTGAGCTTTGCCCCCGTCGAGCGCGACGTGGTGACCGGGCACTTTGCCAATATTCGTGCGCGCTGTCTGGAGGACGGCCGCGACATCTTGGACGAGCCCATTCCCGTCACACCCACGCAGCACTACTTTATGGGCGGCGTGTGGGTCGACAAGGACGGCCGCACCTCGATGCCCGAGCTCTACGCCGCCGGCGAGACGGCTTGCAATGGCGTGCACGGCAAGAACCGCCTTGCATCGAACAGCCTGCTCGAGGCGCTGGTCTGGGGTCGTCGCGCCGCGTGGTACATGCGTACCGGCGAGTCACTGGCCGTGGAGCAGGCCGGTGAGCCCGCGCTTGACGGGCGTCACCGCGCCCTGAGTGCCGATACCCTTGCAATCGATGATTTGGCCCGTGCCGCCGGCACGCAGGCCGTGGAGGAGTAGACCATGAATCCCATTACCATGAAGCTCGTCGTCGATGATCTGATTCTGCAGGCTCTGCGCGAGGACATTACCTTTGAGGACGTGAGCACGGCGAGCGTGTGTCCCACGGCGCGTCCCGCCACGGTGGAGCTTATCGCCAAGGCCGATGGCATCATCGCGGGCTTGGATGTGTTCGCTCGCACCTTTGAGCTGCTGGATCCGCAGAGCTCTGTGTTGTTAGATGTCGCGGACGGCGACGAGGTGCACGCCGGCGACCACGTGGGCCAGGTGCGCGGCGATGCGCGCGTACTGCTTTCGGGCGAGCGCGTGGCGCTCAACTACCTGCAGCGCATGAGCGGCATCGCTACTTACACGCATCGGATGGCGGCTGCGCTCGAGGGCACCAAGACCGTGCTTGTCGACACGCGCAAGACCACGCCGGGCATGCGCGTCTTCGAGAAGGCAGCAGTCGAGATCGGCGGTGGCAGCAACCATCGCTACAACCTGTCGACGGCCGTCATGCTCAAGGACAACCACATCGATGCCGCCGGTGGCGTGGCGCGCGCGATCGAGATGGCGCGCGCCCATGCGTCGTTTACCACGACGGTCGAGATTGAGTGCGAGAACCTGGACATGGTACGCGAGGCCGTGGAGGCCGGTGCCGATATCATCATGCTCGACAACATGACCCACGACGACATGGCTGCAGCGATTGAGCTTATCGCCGGTCGTGCTAAGACCGAGTGCTCGGGCAACGTAGACGCCGACAACATTCGTGCCCTGGCCGACCTGGGTGTTGACTTTATCAGTTCGGGGGCGTTGACGCACTCTGCGCCGATTCTCGACCTCTCGCTCAAGCACCTGCGTCTGCTGGACGGTAAATAATGGACGCCCGCGAGCGTCGCCGTGCCATCATGGCCGTGCTCGAGGGGGCCAAAGATCCTGTCTCGGGCAGTGCGCTTGCCCGCGAGGTGGGCGTGAGCCGTCAGGTCGTGGTGCAGGACATCGCCCTGCTGCGCGCTGACGGGCACGATATCGTCGCCACCAATCGCGGCTATGTACTACAGGAGGCCCCCAGCAGCCCCGCCGTGCCCACGCGCTTGGTCAAGGTTCGCCACAGCGTTGAGCAGGCAGGCGATGAGCTCACGAGTATCGTCGACGCCGGCGGCGCCGTGCTCAACGTGATCGTCAATCACCGCGTGTACGGTAAGATCACGGCCGACCTGGACATTCGCAATCGTCGCGATGTTGAGCGCTACCTGCACGATATCGAGAGCGGCAAGAGCTTTCCACTATTAACGGTGACGAGTGGCTATCACTTCCATCGCATTGCGGCAGATGACGAGCAAACTCTCGACGAGATCGAGGCCATGCTCAAGGAGAAGGGCTACCTTGCCGATTTAATGCCCTACGAGGATGATTTGTCCTAGAACACATGCAAAAGGAGGCCTCCGCGGCGATGTGGAGGCCTCCTTTTTGTGCACGGTGTACTTGTGAGTGTGCAAGTGGGGGGAGTTGTTACTCCTCGACGATCTCGGTGATCGCGCCAGCGGGGCAAGCGTCCTGGCAAGCGCCACAGGCGACGCAGGAGTCCTCGTCGGCGACGGTAGCGACGTCCTGGAGCTCCAGAACGCCAGCGGGGCAGGAGTCGACGCAAACGCCACAAGCGATGCACTCGTCGGCATCAATTACGGGATGAGCCATGGTAGTTTCCTCTCTGTTGACCGACGCTACAGGCGATGCGCGCCGGTTTGATTCGGGCAAAAACATACCACGGGAGCGACCGTTTGCAATACCCTCTGGCCGGCATCTTCATACCGTTCGCCGAGTATGCCAAGGTTTACTAAAAAACGCGCAGGTGGGGCCGTTGAGCTGCGCAAATGTTAGCTAAAGGTGACTTGTAATATTGAGCTATTGAGCGCGCCTGCGGAAAGGGCATCCCGTTATTTGGCCGAAAACCGGGTCGCAGTTTCCGGTTAGGCCCGCTAGCGGAAACTGCGAGCCGGCATCAGCTCTCAAAACGGGACGAGCTTTCCGCAAGGCAGCTCCAGACACCTTCGGACCCAAGCCTCAGCCATCTCTACATAGATCTCAATAGATCTGCCGAGAACTCAAACAGTGCATCTACCTGCGCATTTGAGAACCTAAACTCTCAGAGATAAGAAATCTTATATGAATTGACTTAGATTTTGTATATTCCGGCCCATAAGGGGATACACTACATCCTGAAAGACAAGCCGAAGCGCCACACGACAGACCGTCGAGCGGCGCGAACGCAAAAGAGAGAGGGAATTTCTAATGAGTAAGATTCTTGGTATCGACCTTGGTACTACTAACTCCGCTATGGCCGTCCTCGAGGGCGGTTCTCCGACCATTATCGTGAACGCCGAGGGCGACCGTACCACCCCGTCTGTCGTGGGCTTCCGTGCTGACGGCGACCGCGTCGTGGGTAAGGCCGCTAAGAACCAGGCTGTCACCAACCCCAAGAACACCGTGTTCTCCATCAAGCGCTTCATGGGCCGCAAGTACTCCGAGTGCACCTCCGAGATCAAGACCGTGCCGTATGAGGTCAAGGAGGGCCAGGGTGGCCGTGCCGTCGTCGATATCGAGGGCAAGGATTATACCGCCGAGCAGGTGAGCGCCATGACGCTCGCAAAGATGAAGGCCGACGCCGAGAAGTATCTGGGCGAGACCGTCACCGACGCCGTCATCACCGTCCCGGCCTACTTCAACGACGCCCAGCGTCAGGCCACCAAGGACGCCGGTAAGATCGCCGGCCTCAACGTCAAGCGTATCGTCAACGAGCCGACCGCTGCTGCTCTGGCCTATGGCCTGGACAAGCAGGGCACCGACCAGCGCATTCTGGTCTTCGACCTGGGCGGCGGCACCTTCGACGTCTCCATCCTCGACCTCGCTGACGGCGTGTTTGAGGTTCTGTCCACCTCGGGCGACAACCACCTGGGCGGCGACGACTGGGATCAGCGCGTCATCGACTGGATGGCCGATAAGTTCCAGCAGGAGAACGGTGTCGACCTGCGTCAGGACCCCATGGCCCTGCAGCGTCTGAAGGAGGCCGCCGAGAACGCCAAGAAGGAGCTCTCCGCAGCCCAGCAATCCACCATCAACCTGCCGTTCATCACCATGAACCAGTCTGGCCCGCTGCACCTCAACTACACGCTGACCCGCGCCGAGTTCGAGAAGATCACCCGCGACCTGCTCGAGCGCTGCAAGCAGCCTGTCACCAACGCCCTGCGCGACGCCAAGCTTAAGCTCTCCGATCTGACCGAGGTCATCCTCGTCGGCGGCTCCACCCGTATGCCCGCCGTCCAGGATCTGGTCAAGACCATGACCGGCAAGCAGCCCAACATGTCCGTGAACCCCGACGAGGTCGTTGCCGACGGCGCTGCCGTCCAGGGCGGCGTGCTCACCGGCGACGTCGAGGGCATCCTGCTGCTCGACGTTACCCCGCTGTCGCTGGGCGTCGAGACCATGGGCGGCATCATGACCAAGATGATCGACCGCAACACCACGATCCCGACCTCCAAGACCGAGGTCTACTCCACCGCTGCCGACAACCAGACCAGCGTCGAGATCAACGTGCTCCAGGGCGAGCGCGAGCTTGCCCGCGATAACAAGTCGCTCGGTAAGTTCCAGCTGACCGGTATCCCGGCTGCCCGCCGCGGTGTGCCGCAGATCGAGGTCACCTTCGACATCGACGCCAACGGCATCGTCAAGGTCTCTGCTAAGGACAAGGGCACCGGCAAGGAGCAGCAGATCACCATTTCCGGCTCCACCGCGCTTTCCGACGACGAAGTCGATCGCATGGTCAAGGACGCCGAGGCTCATGCCGAGGAGGACAAGAAGCAGAAGGAAGAGGTCGAGGTCCGCAACCAGACCGACAGCCTGTGCTACTCCACCGAGCAGACCCTCAACGAGCTGGGCGACAAGGTTTCCGCTGACGTGAAGTCCAAGGCCGAGGCCGCTATCGCCGACGCCAAGAAGGCGCTCGAGGGCTCTGACGTCGAGGCCATCAAGGCCGCTGGCGAATCCCTGCAGTCCGTAGCCTACGAGCTGGCTCAGGTTGTCTACGCCGACGCTCAGCAGCAGACCGACGGCGCCGCCGGTGCCCAGCCTGCCGACGATGACGTTGTCGACGCCGACTACGAGGTTGTGGACGACGAGGACAAGTAATCATGTCCGCCCGTAAAGCTCGCACGGAGGCGGCCGCCGCTGGCGCCGCCCCCGTTGACTCTGAGGAGAAGGACGTGAAGATTCCCGTAGAGGCCGTCGACGATACCGAGGCCAACGAGGCCGAGGCCGCCGAGGCTGCCGAGAACCAGGTAGAGGATTCCAACAAGGAGGCGACGATGACCGAGGACGAGATGGTGGAAGCCGCTATCCGCGCCGGTGAGGAAGCCGCCGACAACGACTTTAAGCTCAAGTTCGAGCAGGCCCAAAAGGAGCTTGCCGACGTACGCAGCGAGCTCGATGCTGCGGCAGAGGCTCAGAAGGCCGCCGAGGACAAGGCAAAGGACGCCACCGAGCGTACCGCCCGTCTGCAGGCCGACTGGGAGAACTTCCGTCGCCGCACCGCCAGCGAGCGTATCGCCGAGCGCGAGCGCGCGACCGAGAAGCTTGTCACCGCGCTGTTGCCGGTGGTTGACGATATCGAGCGTGCAATCGACCATGCCCGTAGCCAGGAGCTTTCCGACGACTTTAAGCAGTTCGTCGATGGCGTTGATGCGGTGCATGCCAAGCTGCTCGATGTGTTTGCGCACGAGGGCGTTGAGCCCATCGACCCCAAGGGCGAGGCGTTCGATCCGCTCGAGCACCAGGCCGTGGGGCGTGTCGAGGACGCATCGCAGTACGACGAGACCGTCAACGACGTGTACCAGAAGGGCTACCGCATGGCGGACCGCATCCTGCGCTCCGCGATGGTGACGGTGACCTACGGTGGCGAGAAGCGCCCCGCACCGGAGCCCGAAGCGGCGCCCGAGGATGCTGCGGCCGATACGGCTGAGAGCACCGAGGAGTAATTGAGAAGGGCCCCGGGGCAACACCCGGGGCCCTTTCTGGCCTAGTGCCATATGACAGTATGAGCCGCCGCCCGTTGAGCGGTGGATGAAACAGGAGAGGAGCTACGATGGCTGCAGGCAAAACCTTCTATGACATCCTGGGCGTATCCAAGAGCGCCTCCGACAAAGAGATCAAGAGCGCGTTTCGCAAGCTCGCGCAAAAATACCACCCCGATGCCGGCGGCGACGAGGCCAAGTTCAAGGAGATTAGCGAGGCCTACGAGACGCTTTCGGACGAGAAGAAGCGCAAAGAGTACGACCAGATGCTCATGTTCGGCGGCATGCCGGGCGCGGGCGGCGCGTATGGCGGCGGCTACGGTGC
>UQNH01000066.1:0-10741 GCA_900542365.1 uncultured Collinsella sp. | reverse complement strand
CGTCTGCCCCGGCACCGGCCCCCGCGCCCGAGGCGACGCCTGCAGAACCCGATTGGAATGCCGTTGCCACGCCGGCGGATGAGCCGGGCGATAATCCTGCTGCCGAAAACAATCAAACCGAATAGTCGGTCGAGGCGCCCTGGGCAACTGAGCCCGGGGTGCCTTTTTCTACTGTGAAAGCAAGACAATACCTGGGAAAACGGTTGCAGATAAATTTCTCGGAAATTGGTCAATGTTGCGCAACAACGTCGCGGCTATTGTTGAGAACATAGACGTGTAAGGTTTGAAGGCGTGCGACGCCTTAGGAAAAGGAGAAGCTTATGTTCTGTCCCACTTGTGGTTCTCCCATTTCGGATGATGCCAAATTCTGCCCTGTTTGCGGTTCTGCCATCGGTGCCGCTCCCACCGCTCCGGCCCCTCAGCCCGCGCCGCAGCCTGCGCCTCAGCCCCAGCCTGCTCCGCAGCCCACGCAGATTCAGCCCACTCCGGTTCAGGCAGTTCAGCCCCAGCCTCAGCAGCAGTACACCGGGCAGCAGCAGTACGCCGGCCAGCAGCAGTATGCTCAGCAGCCTGCACCTGCCCCGATGGGCTATGCTCCGATTAAGACCGACCGTGGCGTGATCGGCTGGCTCCTGCTTTCCATCGTGACCTGCGGCATCTATTCGTATTACTTCCTCTATTGCCTTGCCCGCGACATCAATGTCATGTGCCAGGATGACGGCGATTCCACGCCGGGTCTGGCAGCATTCATCTTGCTGTCGTTCGTGACCTGCGGCTTCTACGGACTCTACTGGTACTACAAGATCGGTAACCGCCTGCAGGCTAATGCCCCTCGATATGGCCTGATGTTCCAGGAGAACGGTACTACCGTTCTTATGTGGCAGATTGTCGGCGCGCTGCTGTGCGGCCTTGGCCCCATCTTTGCCATGAACATCATCATCAAGAACACCAATGCCATGGCAACGGCTTACAACACCCGTCTTGGCGCTCGTGCCTAACGATAAGAACGGCGTGAACAGCTCCCAGGGACATAAGGGCGCGGCGGAGCTCATTCGCCGCGCCCTTTCTTGCATCGGCGCGCTCTTTGTCGCCTGGCTCGCACTCTACCTGCTCGATATCGGCTGCGTGTTTCGCCTGATGACGGGCATTCCCTGTCCGGGATGCGGCATGACAAGGGCCTGGCTGGCAGCACTGCGCCTCGGTTTTGCGGCTGCCTTTGCCTACCATCCGCTGTTTTGGGTGGTGCCGATTGCGTTTGCGCTCGCGTTCGTGCGCGAGGAGGCGGTATCGAGCAAGCTAAAGCGTGGCATCGACATTGCGGTTGTTGTTCTGTGCGTGCTGGTCGTTGCCGTATGGATCGTGCGCCTTATCAACCCGGCAGACGCGGGCCTGCTCTTTGGTGGTCACGTTCCCACCGGAGTTCCCACCGATATCATCCACCTCGAAACCCCACGCTGGCTCACCATCCTTCGCTCTTACCTGTCGTGACGGAGGACGCGCTAGAAAAGCATCGACACATAAGCGGGGGGCGAACGTTGAGATAACGTTCGCCCCCGCTTTGCTCTAGCCAGGTTGTTACGGGTGGACGTGACGGCTACTCGCCATGCTTCTCCTCGTGGCGAGCAGCGGCACGGGCATCGTGAATGCCCTTGATGGCGGCATGGCGGGCGGTGCGGGCGTCGTGCACGGCGTCGCGGGCCTCGGCGGCCGTTGCCTTGGCAGAGCGCAGCTTGGCTGCCAGGTCGGGATTGGTCTCGGCAACCGCGGCGATTGTGGGGCCGTCGAGCTCCTCTTGTGTGGGCTCGGCCAAAAAGTCGATGGCATACTGAGCGGCTACCATGGAGCCCTTGGCGAGCGCGCTCTCGTCGATCTTGTAGAAGCAGGAGTGCTGGGCATAGGTGGCGCCAATCTGGGGGTTGCGCGTGCCAACAAAGGCGAGCACGCCCGGCACGCGGCGCAGGTACTCCGAGAAGTCCTCGCCCGAAAGCGTGCCGCGGTAATGGCCCTCGCCTGCGGGGCCCAGGCACTTGAGCACAGCTTGGCGGCAACGCTCGCTCGAGGCGGCATCGTTTTCGACCTTGTAGTTGGCGATGGTGTAGTCGGTGAGTTCGGCCTCGGCGCCTAGTGCTGCTGCGGTGTGCTCCACGATGCGGCGCATAAGCTCGGGCATTTCCTCATGCGTCTTGTCGCCATAGGTGCGCACCGTGCCGGCGAGGTATGCCGTGCCGGCGATAACGTTGCGCGCGGTGCCGCCGTGCAGTTCGCCGACGGTGATGACGGCGGGTTCGTAGGGGCTAATCTCGCGCGAGACGATGGTCTGCAGGGCGTTGACGATTTCGGCGGCAACCATAACGGCGTCGTGGCCGCGCTGGGGCATGGCGCCATGGCACGAGGTGCCGCGGACATCAATGCGGAACCAGTCGGTGTTTGCCATGCGCGGACCGGGCTCGCAGCTCACGGTGCCGGCATCGACCTCGCTCCAGATGTGCGCGGCATAGGCACCGTCGACGCCATCGAGTACGCCCGTGCCGATCATGAGCTTGGCGCCCTGGCCGTTTTCCTCGCTGGGCTGGAAAACGATGCGAATCTCGCCGTGGATGTCATCGGTCATGTGGCGCAGAATCTGCAACGTGCCGAGCATCATGGCGATATGGCAGTCGTGGCCGCAGGCATGCATGCAGCCCTCGTTGACGCTGGCGAACTCCTCGCCGGTCTGCTCGGTGACGGGCAGGGCGTCGATATCGGCGCGCAGCAGGATGCGGCGGCGCGGCGTGCCGTCCTCGCGGTAGGCATCCGGCGCGGTACCGCGAAGCGTTGCCACCAAGCCGGTCTTGAGCGGACGCTCGTAGGGGATATTCATGGCATCGAGCTGGTTAGCGATGTCGGAGGTCGTGCGCTCCTCGGCAAGGCTCAGCTCCGGGTGCTTATGGAAGTGCCGGCGCTGCTTGATGATATAGGGCTCAAACTCGGCGGCGATATCTTGGATGGCCGCGGTGACGTCGTCTGCCGCGCGAACCTCGATTGCTGCCATAATCTGCTGTGCCTTGGTTTTCGTCATGGTCGATTTGCTCCTTGCTGGGTTGATCGCAAAATCGTACAGGCTCTCTCCAGTATGCCACCTGCCGCTAGGGCTGGTAAAGTTGCCGTTTGCCGCTTGGAGTTTTGTTGCAAGGGCGGGGGAGTACACTCGGGGGTGTTGAATTTCCTGCCAGAGATGGGGATGCCCATGCAACATATCGATCGGATTATCCGCTCCAAGAACGTTTTTACCGCGCAAGACGGTATCGATACCGCCCGCGAGCTGGCGATTGCCATTGCGGGCGATCGCATCGTCGCAGTCGGTGCGCCCGATGACGTGATTGACGCCGCACCTGCCGCCACGCCGGTGGTCGATTACGGCGAGCAGTTTGTCTGCCCCGGTTTCCACGATGCGCACCTGCATTTCTTCCATACCTCGGTTGGCTCCTCACCGTATATGCTCATGGATATGGGCACGTCCGAGGCGGCGCTGGTGCAGGACGCGCTCAAGTTTTCCCAGGACCTGCCCGACGACGCCTGGGTCGTGACGCAGGGCTGGCGCGATTACCGCTGGGATCCGCCCGAGCACCCTACCAAGGCCTCCCTCGATGCGGCATTTCCTGATCGTCCCTGCGTTATGTACTCGGGCGACGGGCACACGCTGTGGCTCAACAGCCGCGCGCTCGAGGCACTCGGCGTGACGCGCGACAGCGAGCCGCCGGCGGGTGGCAGCTACGACAAGGATGCAAATGGCGAGCTCACGGGTATCGCTCACGAGGCTGCGGCCATGCAGCTGCTGCCGCGCTGTCTTGAGTGGCTGGGCGAGGATCGCATCGCGAGCGCGTATGCCGACCAAATGAAACGCATGGCCGAGCAGGGCATTACCTCGATTTGCGACATGTCGCTCATGCCCATGCCGGGCTGTGACTTTATCCGCGACGACGTCTACGACAAGCTTCAGGCGATTGGCAAGCTGGGCATTCGCGCCCACCTGTTCCCCACGCTGTTGGATGACCAATCGCGCTTGGAAGAACTTCAGACCCGCTACGCAAACAATGCGTTGCTCTCGGCGCCGGGCTTTAAGCAGTTCTTCGATGGCGTGTCGAGCGAGCACACCGCATACCTCACCGATCCCTATACCAACCCGCGCTTCCCGGGCGACCAGGGCCGTCTGACGGTTCCCGTCGAGCGCATGCGCAAGCTGGTCCTGGCGGCAGCCGAGCGCGGCCACACCGTGCGCATCCACGTTATCGGCGACGGCGCCATCCATGCCGCACTCGATATCTTTGAGGAGGCGGCAGAGCTCTACGGTTTGCCCCCGCACGGCCATAATACGCTTGAGCATTTGGAGAATCTGCTGCCCGAGGACATCGATCGTCTGCGCAAGCTCAACGTCATTGCCTCGAGCCAGCCTTGCCACATCACGCTCGACCCGGGTGGCCCGGAGCGCGACCTGGGCCTGGAACGCAGCCGCATCATGTGGCCGTTCGCAACTTATCAGCAGCGCGGTATCCGTCAAGCTTTCGGTACCGACAGCCCCATCACGGCCGTTACCAGCATGAACGTGCTCTACACGGCTATCACGCGCCAAGATCCCCGCAGCCACTGGCCCGAGGGCGGCTGGCTCCCCAGCGAGCGCATCGACGCGGCTACAGCTCTGCGCAACTACACCCTGGGCAGCGCCTACGCGGCAGGCGACGAGCGAAACCTCGGCAGCCTGGAACCCGGCAAATACGCCGACCTGGTAGTCCTGGACCAAAACCCGCTCACCATCGACCCCCAAGAGCTCCAGGCTACCAAGGTTCAGGCAACCTATCTGGCAGGCAACTTAATCTACGAGCGCTAATATTCATGCCGTACCGTTAAACGCGGCTCGGGCAGCCTATTCTGGGATGGCGCTCGAGCTGCGTTTGTTTGCCTATGGGGTCCGTTAGGAGCGCCCCCGCTCTGCTTGATTTGGGCGCGGGGCGGAGGCGCCGCTGCCCCGCGCCCAATTTGGACGTCAGTAATGCTGTCTCTTGGTGTTTTGAATACTTCCCATTGCAGATTGCATAAAAAGGTTGGATTGATTTTTCTGGTCCTGATGTACCCCCGCCTGGGCCGTGCAAAAAACGGAGTATTCAGCACCGCAAGCCCCGCCGGTGCCGCTACAGTCAGGTAACATCGCGGAGTTCGACGTTATTTTGCGGTCCGGTGTGGCGCGAAGCATGCCTTTTTGTCCTGACGGGGTTTGTCTGCCGACTCAAATCGCCGGTCGAAGGCATCCTTGGGACCAATATGGTTTGTCCGGCGCGTATGCAGCCGTCCTGGCCTGCTGAAAACTCCCAAAAATGCACGCTGCTCCCCAGGGGACCCGTGCGAGCGGCGAAAACCATGCCCAAGTCGCTGTCCGCATCGCCATTTTGCTGCACTGACTTTTCTGAATACCGGGCCCGAGATTGGTCAACCCTAGGCTCCCGGAGCTGCGTTGGGGTCGGTTTCGTTGGCGGCCGCCTGCTTATGGGTGGCAAAGACCGAGCCTTCGTGGTCGAAGAGCTTACGATATTGCATGCGGTCCAGGCGATCGCGCGCATTAGCGGTCTTGGCGGGAACGTTCTTGGCCTCGGCTGTATACCAAACGCCGTGCGCATCCTGCGCCCCCACCACGTTTATCGCCGGCATGTGCGTTCGGTTTTGCAAGCGTGCGCGTTGGTAGGCGGTGAGCGGGGCACCGATGGCATTGAGTGCGAGTGCACCGACGTTATTGATGCTTGTGTTGAGTTCCCCACTCGTTTGTGCGTTGCCGGCGACATCGTAGTTCGCCCAGACCACATAGCGCGTCTGCCAGATGCGCTCGGTATGGGTGGCATCGTCCTCATCGGTAAAGTAGAGGTCGTTGTAGCGGTCGGTGAAGAACGGCTGGTGGTCGCCGTACATCACCACGACGACGGGGCGGTCGAGATCACGCAGCTTTTCCAGGAAGGCGGCGAAGGCGGCATCGGACGCTTCCATGAGCGAGCAGTATTCATTGGTCCAGGTGATAACTTTGTCGGACACACCTTCGACGGCAAGGTGCAGTTGCTGGTCGGTGGGCACCAAGCCCGTGTCATAGGCGGAGTGGTTTTGCATCGTCACGTCGTGGATGAAGATCGGCTGGTCGCTCTGCTTTAGTACCTCGAGGCACTTGTCGTAGGTGGCGGCGTCGGTGACCTTGCGGCAGAGCTCGGGTGCGCCGGCGAAGTCCTCGATCGAGAGGAACTCGTCGAATCCCATGTCCGCGAAGACGTTCTCGCGATTCCAGTTGGTGGCGTGGTTGGGGTGCATGGCCACGGTGCGATAGCCGAGTCTCTTGAACTGACGGGCGAGGTTCTCGCTCGGGGCCAGGTTGTAGCTCATGAACGGGTAGACGCCAGCGCCCAGGAATGCCATGGAGTGTCCGGTTAAGAACTCGAACTCGCTGTTACAGGTGCCGGCACCGAAGGCGCTCATGTAGCTCACTCCCTGCAGAAGCGCGTTATCGATGGCTTTGAAGCGCTCGGGCCCCTTATAGCCACAGCCCAGTTCGTTAAAGATTGAAAGGTCGGCGAAGGACTCGTTCATGATACAGATGACTGAGGGCTTGAGCTGGTCAAACTGTTCGACGGCAGCGGCACGGGAGGGGTCGGCGATGCCGTTCGTGCCCGCGTTCCAGCGCGCGGCAAGGCGCTTGATGATCGCCGAGGCCTCACCGCTCTTGTAGTGCTTGGGTTTAGGCGGCACCATTTTTTGCGCGCTCGAAATAAAGGTGGGGAGAAACCCCTGACTGTAATAGCTTTCGAGGGGCTTCCAGGTATGAAGCTTGATGCCCAAGGTGTCGTAATAGCTGATGAAGGCCTGCGCCCCCAGTGCGGCTCCGGCAACAAGTGCGGTACGACGGTCGACGGAGAGGGGGAGTTTGGATTTGGTTGCGACTGGATGCTCCCTCGGCGCTGTCGATGTCCCCTCGGTTGCCGGAGACGCCTTTGAGTCCTTCGATTTCAAGGACGCAGACATCGCATGGTCGATGGACTCGGGGGACGTTTCCGATGCGCGGCGCGGCGGTCGCCCACATGCATCACGCGGAATGAGGACGATAAGCGCGATTCCCAAGGCCGCGGCGGCAAGCCCCATGAAGCAGAAAGTGCTGAGCTCATAGGTGTAGCTGCCGGCGACCGTCGCAGCGGTCGAGAGTGCGAACAGGTCTCCGGGTTGGATGGGCATCGATTTGAACGTGATTACGAAGTACTCGGCGATACCGATGCTGGCGAGCGCAACGATGCCAACGATTGCGGGGGTCTTACGGCGGTGCGGCAGATAGAACAACAGGCACAAGAAGCAGAAGATGAGCAAAAGCTCCAAAAGTGCCGGTCCGGCCTGCATCTTCCATAGTTCATGGTTGGAGGGCAGCTCGAGGGCGAGCATCGAGCATATCGATGCGCCGCCGATCGTTGCCAGCGTACGGGGGTAGGGATGGTCGGTCATCCAGCTTTTCAGATCCTTCATGCTCACCTTCATCGTCTCTGTTCCTTACTCCTAGTTCAGCGTCTTCACGAGCTTCTCCAGGTTGTCGTTCATGATGGGTGGGTAATCCTCGCCGGCTTTAAGCTGTTTGTCAGTGAGCCCCTCGACGGGGTCGAGCTGGACGCATTGTCGTCAGAAGCGGCGAGAGCAAAGACCGCACTTAAAAGGGGCATATATGCCGCCGCCATGGGGCCACGGTGACGAATAGGACGCCGCTTGGGATGGCGACGGTAGATTCGGTTGTCCATAGATTGCTCCTGAATTGAAAACGGCTGCGTCGGGGTGCCGACGGCCGAAGGCGATGCCGCTGTGGCACGCGGTAGCTATTTGATTCAATTGGGAGCCGTTAATCGTCCAGACGGACCCTGAGGGATAATAGGGTGACCGGGGCATATGAAGATCGCTCGGTGCCGATGACGGCTAGGGCGGAGATCAGCAAGAGGGTGATGAACGATGTCGCGCCCACGGGGACGGTGTCACCGCCACGGGCGATCGACAGATTGCCGGCGAGCTCGGCGCAGATGGTGCAGCCCGCGCCGGTGCAGTCATGATGCAACTCATGGGCGGTTGCGATGGGGGAGAGGATGGTTACCGCGAGAAGGGCGAAGACGAGAGCCAGGGCGAGCAGGCGAGTGCGAACGGGCGGCATGGAGTCGCGTGCATCGCGATTCGGTGCTATATCTCGCCATGCCGAGGTGCTCAGCTCATCAGTCATCTGCCCTCCCTTCCTCTCATCTGGGCATATTTCATCTGGAGGATTGTAGTCTTGAGAAGCTGATTCACAAAGTTGCCGCGCTAAAACTTCATGCTTTCCGGTCCGCCTTGGGGCTGCGCATAAGTTATCCTCCGACATTCAGAAAATCTAAGTGCCAAAAAATAAGATTTTTTGACTCTGTGTTGTATAACCCGCCATTCGTGGGTACCATTCAACGCGTACGCAAACAAAAAGGGTTAACCCGCGCGGCATGACCGCGCGGCCCACAAAGGAGGAAACAAGCATGTCGTCTTTGAAGCCGCTTGCAGATCGCGTCCTGGTCAAGCCCGACGAGGCCGAGCAGAAGACCGCCTCTGGTCTGTACATCGCCAGCAACGCTCAAGAGAAGCCGCAGCGCGGCACCATCGTTGCCGTGGGCGCCGGCAAGGTCAACGACAAGGGTGAGCGCATCCCCATGGACGTCAAGGTCGGCGACGTTGTCATCTACGGTAAGTTCGGTGGCAACGAGGTCAAGGTCGACGGCGAGAAGTATCTGCTCATGCGCGCCGACGACATCTACGCAGTCGTCGAGGCCTAGTCTCGTCAGAATCTCTGATTCGTCTTTGAGCGCGCTCGCCGCATAGGACTCGGAAGCGGCGACGCGAGTCACATTTCTTTTGGAGGATTACCCACTATGGCAAAGAACATTACGTTCAACACCGATGCCCGCGCTAAGCTCGCCAAGGGCGTCAACACCCTGGCCGACGCCGTTACCGTCACCATGGGCCCCAAGGGCCGCTACGTTGCGCTGCAGCGCACGTTCGGTGCCCCGACCATCACCAACGACGGCGTTTCCGTCGCTAAGGAGATCGAGCTCGAGGACAACATCGAGAACATGGGTGCTCAGCTGGTGAAGGAGGTCGCCACCAAGACCAACGACACCGTGGGTGACGGCACCACCACCGCAACGCTGCTCGCTCAGGCCATCGTCAACGACGGCCTGCGCAACGTCGCCGCCGGCGCCAACCCGCTGGCCATCCGTCGCGGCATCGACAAGGCTGTAAACGCCGCCGTCGCCGAGATGAAGAAGCAGGCCAAGCCGGTCGAGACCAAGGAGCAGATCGCTTCCGTCGGCACCATCTCCGCTGGTGACCCCGAGGTTGGCGAGAAGATCGCCGAGGCCATGGAGGTCGTGGGCAAGGACGGCGTCATCACCGTCGAGGATTCCCAGACGTTCGACATCACCATCGACACCGTCGAGGGCATGCAGTTCGACAAGGGCTATGTCTCCGCTTACTTCGTCACGGACAACGACCGCATGGAGGCCGTGATGAAGGATCCGTACATCCTCATCACCGACCAGAAGATTTCCAGCGTTCAGGACATCATGCCTGTTCTCGAGGCTGTCCAGCGCGCCGGCCGTGGCCTGCTCATCATCGCTGAGGACATCGACGGCGAGGCTCTGCCGACCCTGGTCCTCAACAAGATCCGTGGCGCTCTCAACGTCTGCGCCGTCAAGGCCCCGGGCTACGGCGATCGCCGCAAGCGCATCCTGGAGGACATCGCCGTCCTCACCGGTGGCCAGGCTGCTCTGGACGAGCTGGGCGTGAAGGTCGCTGACATCACCGCCGATATGCTCGGTACCGCTAAGTCCGTCACTATCTCCAAGGACAACACCGTCGTCGTCGGCGGCGCTGGCTCCAAGGAGGCCATCGACGCCCGCATCGCTCAGATCAAGGGCGAGATGGAGAACACCACCTCTGACTTCGACCGTGAGAAGCTCCAGGAGCGCCTGGCCAAGCTCTCCGGTGGCGTTGCCGTCATCAAGGTCGGCGCTGCTACCGAGTCCGAGCTCAAGGAGATCAAGCACCGCGTCGAGGATGCCCTGCAGGCTACCCGCGCTGCTGTCGAGGAGGGCATTGTCGCCGGCGGCGGCGTCGCCTTCATGGACGCTGCTCCTGCGCTCGATGCTGTCGAGATCGACGACCCCGAGGAGAAGATCGGCGTCGATATCGTCAAGAAGGCTCTGACCGCTCCGGTCGCTACTATCGCCAAGAACGCTGGCTTTGAGGGCGCTGTCGTGGTCGACAAGGTTGCCGAGCTGCCCGCCGGCCAGGGTCTCAACTCTGCCAACGGCGAGTGGGGCGACATGATCGAGATGGGCGTCCTCGACCCCGTCAAGGTCAGCCGCGTCACCCTGCAGAACGCTGCTTCTGTCGCCAGTCTGATCCTCATCACCGAGGCCACCGTCTCCGATGTGCCCAAAAACACTCAGCTTGAGGACGCTATCGCTGCTGCTACCGCTGGTCAGCAGGGTGGCGGTATGTACTAAGGCCGACAAGGTCTAGAACTCCCACCGGGAATCCGGGGGCGGGACGGGGGTTTCTCTCCGGAACGTCCTCGGACATGCAAAGAGGCTCCGCATCGCGCTTCGCGCTGCGGAGCCTCTTTGCGTCCTGACGCTCCTATTTGGCAAGGTGTTTTTTAGAATCCATTTTGCGCTCGGCCTCG
>UQNH01000065.1:0-10894 GCA_900542365.1 uncultured Collinsella sp. | reverse complement strand
ACTACGCCCTCGCGCACCCGCCGAGGCCCACGCGCCCCGAGCTCTGGGAGGCGGCCGCCGAGATCTTCTCGCGCACCGCCAACGGCTGCGGGCACCGGCAGATAGCGATGTGCCTCAGGGCGGAAGAGGGGGCCGTGATAGCCGACAAGACCGTGCTCAAGATGATGCGCGAGATGGGGATTCGCTGCGGTATCAGACGCGAGACGGCCTACCACAGGTACAACTCGTACAGGGGCGTCGTCGGCAGGACGTTCGAGAACGTGATCGCGAGGGATTTCGACGCCGGGGCCCCGTGGCGGAAGCTGGGAACGGACGTCACCGAGTTCAAGGTGGCGGGCGGCAAGGCCTACTGGGCCCCGACGCTGGACTTCTGCACCAAGGAGATCGTGGCGAGCGACATATCGACCACGCCCGACATGGCCCAGCAGGTCAGGATGCTCGACGAGCTGCTGTCCAAGATCCCCGAGGGCGCCGCCCCGACCATGCACTCGGACCGGGGCTGGCAGTACCAGCACGCCTCGTACACATCCAGGCTCGAGGCCGCCGGCATCGTCCAGAGCATGTCCAGGAAGGCGAACTGCATCGACAACGCCGCCACCGAGCAGCTCTTCGGCCACGTCAAGGACGAGTTCTACCGGGGCCGCGAGTGGGAGACGTTCGAGGATTTCAAACGCGACCTGGAGGAATACATAGTCCACTGGAACACGAGCCGGAGGCAGGTAAGATTGAAGGGCCTGACCCCGGAGGAGTTCCGGAATCAGGCCCTCGCGGCCTAGTCGCTATTTAGGGCGTCCAAGATTTGGGACGCAGTTCACTGTGGGCGGCGGGCTTTGGTGTGTCGGGAGGATCTATGCAGACGGGCATGTATGCGATTAGCGAGATGGCGAGCTTGTTTAACGTTTCGCGCCAAACGCTCATCTACTACGACAAGATCGGCCTGTTTAAGCCCGCCGCGGTTAACGAAAAAGGCTACCGTTTCTATTCGCCCACGCAGATCCCGCTCATGCGTCTGATCTGCATGCTGCGCGACCTGGGGCTCGAACTCGACGAGATTGACCGCCTGACCTCGACGTTCGACATTGGCGAGATGACCGATCACCTGCGCTCGCGGGTGCAGGCGCTCGATGAACAGATCGCCGGGCTCAAAGCCGAGCGCGCGAGCGTGCAGGAGCGTCTGAGCTTTTACGACGAGGCGGTTTACTGGCGCGAGCGCGAGGGCAAGCCGGAGCTCAAACAGTTTGAGCGCCGCTACGTGGTCTTTGAGGAGTTTCCGGGCGATATCGAGCGCGGCCGCTCGATGCTTCACCCCACGCTCATGCGGGCGATTCTGCGCATGCGTACGTTGACGGGCACGCGCCCCATGCGCGGCTGGGGCGCCATGCTGCGTCGCGAGGCGCTGCATTCCGACGACCCTATTGCCGGCGCCGGCTCCTTTGCCGTGCTGCCGCGCGGTGCCGAGGAGCTGCTGCCGAGCGATCCCGCCGAGCTGGCAGAGATTGGCATCGAGGTGCTGCCCGCAGGCACGTATCTGTGCATGAGCCGCTGGGGCATGCCGTACGAACCCGAGGGCATTCGCGCCGTCGTGGCCTGCATGGACAAGCACGCGCTCCAGCCCGTTGGCAACGCCTTCGACTTTTGCTACCTCGATACCACGAGCTACGACGAGTCCCACCAAGAGGACTTCTGCTGCATCCAAATCCCCGTCGCCCTCCAGATGTGACAACGGGACAGTCCCTTTGCCACATCCATTTCTTAGAAACTTGCAAAATCTGCAAGTTTCTAAGGCGTCATCTTATAAACTTGCAAAATTTGCAAGTTTCTATGTTTTCACGTCTGGTCGTGTGACAAAGGGACAGTCCCTTTGTCACATTCCGTGCGAGCTCCTGTGCCATCTGGGGGTATAAGGCTAGCAAGTGTTTATTTGCGAGGCCAAGGGGGCGCCCCGTATGGATATCGATAACTTTGAATGGTGGTATAGCGAGGGCGAGGCTCCGGACGAAGAGTGGGACGAGCCCGCGTCGCGTGACGTGTCGAGCGACGAGGACGAGGCCGGCAACGATGCTGCTGTCGAGCCTGACGCCGCCGCCGATGCCGCCGAGCCCCTGACCTTTGAGCAGGCTTGGGCCCAAGCCGAGGTCGATGAGGCTAAGGCCGATGCCACGGCCACACTCGGTGAGCCAGCCGACATGTCCATCTCGCCGGCAAAGACCCCGCAGCCGCGTCACACTATCGATCCCGACAGCACGGCATCCTTCAGCATTCTCGACGTGCCCTCGCAGGGCGCTCAGGCGCCCGCGCCCACGCATCGTCCCGACTTGGCTCGCGAGGAAGATGCTGGCCGCCGCTCGCCGCTCGGCCCCATCCTCATCGCCTTCATGGCCGGCGTCATCGCTTGCTCGGCGATCGGAAATGTCTGGAGCCACGTGGAGCAACAGCGCAAAGACGCCGCCAAGGTCGAGATGTCTGTCGAGCAATCGCTCAGCCGCACGCGCTCGGTGCATGTGTCGGTCGAGGTTAAGGACGGCGCGACGTGGGATACCGCGCGCGGCGATAGCCAAATGCTCATCCATATCGTGGGCCGCACGCTCAAGGGACAAGCAATCGACGAGTATCAATACGTTAATTCCGAAGGTGACGGCATCGAGCTCAAGCCCGGCGACTACGAGCTCACGGTCGATGAGCCGCCCGTCGCCACCGACGGCACGCGTTACCGTGCCTCAAAGCGCATGGTTCCGGTGAGTTTTAATTCACAGGCGCCCGATACGGTCGACAGCACGCCGCAGGGCGGGTTCGACCTTTACGCAATCGTTCAATAACTGTGCCTGTCGCTTCTCCTTGCCGCCAAGAGTGGGACAATAGCCCTCGACACCGTTGTTTACTATTGGAGGAAGTAGCATGTCCACCGTCACTACCATCAAGCGCGGCGGCCTCACCGCGGCCATCGATTCCATGGGCGCCCAGCTCACGAGCCTTGCCCTCAACGGCAACGAGTATCTGTGGCAGGGCGACCCGGCCTTTTGGGGCAAGCATGCGCCTATCCTGTTCCCCATCGTGGGATCGCTGCGCAACAACATGGCGACATCTGCGGCCGGCACCTGCGAGATGCCGCGCCATGGACTCGCTCGCATCGTCGAGCACAAGTTGGTCGAGGTTTCGGAGGATGGCTCCTCGGTAACGTACGAGATCACTGACACGCCCGAGTTGCTCAAGGCGTTCCCGTTCCACTTTAAGCTCAACATGACCTATGCCCTGACCGGCGACGCCACGCTCACGCAGACCTTTGCCGTCACCAACACCGGCGACGTGGCCCTGCCGTTCTCGGTGGGCGGTCATCCTGCATTCAACGTGCCCGCCCCCGGTGCCGAAGACGAGGCGTTCGAGGATTACGAGCTGGCGTTTACCGAGGCTTGGACTAACGAGGCCCCCATCATCACGCCCGACGGTCTTATGACGTTCGAGGGCAGCTACAAGGCTCCCGATAACTCGGACGTGCTGCCCATCACGCACCGCAGCTTCGATAACGATGCCATCATGTTCACCGATGTCCCGGGTTCCACGCTCACGCTGCGCGGCCGCAAGTCGGGCCACGGCGTCAAGATCGACTTTGAGGGCTTTAAGTACATCGGCGTGTGGTCTGCCGCCAACGACGCCCCGTTTGTGGCGCTCGAGCCCTGGACCGGCCACACCACCATGGACACCGAGGACGACGTCTTTGAGCACAAGGTCAACACCATTACCTTGGCACCGGGTGAGACGGACGTTCGCAGCTTTAGCGTTACCCTGCTCTAGAGGTTCCGCCGTTCTAACGAACGACGGACCGGTCGACGCTGCGCGCCACCCAGAGCGACAATTTGTCATTCAAAAGGCAAGGCATGACCAGAAGGTCTATGCCTTGCCTTTTTCATGCTAACTTGTTCGCTCTGGGTGGCGCCCGCTGGCATTGCCAAAACATCGACGCTCCCAATGACTACCGTGTGTCTATTAATTTTTCGAGCTTGTGCTGCGCTGCTGGTCGCTGGCGTATATCCTGTTAAGTCGTCAGCATACGATTCAACAGGGAAGGCAGATTATGCATTCTCCCCATCAACGCGACGCGCATCCACAGCCGGTATGCAGCCGTCGCATCTTTTTGGGTAGCGCTCTCGCTGCGAGCGCTTCTGTCGTCGCCGGCGCACTTGCCGGCTGCCAGCGTCCCTCCACGCTGGAAGTAGTTCAGTCCACGACGGGCGGCGGTCGCGACGACCTGTCCGATTCTGTGATCGGCAAGGATAAGATCCGCATCGGCATGGAGGCGGCCTACGCCCCGTACAACTGGCAGGTTTCCGAGGCCAGCGAGTTCACGATCCCCATCGACAACGTGCAGGGCGCCTATGCCGATGGCTACGACGTGCAGATCGCCAAGATCGTCTGCAAGGCTCTCGGCGGCGAGCCCGTTGCCGTCAAGCAGAGCTTCTCGGGCCTTATCGACTCGCTCAACAACGGCCAGATTGACCTCATCATCGCCGGCATGAGCGCCACGCCCGAGCGCGAGGAGTCCGTCGGCTTTTCCGACCCGTACTTCATTGGCTACTTTGGCCTGTTCGTAAAAGAGGGCTCGCCCTACCAAAACGCCACCAAGCTCAGCGACTTCAGCGGTGCCACGGTGCTCGGCCAAAAGGACACCATGCTCGATACCGTCATCGACGAGATTCCGGGCGTTGTGCACAAGAACCCGGTCGATTCGGTCCCCACGGTGTTCTCGAATCTGCTGCAGGGCACGTGCGACGCCGTGACCTACAACACTGAGAACGAAAAGGGCTATATGGCCCAAAATCCCGGTATCGTCCCCATCCACTTTGCCGAGGGCGAGGGCTTTAAGCAGGAGGTCACGGCAAATGTCGGTTGCCGCAAGGGCTCGGACAAACTGCTTAAGCTCATCGACAAGACACTCAAGGGCATTAGCCAAGAGGAGCGCGACCAAATGTGGGACGCGTGCCTCGACCGTCAGCCGGCATAGGGAGGCAGCATGAAAGCCATCAACCGTCTGGCCTCCTTTATCAAGGCCGACCACCGTTATGTATACCTGGGCACGAGCGTCATCGCGGCGCTCGGCCTGGCGTTTAGCCAGCGCAACCCCACACCGCTGAGCTTCTTAGCCCCCACCGGTATCTTCCAGGATTGCCTTTGGGCGATTCTTTGGGCCTGGATTGTCGTGTCGGCAGCGGCGCTTGTCACCAAGCTTATGCACTGGAGTGACTATCGCGAAAAGTCGCCGTTCGCATCCGAGCGTTTCCGCCGCGGCGCGCGCCTGGGTAGCTATGTTGTGGTCGCTATCGCGGCGATCTTCTTTATCGACCGCTGCGTCATGTCGTTTATCGACCTGGTGCAGGTGAGCATTGTCTCGGATTCCAACCCCAGCGACTTTTTGTCGAGCCTGGTCTACATGACCTACAAGAGTGGCGACTTCTTTATCCGCGGTATCGAGATCACCATCGCGCTTGCGACCTTCGGTACCGTCATCGCATTCTTCCTGGCGCTGCTCTTTGTGTTCCTGCGTATTCAGACCTTTGACCGCGTGGACAACGACCTGGTGCGCTTCTTTAAGAGTATCGGCCGCGGCTTTGCGACCATCTACTCCACCATCGTGCGCGGCACGCCCATGATGGTCCAGGGCCTGCTCATCTATTACGCGGGCTTTACCGTTTTGCGCGGCATGGGCTTCGAGACCGCTCAGGCCAACCAGATCTGGAGTACCTTCACCGCCGGCCTCGTCACCATCTCGCTCAACTCCACCGCCTACATGATGGAGGTCCTGCGCGGCGGCATCGAGTCCATCGATCCCGGCCAGGCCGAGGCAGCACGCTCGCTGGGCCTGTCGCAGTGGCAAGCTATGCGCAAAGTCGTGTTCCCCCAGGGCATTAAAAACGCGATCCCGGCGCTCACCAACGAGCTCATCATCAACATCAAGGACTCGTCGGTGCTCTCGGTTATCGGCGTGTTCGACCTCATGTACGCCACCACCACCGTCGCCGGCGTGTACTATCGCCAGATGGAAGTCTACTGCGTGGCGCTCGTGGTCTACCTGATCCTGACGCTCGTGGCGAGCCGCCTGCTCGAGGCCTTTGGCAAAAAGCTCGGTGCCGAGGCTCCGGCCACGCTGCCCAGCTCCAACTAGGCGCAAGACGAGGAGATTCATCATGGCAGATACCGTTACTACCGGCGCTGCGGCCGCGCAAACCAAAGAGCCGCTCATCCGCGTTGAGGGCCTGCGCAAGAGCTTTGGCTCGCTCGAGGTGCTCAAGGGCATCGACCTGGCCGTTAGCCCCGGCGAGGTCGTCACCATCATCGGCGCCTCGGGCTCGGGCAAGTCGACCTTCCTGCGCTGCCTCAACCTGCTCGAGACCCCGGACGCAGGCCACATCTGGTTCCACGGCCAGGACCTCACGGCCGAGCGCTGCAACATCAACAAGCTGCGCGAGGACATCGGCATGGTGTTCCAGGGCTTTAACCTGTTCAACAACATGGATGTGCTCGACAACTGCACGCTCGCGCCCGTCACGCTCAAAAAGATGAGCAAGGCCGAGGCTGAAAAAATTGCGATGGAGCATCTGACGAGTGTGGGACTCGAAAAATTCGCGCACGCCGCCGTGGGTCGCCTGTCCGGTGGTCAAAAGCAGCGCGTGGCCATCGCTCGTGCTCTATGCATGAATCCGCAGATCATGCTGTTCGACGAGCCGACCTCCGCACTCGACCCCGAGATCGTGGGCGAGGTGCTCGAGGTCATGCGCAAGCTCGCTGCCGACGGCATGACCATGGTCGTCGTCACGCACGAGATGGCCTTTGCCCGCACGGTGTCCGACCGCGTGGTCTTCATGGACAAGGGCGTGGTGCTCGAGGATGCCGCGCCGGCCGAGCTCTTTGGCAACCCCAAACACCAGCGTACCCGCGAGTTCCTCTCGCGTTATCTCGAGGACAAATAACCGACCGCAAACGCGTACGTGGCAGGGCCGCTCCGGTGGGGCGGCCCTCGTCATCACAATCGAAAGGATGTCATGGCCGAGGTTTGGCGCTTCTTTGCGCATGAGGATGATTTTGCCGATTTGGACAAGGCCGGCGCATGCGAGCGCCTGGGCCGTGTGCTGTCGTTTCCGACCATTTCGAGTATGGATGCCGAGGCGGTGGACTGGCAGGCGTTTGCCGACCTGCGCGCCTATATGCAGCAGGCCTGGCCGCGCGTGTTTGCGGCGGGCGAGGTCGAGCTCATCGACCATTCGCTGCTCGTGACGCTTGCCGGCATCGACCCCGCCCTCAAGCCGGTCATGCTCATGGGCCACATGGACGTGGTTCCCGTGGTGCCGGGCACCGAGACAGACTGGACGCACAATCCCTTTAGCGGGCACGTGGACGACACCTATATTTGGGGTCGCGGCGCCATCGATATGAAAGACCAGGTCGCAGGCATCCTGGAGGCCGTTGAGTATGCGCTGGCGCACGGCTGGCAACACGAACGAACCCTGCTGCTGGCCTTTGGCCAGGATGAGGAGACCACGCAGTGCGGCGCGGGTGCCATTGGCCGCGTGCTCGAGGAGCGCGGCGTTGAGCTTGAGTACCTGATTGACGAGGGCGACTATCGTATCGTTGAGGCTGCCGAGTACGGCGCAGGCGAGGGTTGGCTTATGCATGCCGATCTTGCCGAGAAGGGCTATGCCGATATCGTGCTCAGGACGAAGAGCGAGGGCGGGCATTCTTCCAACCCTTACGGTGGCACGTCGCTCGAAGTGCTCAGCCGCGCTATTGCCGCGATTTGCGATATCGAGTGGCCGGCGCGTGTGACCGATCTGCTTGCCGCGCAGCTCGTCGAGCTGGGGCTTTATACCGCAGACGAGATTGCTGCCAGCAAGGATGCCATCGTGCGCGACTGCCTTGCCAGCAAAAAGCTGTACCCGCTTGTGACCACCACCTGTGCGCCCACGCAAATCGAGGGCGGCAGTACCGGTGCCAACGTAATGCCGCAAGATATGTGGGTCAATATCAACTTCCGCATGCTCGAGGGTACGAGCGTGGCCGATGTCGTGGCCTGCTGCCGCGAGGCCGTTGCCGGGGCGGACCTTGCCGGTCGTGTCGAAGTGGAGCTGGGCCCCGGCAGCTCCGAGCCCTCGCCGTCCCCGCGCATCGGTGGTCCCGGCCTCGAGGCGGTTCGCTCCATCGCCGCCCGCTATTTCCGCGATCCAAAGGGGACGGAGGAAAACGGATCATCCGAGCCGTTGGCGATTGTTCCCTCGACCGTGATCGGCGCGACCGACGCTGCCAACTACCAGCACATTTGCTCCGAATGCATTCGTTTTTCGGCGTTTGTGGTCGACGATGACGAGTGCGACCGCGGCGTCCACGGCACCAACGAGCGCATCACCCGCCGCGCCTACCTCCAGGGCGTACGCTTCCTCATCGCCCTACTCCACACGCTCTAGAATCTGACAAAGCGACAGTCCCTTTGTTAGCCGTTGGGGACGCTCTTAAACGACTAGTCGTTAAGGAACGTACCCAACGGCTACGTCCACTCATTCCGTGCGGGTTATATGCAGGTTTGCCTGCGCACGCTATCATGTATGGGTTAGATCGCAACTATGTACCCCACACGCGAAGGGATGCGCATGTATCTGAAGATCGACATGCTCTAGCCGGGCTTACCCCCGCAGTGGCGCCATGCGCCCCATCAATTCTGCCGATTTTCACCTTCACGCATATAAAGGAGTCCCGCCATGCGCGACAAGCTCGAAAAGATCATCAAGGCCTATGAGGAGCTCGAGAAGAAGCTTTCCGACCCGGCCGTTGCCTCCGACATCAAGGAGTTCACGCGTCTCAACAAGGAGTACGCGCACCAGTCCGACCTCATCGCCGCCTCGCGCGAGTACATCGGCGCGCTCGATGACATCGAGGCTGCCAAGGAAATGCTCCACGATACTACCGATGCCGATGAGAAGGAGATGCTCCAGATGGACATCTCCGAAAACGAGGCCAAGCTTCCCCAGCTCGAGGAAGACATTAAGTACATGCTCATCCCGAGCGACCCCAACGACGACAAGAACACCATCGTCGAGATTCGCTCCGCCGCCGGTGGCGACGAGGCGGCCATCTTCGCCGGCGACCTGTACAAGATGTATCAGCGCTTCTGCGAGTCGCGCGGCTGGAAGACCACCGTGCTCGATTCCAGCCCCAGCGAGGCCGGCGGCTTTAAGTCCATCGAGTTCAAGGTCGAGGGCGACCGCGTCTACTCCGTCATGAAGTTTGAGTCCGGCGTACACCGTGTCCAGCGCGTTCCCAAGACCGAGTCCCAGGGCCGTATCCAGACCTCCACGGCAACCGTCGCCGTGCTTCCCGAGGCCGAGGAGATCGACGTCCAGATCAACCAGTCTGACCTGCGCATCGACACTTACTGCGCTTCGGGCCCTGGCGGTCAGTGCGTTAACACCACCTACTCCGCCGTGCGCATCACCCACCTGCCCACCAACACCGTGGTGCAGTCGCAGGAGCAGCGCTCCCAGATTCAGAATCGCGAGGTCTGCATGCAGATGCTGCGCGCCCGTCTGTACGAGATGGAACTCGAGAAGCAGCAGGCAGAGCTTGGTGCCGAGCGCCAGAGCCAGATCGGCCACGGCAACCGTTCCGAGAAGATCCGTACCTACAACCAGCCCCAGGACCGCGTGACCGATCACCGCATCGGCTTCAACTCCACCTACAATGGCGTCCTCCTGGGCGACCAGCTCGGCACCGTCATCGAGGCGCTCGCCGCCGCCGAGCGTGCCGAGAAGCTGGCACAGGCCGTGTAGGTTACGCGGTTTTACAAACCGCGTAACGACTCGACGCTGCGCGCCGCCCAGAGCGACAATTTGTCATTCAAAAGGCAAGGCATGACCAGAAGGTCTATGCCTTGCCTTTTTCATGCCAACTTGTTCGCTCTGGACGTCGCTCGCTGACATTGCCAAAACATCGGCGTTTCCTTGGTTGTCAAATGATTCGTAGGGAGTCATTGGTGACATTGCCTTGATATTTTATTCAGTCGGCTGTGATGTCATTTGAGCTGCTTACCTGCTTAAGGTAATTGACGGCATAAGTCCGCTATCGAAAATATTGCTCAAAATATCGTTCAAGAAATCGCGGGGCGATTTTTGATGGGTCGTGCGTCAAGCGATGTGGCAAGTTCTTGGTTAGATATTGGTCAGTTTTGGGGCAACCTTGCCAAAAGCTTGACGAATGCAAATTTAGACGTCAGCGAATGAACACTTTGAGCGAGCTCGGTGCAAAATTCTGGGCTGATTCTCGATAATCGCCTTCAATCGCCCCTTGCCAAGCGCTGGCCTCGCTTACAATCTGCTCCGACATTCGCGCGCCGTCCGGCGCTTAAGAGGGGAGGGCCCCATGGCAAACGAGATTTGGACCATCAAGCGTTGTCTCGAGTGGACCAAGGAGTACCTGGCCGAGCGCGGCGAGGAGCACCCCCGTCTTTCTGCCGAGTGGCTGCTGTGCGCCGCCACGGGCCTGGCGCGCATTGACCTATATATGCGTATGGACGAGACGCTTAACGCGGCCCAGCTCGAGACCATGCATGCGGCCGTTGTCCGCCGCGCTAAGGGCGAGCCGCTGCAATACATCACGGGCAGCACGCAGTTTCGCATGATCGACGTCGCGTGCGCCCCCGGTGTGCTCATTCCGCGCCCCGAGACCGAGATGCTCGTCGAGGAAGTCCTCAATTATCTGGATGCCGAGGTACTGAGCCCCGAGGCCGCTGCCCGTCAGCGTGTTGAGCTGCCTTGGAACGATGAGGTCGAGCAGGCACGCAAGGCCGAGGCCGCATTGGCCGACGAGCGAGCGACGGCCGAGCGCCGTGCCGCCAACCTCACAGCTGCCGACGAGGCGG
>UQNH01000064.1:0-11448 GCA_900542365.1 uncultured Collinsella sp. | reverse complement strand
ATCAGCTTGTTTGAATCCTTTATCGCACGGAGCGGATTGTCCTCACTCATAGGCTACAGCATCGAGGCCCACACGCACCAGGCCGCCGCAGGCGACGCGGGCGCCATCGGGGGTCACGTAAGTCACACCGTCAACGACAGGGGCAGCCAACGCGGCAGCCAAGTCATCGACCACGTAATAGCCGCCAAGAAGGGCCTCGACAACCGGGCCATAACCGGAGCGCACGGACAGACGATCGACCAGACGCGTACCGGCAGCGCCCTCGGCGGCAGCAGAGCCACTCACGCCGCGCGCCATCAGCAGTGCCTCGCCCGAGGCCTTCTTTTGGTCCAGAGCAGCACGACCGGCACGCTCAAGCGTAGCGGCGTCATCAAACAGTAGGGCATCGATATCGCCGGCAAGCAGCTGCTCGACCAGGCCCTCAAGCTCACGAGGAGCCTCGAGCACGTCGCCCAGACGGCCTGAGACATCATCGCCCAGTGCGCCCATCAGACGGCTCACCAGCGGCGAGCTGTCTGCCATGCGGGCATCAAGCTTCTTTTGGCTGGCAAGCTCCGAGCGCACCTCGGACAGCTTGTTGCGCGCCTCGCTCTCACGATTGCGCAAGTCCTTCAGGGCTGCACGGGCGACCTCGGTGGCCTCGCGCGCATCGTTCTGGGCCTGACGAGCCGCCTCAAGGGCACTCTCAAGCTCCTCAGCACGGTCGCGACGGCTATCAAGCGATGCTGTAACCTCCTCGAGCTGTTCATCAATCTGCTCCAGGCGCGAGGCGTACATGTTGTCCTCGACCTCGGCGTTGCTCAGCGAGTCCTTCACCTTGGCGAGTTCGAGCGCCGCGTTATCGGCCACACGCTGCACATCGCGTTGCTCACGCGTAAGCTGCGAAATCTGATTGTCGAGCGCCACGCGCCGCTCGTGGAGCTCAGCGGCGGCAGGACCAGCGGCGTCAACGTCCTCCTGGGCCTGCATGTGCGCGCCGGTCACTTCCTCAAGCTGTGCACGCGCGTCCTCGAGCTCCTCGACCACGCGACGACGCTGATGCTCGGAGCTCGAGATCTGGCCACGCATGTCGGACAGGCGCGACACCATGTTGTGGCCCTTTTCCTCGAGCAGGCGCATATCGGAGTTAATGCGGCCGACCACGTCTTGCATATGGCGGCGCTGCTCGCCCAGATCGCCCACAAACAGGCCCTTTTCCTCGAGCATGACCTGGAGCTTCTCGAGCTCGCGTTCCTTTTCGCCCAAGCGGTACTGCGCAAGCTCCAGCTCGGCGGCACCTTCCTTGGAGCGGCTCTCCAAGTCGTTCCACTGCGACTGCAGCGAACGCAGCTCGTCGACGGCTAGCATCTGCGTAAGCTCGTTCGCGCGCGAGGACAGCTCTTTGTACTTGCGCGCACGATCGACCTGACGCTCCAGAGGTCGCAGCTGACGGGCGATTTCCTTATTGATGTCGCGGGCACGCGTCAGGTGCTCGTCCATCGACTTAATCTTTTTGAGCGCACGCTCCTTGCGGCGTTTGTGCTTGGAAATGCCGGCGGCCTCCTCGATGAGGGCGCGGCGCTCCTCGGGGCGGCTCTGCAAAATGGCGTCGAGCTTGCCCTGGCTGATGATGGAATGCGTATCCTTGCCCAAACCCGAATCGTGCAGGATGTCCTGAATGTCCATCAGGCGGCACGGACTCGAGTTGATGAGGTACTCGCTTTCGCCCGAGCGATACATACGACGGGTGATGGCGACCTCGTCAAAGTCGACGGGCAGCATATGGTCCGAGTTATCGAGCACCAGCGTGACCTCGGCGACACCCACCGGCTTGCGCGCTGACGAGCCCGAGAAGATGACATCCTCCATGGCCTGGCCGCGCAGCTGCTTGGCGCTCTGCTCGCCCAGGACCCACAGAATCGAGTCAGAGATGTTCGATTTTCCCGAGCCGTTGGGACCGACGATGACGGTCAGGCCCGGCTCAAACGTCATATGGGCGCGGTCGGCAAACGACTTGAACCCTTTGAGCGTGAGGGACTTGAGATACACGGTTCCTCGCTTAAACAGGCTTCTTGTTGAGAATCACGCCGTTGGTGGTGTAGCCCATGCGGTCAAGTGCCTCGAGTGCAGCGGCTCCCTCGGCTTCCTTCTTTGAGGAGCCGGAGCCGCGACCCTGGCGAATACCATCGATCAACACCACGGCGGTAAAGGTGGGCGCATGCGCAGGGCCCTCGGAGCCGACCAGCTTGTACGCGGGAGGCTCGTGGCCGTCGGCCTGCACGCACTCCTGCAAATACGACTTGGGGTTCGCAGGGTGCTCGGCACGCTCGGATGCCAAATGTGGCTTAAGCGTACGGTGGATAAACTCCGCCGCGGCATCCCAGCCGGCGTCCAGATACAGCGCGCCCACGAGCGACTCGTAGACGTTCTCGAGCGCCGAGTGCAGGCCGCGCGCGCCGGTACCGGTCTCGGAGGCACCAAAGATGATGATGTCATCGATACCCAGCTCGTGCGACACCTCGGACAGCGTGGCGCCCGAGACAAGGGACACCTTCAGGCGCGTGAGCTTGCCCTCGTCAAACTCCGGATAGGACACAAACAGGGAGCGTGCGACAACGGCGCCCAAAATGGAATCACCCAAGAACTCAAGGCGCTCGTAGCTTGCCGAGACTGGCTGGCCTTCGACGGCCGAAGGATGCGTAAGGGCCGCGCGCAGCAGCACCTTGTCATTGAACTCGTGGCCCAGAATCTCCTGGGCGCGCGTAAGTCGTTCGGATAAAGCCAAGACCTAAGCCTCCCTGGCGTTTTCGATCGCGTCGACGGCGTCGGCGACAGAGTTGAGCGAGAGCAGGGTCTCGTCATCGATCTCGAGATTGAACTCGTCCTCGATAGCCGTAACCAGTTGCAGGCGCTCGAGCGAGTTGGCATCGAGGTCGTCAAAGGTGGTCTCATCGCTAATTTCGGCAACATCGACGCCCAGAACGTCAGCAGCGACCTCGGCGATCTTGTCGAAGATTTCGGAGCGGTCCATAGCGCTTCCTCTCATAGTGCATGAATACCAAAAGAATGGTACCGCCCGGGCGGTACCAAGACACGGTTCTGATTCTACCCCACGAAGCAGGCCGCGAGGCACATAACAGCGCTCTAACTCGCTCTTACAAAACGATGCCGTCCATGGAGTTGGCGACATTCTCGACCAGCCCGGCGCGCACGGCTTCAGCCGCCGCGAGCGTACCGTTTTTGACGGCCTCGACCGAGGTGGCACCGTGACCGATCAGGACCACGCCACGCAGGCCCAAAAGAATCGCGCCGCCCTTGGCATCACCAGACAGCTTGGTCTTAATCTCGCGCATCTGCTTTTTGATGAGCAGCGCGGCGATCTTGGTGCCGAGCGAGGCCATAAAGGCGCCCTTGAGCTCCTGTAGCAAAAACTTGGCAGCGCCCTCGGTAGCCTTGAGAGCGATATTGCCCGACATGCCGTCGGCAACAACGACATCGAAGTTACCCGAGGTGATGTCCGTTCCCTCGCAGTTACCAACAAAGCCGGGAACGGCGGCTTTCATGGCCGGGAAGCAGGCCTTGGTAAAGTTAGAACCCTTCTCGTCCTCGGTGCCGTTACCAAGCAGGCCCACGCGAGGATGTTCGATGCCCAGGACGACGCGGGCATAGGCGCTACCCATCTGGGCAAAACGCACCATGTCATCGACCTCGACATCGGGGTTGGCGCCCATATCGCACAGCACCGTCAGACCGCCGGCGCGATTGGGCAGCGCATTGGTCAGACAGGGGCGCACCGACTGCTTCTTGCCTTCGGCTTGATACCTAAACGGTGTGACGTAGGCGGTCGCGGCAGCTGTCATGGCACCGGTCGAGCCGGCGGAGAAGAACGCGTCCGCATTTCCCTTCTTGATGGCGCGGCAGGCAAGCACGATCGAGGACTTGCGCTTGGTCATCACGGCGCGAATAGGATCGTCATCCATGGCGATAACGTCGGGTGCCTCAAGGGCCTCAACACGTGCATGGGAAGCAGCAAAGGGATTAACGATTTCGGCGGGGCCAGCTGCCAAGACCTCGATATCGGGATCAGCGGCAAGTGCAGCCTCGATACCATCGAGAACAACCTGAGGTTTCTCGTCTCCGCCCACAACGTCTACACAAACGCGAACGTTACTCATATACATGCTCCTTATACAAAAATGGCCGACTCATTGAGCCGGCCATTGTGGTTCCATTTGGAACGGCATCGCATCCAGAGTATACCGTTACTCGGTAACGATAACCTCACGGTCCTTGTAGAAACCGCAGCTGGGGCACACGTGGTGCGGAAGCTTGACAGCGCCGCAACGGGGGCACGTGGACTGAGCCGCAGCCGAGATCTTCATGTTGGCGGAACGACGGGTGTGAGTGCGGATACGACCCTGCTTTTGTTTAGGTACGGGCATAGTGACCTTCCTTATGAACTATCCAGTGTGGCGATTACGCGCAAGTAGCGATACTACCACAGTTTTACTCATCGAGCTTGAGATTCTTCAATGCTGCAAATGGATTTTCCGTGGCAGCGGCCCATTCTGCCTCTGCCTGGGCGGCGCAATCGCATTGCTCGACGTTGAGATTGCAACCGCAAGTGGGGCACAGACCGCGGCAATCGGGCTTGCACAGAACGACAAACGGCGTGTCCATAACGACCGCGTCGTTGATGGGCTCACCCAGATCGACGATGCGGTCCTCACCCAGGAGCTCGTAGCCGTCCTCGTAGGCCTCGGGATCCTCGGGCTCCTCAAAGAGGTAGAACTCCTCGATCTCGCCGGCGATATCAAACGAGGCAGGCTCCAGGCAACGGTCGCACTCGCCGATGGCGTGCGCGCGAACCATGCCCGTGAGCAAGACACCGGTACCGGCATTGGTAAAGACAACGTCGTAGTCGATGCCGTCCTGTAGCTGGTACTCCTTCTCGCCCACCGTGTAGGTGGCAACATCGACCTTGCCGGTCAGCGGATACGAATCACCAGGAAACTCGAGCTGCTCGGAAAGATCGACGGTAACGCTCGGGAACTCAGCCATTACCACTGACCATTCTGTTGGGCGGCACCCTCGTTGAGCTGCTGACGGCAACGGGTAACGGTGCCGGTCAGGCTCTTGAGGTTCTCCTCCAGGTGCGTAAAGACCTGCTCTGCGTAGTCCTCGGCAGCATAACGCGTCTCGCGCTCGTACTGCTGGGCACGATCGCGGATGTCGTCGGCCTGCTGCTGTGCCAAGCGGACGATCTCCTGCTCACCGGCAATGGTGAGGGCCTGCTGCTGAGCGTCGGCGATGATGGAATCGGCCTGAGCGGCGGCGGAAGCCATAAGCTCCTCGCGCTCCTTAAGGATACGGCGGGACTTCTGCCACTCCTCGGGATAGCTCATGCGGATCTCGTCGAGGATGTTGAAGAACACGTCGGCGTCGATGACCTTGAACTGAGCGTTCTTGCCGAAAGGCGGCTTGGCTTCCTCGATCAGCCCTTCGAGCTCATCGACCAAGCTGACGATCCTATCGCCAGGAAAATTCTCGCCCGGCATCCGGTCTCCTTTCATAGGTAATATATCATCGTGCTAGTTTACCACATGCCACCAGGCAATAAAAAACGTCACGAAAAGCGGTGTCTGAGCGCTTCGACCACGTTGGGCGGGACAAACGTCGATACATCGCTGCCGAGCGAGGCGATCTGGCGAACGACCGAACTCGAGATATAGCCGTACTGCGGCGCACTCATGACAAAGATGGACTCCAGCTCGTTATCCAAGCGATAGTTGAGGTCTGCCTGCTGCAGCTCGTACTCAAAGTCGGTCATGGCGCGCAGGCCCTTGACAACGGCCCCCGCCCCCTGCTCGCGAGCGAAGTCGACCAAGAGGCCGGTAAAGGGCAGGACCTCGACGCCGTCGATATCACCGAGCGCCTCGCGAGCCAGCGCCACGCGCTCATCGAGCATAAACGTGGTGCCCACGCCGTTTTTACCCTGCGACTCGGCAACAGCGACGATCACGCTGGGAAAGATGCGACGGGCGCGGCGGATCACATCGATATGGCCAAACGTGATGGGATCGAAGGTGCCCGGGACGATCACGCGGTTGATGGTGTCATTCATGGGCGTTCTCCTGAACCGTCATGGCATCGTTGTTGTGAGCATCGGTGCCGGTGCAATCTTCCTCACCATCGTCATCGCCGACCCAACGAAGCAGGTCGACCGAGGTAATGCCGTAGCGCTTCTCGCGCACGATCTCAAAGCCTGCCGGATGCGCGCCCGCATCGGCGGCGGCATGCTCAAACAGGGCATAAGCGCCAGGTGCAAGCAGACCCTGCTGAGCCAGGTTCTGCAGCAGTATCTCGACCGGCTCGGCACCAAAAGCATAGGGCGGGTCGAGCAGGACCAGATCAAAGGGGCCGCCCGGCACACGACCGCGCGAGGCGCTCGCCAGCATGTCGCCCGTTACCACGCGCCAACGCGCACGGTCACGGCAGAGCGACTCGATATTCTTGGTAATGAGCCGCGCGGCATTCCGTTCGATCTCGAACGTCGTGAGCGAGCGGGCGCCACGTGAGAGCATCTCTAACCCTAAGGCGCCGGAGCCGCCAAAGGCGTCCAGCACGCGGACCTCGTCCAGATCGAAGTCAAATGCCGACATGACCATAGATGCGCATGCCTCGCGCACGCGATCGGTCGTGGGGCGGGTGACATCGCGACCACGGGGCTCCTCGATCTTACGACCGCGCCATTCGCCGCCGATGATTCTCATCCTCCGCTGACCTCCTTAAAAATGTGTCGATATCGCATGGCGACCGCATCGCGCAGGGGGCGCGTCGCCACGGAGTCAAGGTTGCAAGCATACCGCAAGAGCTCGACTGCGTCCAAATGGGCCCACTCGATCAGCTCCTCGTCGGCATCCAGGTCGACAAAGCGCAGGGTCACCCCGCCATGCTGGCGGTACCCCAGGATTTCGCCCTCGTGGCGCAGACGCAGGTCCATCTGGGCGAGCGTAAAGCCATCCGAGGTCTTTTCGAGCGACTGGAGACGGTCTTGCGCCGCCGAAGCGCCGCCGTTGCCCTTGGAGTGCGTCATGACCAGGCACGTGCCCGACACGCTGCCACGGCCCACGCGACCGCGCAGCTGGTGCAGAGCAGCCAAACCAAAGCGCTCACCGTTCTCGATGACCATGACGGTGGCGTTGGGCACGTCGACGCCCACCTCGACCACCGTAGTCGAGACGAGCACGTCAATCTCGCCACGCTTAAAGGCATCGATAACCTGGTCCTTCTCCCCCGCTGGCATGCGGCCGTGAAGGCGCTCGATGGCAAGACCCGGCAACGCCAGACGCAGGCGATCGAGCTCGGTCGCCGTATCGCGCAGCGGCACGGGGACCGTCACGCGGCCCTCGTCGTCGCGGGCGATACCGGGCACGTCCTCCAGATCATCGGCCGAGTCACTCGGCTCCACGAGCGGGCAAATCACGTAGGCCTGCTGACCCTTTTCATGCGCCTCGCGGATGGCGCCATACGCGAGGTCACGGCTCGACTCGGTGAGCACGCGTGTCGACACGCCAGCGCCGGGGACGGGCCGATGACGGATGATGCTCGTATCCAGATCACCGTAGACCGAAAGCGCCAGCGTACGCGGGATGGGCGTTGCCGTCATAACGAGCAGATCGGCACCGGGGCCCTTCGCGCGCAGGGCGTTGCGCTGGCCCACACCAAAGCGGTGCTGCTCGTCGATGACAACGAACGACAGATGCTTGAACGCAACGTTATCCGAAAGCACCGCATGGGTGCCAAAGAGCACGTCAAGCTCGCCCGATTCCAGCTGCGCATGGATGCGCTCGCGCTCTGCGGCCGGCGTGGCACCCGTCAGAAGTGCCCAGGACATGCCGGCCTGCGAGAGCAGAGGGCCGGTCTTATCGGCATATTGGAGCGCCAGCACGCCCGTGGGCGCCATAACGCAGGCCTGCGTGCCGCTATCGGCAGCCACAGCCAGCGCGCAGGCGGCAACGGCGGTCTTGCCGGTACCGACATCGCCCAGCAGCAGCCGGTTCATCACTCGCCCGCCATCGCACATATCGCGCAGGATATCTTGGAACGCGGCCTCCTGCTCGTCGCTCAGCGAAAACGGCAGGGCTTGCTTGAGCAGGGCCAGGTGCTCGCCCGCGGTGTGAGCATAGGGCACCACATCGACCAGGCCGCCGTCGTTGCGCAGGCGCAGCGCCAGCTGCAGGTAGAGGCACTCCTCGTAGGCAAGCCGTGCGCGCGCGATATCGCGCTCGGCCATACTAGATGGAAAATGGATTGAGCGCAGCGCGCGGGCATTGCTCATCAGGCGACGCTTAACGCGCAGCGGTGCCGGAATGGGATCAAAGGGATTGCCGACGACCTCGAGCGCGCCGCTTACGATGCGGCGCATCCACGCCTGGCTCACGCCATCACTGACGTAATGGACCGGCAGGATCGTGCCCGCGGCACGCCCTTCCTCGAGCTTTTCAAAGTGCGGCGAGGCCATCTGCTTAAAACCGTAGGCAAACTCAACCTTGCCCATCACGGCCAGGCGGTCGCCCTGCTTAAGCTGCTGGGCAATCCAGGGCTGGCGGAAAAAGGCGACCTGCAGCACGCCCGTCTCGTCAACGAGTGAGACCTCGGTCACCTGCATGCGCGGACGCGGCTGCTTTTGGACGATACGGTCGACCGTGGCGATGATGGTGCACACGGTACCGATGGGCGCCATCTCGATGGACCACGAACGGGTAAAGTCGAGGTATCGATGAGGGATATGGAGAAGGAGGTCCCCCACCGTCCGAATTCCCAGACGGCGAAGGGCCTCCTCACGTTTACCCGAAACATATTTGAGTCGCGCGATATCCTCGTCGAGCGCATTGCTCTGGGCAAAGCGCTCCGAGACGCGCGGCACGGAGCACAGCTCGGACATGGGCAGTTGCCTACTCGATCGAGAAGATCACGGGATAGAGCGGCTGCTCGCCACGATGGGCGTCGATCTCCAAATCGGGCTGAGCCTCCTCGATGGCGTCTACGATCTCCTGGAAGGCCTCATCGGACAGTTCCTCGCCGGCCAGAATCGTCAGCGCGTCGCCCTCCTCTTCCTCCTGCATACGGTTGATGCAATCGAGCGTGACCTGCTTCACGTCGGAGCCGACCACGTCGATGGAGCCGGCAATGATACCCATAACGTCGCCGGAGTGAATCGGAGAGCCGTCCGAGGCGCTGGAGTCGCGCACGGCGCGGGTGACCTCGCCATCGCGAACCTCGCTGATGGCGTCAACCATAGCGGCGACGGCGTCCTCGAGCTCGGAATCGGGCAGGACCGCGAACAGCGCGGAGAACGCCTGCGGGACGGTCTTGGTGGGAACGACGGCGACTTTCTTGTCGGTGCAGGCAGAGGCTGCGGCCTCGGCAGCCATGCGGATGTTGCCGTTATTGGGCAGAATGATGACCGAGGTCGCGTTGACCTGGTCGACGGCGCCCAGCAGGTCTGCAGTCGAGGGGTTCATGGTCTGACCACCCGACACGATCACGTCGACGCCGAGGGACTTGAGGATGTCGGCCTCGCCCGAACCGGCGGCAACGGCGACAAAGCCCAGCGCCTTGGCGGGCTCGGCAGCCTTCTCCTGGTCCTCATGAATCTTGGCGGTACGGTCGTGAGCCTCCATCTCCATGTTGTGGATAAAGACCTCGTAGATCTGACCGAGCTGCAGCATGTGCTCGAGCACCAGGTTGGGGGTGTTGGAGTGCACGTGGATCTTGTAGTCGGGGTAGGCGCCCACGAGCAACTCACAGTCACCCATGGAGCCCAGGAACTTGAGGCACTCGTCCTCGTCAAAAGGAGCGTCGGCCTTAAAGAGGAACTCGTTGCAGTAGCGGAACTCCGAGCCCTCCCAGTCGTCGTTGGCCTCGATCTCAACACGACCAAGGGCCGCATCGCGGGCAGAGCCAGCGGAATCAAACGTGGCAGAGAAATCCTCGACAACGGTGCTGCGGCCAAGCGCAGCGGCAACAAAGTTCTCAAGGAAAATAGCAAAGCCGAAGGCGCCGGAGTCGACCACGCTGTTCTCTTTGAGGACGGGCAGCAGGTCGGGCGTGCGGGCGACGGACTGGTAGGCCTCGACGACGATGGCGTCGAGCGCATCCTCGGCCGAGAACTTCTTCTTCTCGCACTCGTCTGCCTTGGTCGAGACGTCACGCAGCACCGTAAGGATCGTGCCCTCGATGGGCTTACGAACGGCCTGGAAGGCCACCTTGACGGCACGACGGAAGGCGAAGGCGATGTTGGCGGACGTAATGGGCTCGTCGGCGGAGACAAGGCCCTCGGCCACGCCGCGCAGGATCTGCGAGGTAATGACGCCGGAGTTACCGCGGGCGCCCATCAGGGAGCCGTGGGTGATGGCGCCGGCAATGGCCTCCATGTCGGCATCGGCGGGAAGGGCGGAGAGCTCCTTGGTCACCGAGGCGAGCGTGAGCGACATGTTGGTGCCGGTGTCGCCGTCGGGCACGGGAAAGACGTTGAGCTTGTTGATCTCCTCGGCCTTGTCGGAAACGGCAGCCGCAGCGATCGGAAAACAGGTGCGAATGGTCTTTGCAATCATGGGTATTTGAATCTCCGTTTTCGGATGCTAGTTCAGACGGCTCTTGAGCGCGTCGATATGGATGCCGATCTTAAGGCTGGCGGGATCGATCTGGGCGATCTCCTGCAGGGTGAAGGCAACGGAGCTCGAAAGATTGTGGCAGACGGACTTCATGTTGACGCCGTTCTCGAGCACGACGTGAAGATCGACCGTAAGGCCGTTCTCGTCGGCGGAGACAAGCACGCCCTTGCGGAGGCGCTGGCCGGCAAGCAGGCGCACGCTCTCGGCGCCCTGGAGCTGCTCAGCCATACCGACGACGCCATAGCACGTCATCGCGGCATAACCGGCAATATCGGCAATAACGTCGTTCGAGACGCTCAGGCTGCCGTTAATGGTCTCAGACACAAGAATCTCCTTATCTGGTGCTCGCGGCACCATGTCGTGGGAGCAATCATTGCAATATTCTACAACGACCGCGTCATGTTGAGGTGGTGGGTCGCGGGATTACATCCTCGACACGAAATGTTGATATGGCAACGTTCGAGTCAAGTGGTCGCGGTATGAAAAAACCCGCCGCATAAGCGACGGGTTTTACAACCTGGCTCCCCGGGTAGGACTCGAACCTACAACAGCGCGGTTAACAGCCGCGTGCTCTACCATTGAGCTACCGAGGAATTTAAAAGCCCAGCGGATTGGGCTGAGAAATTCTGGCTCCCCGGGTAGGACTCGAACCTACAACAGCGCGGTTAACAGCCGCGTGCTCTACCATTGAGCTACCGAGGAATTTAAAAGCCCAGCGGATTGGGCTGAGAAATTCTGGCTCCCCGGGTAGGACTCGAACCTACAACAGCGCGGTTAACAGCCGCGTGCT
>UQNH01000063.1:0-11514 GCA_900542365.1 uncultured Collinsella sp. | reverse complement strand
TAAAGCACACCACGTCGAGCCCCATGGCCTGCATATCGATATGCGCCGTGCCGGCAGACTGCGAGGCATCGACGATCACGAGCGCGCCGGCCGCATGGGCCATGGCGGCCACGCGCGCGATGTCGACCGCGTTGCCGGTCACATTGGAGGCGTGCGTCACCACCACGGCACGCGTACCAGGCGTGACCAGCCGCTCGAGTTCGTCGTAGTCGAGCGCGCCATTCGCGTCGCAGCCCGCATGCTCAACCGTCACGCCCTGCTCAGCCGCCAAGCGATTGAGCGGACGTAGCACGGAGTTGTGCTCAAGCACCGTCGTGACCACGCGGTCGCCGGGGCGCACCACGCCATTGATGGCGGGGTTGAGCGCCGCCGTGGAGTTGGGCGTAAAGCACACATGGTCTGCCCTCGGGCAACCCAAAAGGCGCGCGAGCTTGGCACGGCAACCGTGAATCGTACGAGCGGCATCGAGGGCGCCCGACGTGGCGCCGCGCCCGGCATTGCCGAGCGAGCACATCGCCTGGGTCACGGCATCGATGACCGTCTGCGGCTTAGCGATGGTCGTCGCCGCGTTATCCAAGTAGATCATCGCACGACCTCCCACATATCAATCACGGTATAGCCCTCGGTGGGAACGCCCGCCGCGGCGAGTTCGCCGCGCAGCAGCTCCTCATCGGCAGGCAACGCCTTCCACGCCAGACCGCAACCGGCAGCGACCTCCCCGGGCACGGGAATCGTTCGCCCGGGAAGACCGCGCTCGATGCACAGAGATTCGCAGCCCATGGCGGCCGCCGTGGTGGGAAACGTGATGACAAGCGCCGGGCGCTTCTCCCTCATGGCAACTCCAACCAATACGCTACGGGCGCACGACGCGCACGGCCTGCTCCATCTTCTCCACGATCACGTACATGTTGGTGACCTCGCCCACCGCAAGCTGGTCTTTAATGCCAAAGTGGTCCAGGCAGGTACCGCAGGTGAGAATCTCGACACCCTGCTCCGCCAGGCCCTTCAGGTCATCGAGCACCGGCGAGCCCTCGACGGTGAGCTTGGCGCCGCCGTTGTAGAACAACATGGTCGCAGGCAGCTCCTCCTGCTGCGTCACGGCAAAGATAAACGCCTTCATGAGCTTGTGGCCCAGCTCGTCGTCGCCACGGCCCATGCAATCGGTGTAGACGGAAATGACGAGTTTGCCCTTGCCGGCGCTGGCGTCGCAGAAAGCGGCACCGTCCTGCTCGGGGTCCGCAACGGCCACGGCACCGGTGGTCGCGACAGTCACGTGCCACTCGGCGTCCGAAATCTTCTCGACCGAGGCCGTGCAGCCCTTCTCCTGCGCCATCTTGGAGATGTTCTTGACGGCGGTCTCGTTATCGACCGAGGTCACCACGGCACCCTCGCCGTCAAGCTGTTTGAGTGCCTTAAGCGTCTTGACGACGGGCAGCGGGCAGGCATCGCCCATGGCATTGACTTCAATTTTGGTAGACATAGCAAAATCCTTTCGAAAGAACCGTTCTAGAGAACGGTAAACAGTTACATAAACGTGCGGGCTAGCGAACAACGCGAACAGCAGGACCGCCCGGCACCGCCTCGCACACGCGACCGATAACGGCGGCGATGCACTCCTCGGCATCCAGGCGACGCGCAAGCTCATCCACATCCGCCGCGGGCGCCGCGATAAGCAGGCCGCCCGAGGTCTGCGGATCGTACAGCGCATCCAACATGCCCGACTCCAGGTCCTCGTCGGCAGCCACACGCGGGCCAAAGAAGTCCTGGTTGCGGTAGGAACCCGCGGGGATAATGCCCAGACGCGCCATATCGAGCACCTGGTCAAAGAGCGGCACCGCCCCCGACGCGAGCTCAATCTGCACGCCCGAGCCCTCGGCCATCTCGCACGCGTGCCCGATCAGGCCAAAGCCCGTGATGTCGGTACAACCGTGAAGCACGAGTCCCTCGGCCAGACGAATCGGCGCCTCGTTGAGGGTGCGCATCGAGTCAAACATGGCTGTGGCCTCGTCCTGCTCGATGAGCTCGCCCTTAATGGCCGTGGTGATGATGCCAGAGCCGATCGCCTTGGTCAGCAACAGGACATCGCCCGCGTGCGCACCGCTGTTGGCGAGCATGCGGTCGAGCGCGACAAAGCCGCTCACAGACAGGCCGTACTTGGGCTCGTCGTCGTTGATGGTGTGGCCGCCCGCGATGGCGCAGCCGGCCTCGACGCACTTGTCGGCGCCACCCGCCAAAATCTGCCCCGCAACCTCAACGCCCAGGCAGTTGGGTATGCACAGCAGGTTCATGGCATGGCTCGGTCGTCCACCCATGGCATAAATGTCCGACAGCGAGTTTGCCGCGGCGATCTGGCCAAACAGAAACGGGTCGTCTACCATCGGCGGGAAGAAGTCGATGGACTGCACGAGGCCAAGGTTCTCCCCTACGCGGAAGACGCTTGCATCGTCGGAGGTATCGAACCCCACGAGCAAGTTGTCGTTATGCACATTGGGTAAATCGCCCAGGACCTGGGCGAGGGCTCCAGGAGCCAACTTAGCGGCTCAACCGCTCGCGGCAGTCATAGACGTGAGCTTAATCTGATCGTCAGGCATCGATACCTCCTCTCGTCAATCATTTTCTCTCAGTATACGCATGAATGCGAGCCCAAGGCGGATGCATTAATTGAGCGCCTGTGCGCGAATCGCCGCGCCGATGGCACCGGCAAAGCGGGCTTGGGGCGAGGTGATCACCGGCGACCCCAGTAGCTCGCCCAACCGCTCCGCAACGTAGGCGTTCTCGCACAGGCCTCCCGTCAGGTAGTACGGAGCACCCGCCACCTGCCCGGCCATAGTCGCCACGCGCGACACGACGCTTTCGATCACGCCGCGCGCAATGTTCTCGCGCGGCTCGCCACGACCGATCAGGCTGATAACCTCACTTTCGGCAAACACCGTGCACATGCTGGATATTTTGGTAGGCTCGCCGGAACGCGCCAGGTCGGCCATCTGCTGCTGAGAAATGCCCAGGCGGTCGGCCATGATCTCCAAAAAGCGCCCCGTGCCGGCAGCGCACTTGTCGTTCATGGCGAACTTGGCCACGCGACCGCCCTTGATCTGAATGACTTTGGTGTCCTGACCGCCCACGTCGATCACGGTGCCATGGTCGCCAAACAGGCGCACGGCACCGACGCCGTGGCAGGTGATCTCGGTCACGACCTTGTGAGCGTAGGGCACCGCGATGCGGCCGTAGCCGGTCGCGACCACGCGAACATCGTCGGCGCACACGTCATAGCCGGCCGCGACAAGCTCGCCGCGCAGGCGCTCGGCCGCATCGATCGAGGAGAACCCGGTTGGCTGCACGCACGTCCACGCCACCGAACCCGCCCCATCGACCACAGCGGCCTTAGCCGCCGTAGACCCGATATCGATCCCGATCCCTATCATGGCTCTCTCCTAATCAGCAAGAAAATCAAACGATCAGACACTGCTGCAACAACGGCCCTCTGGCGTCTGAGGTGCCCGAGATTCCGAGCGACAAGCCCGACGAAGCGTACTCAAGGTACGCGAGGAGGGTTGGAGCCGGAAGGTCGGGCGCCTCAGACGTCAGAGGGTTTCGATAAAGGCGGCGATGCGCGTCTCGATTTGGCCCATGTCGCCGTTGCTGTAGTCGGTCTCGATCTTCATGTACGGAATGCCCGCACCCTCGACGGCCTCCTGCATGCGCGCACTCTCCACGTTAAAGGTGTGGCATGCCTGCAGCACGCTCTCTACCACGCCATCGACATGATACTTCTCGCACATGGCCAGCGTGTTTTCCATACGACCGTCATTGGGCGTCATGACCGAGCAGTTGATATCCAGGTAGCGGTCGGCGATGGCGCGCAGGATGTCGGGCGCGTCCGGGTCGATCATCATGGCCGCCGTACGCTCGCCCGAGCAGTCGTCCATGCACACAACCACGCCGCCGTTGGACTCGATGGTGCGGCCGATTTTGTTGATTACGCCGCCCACCGGGCAACCGGTGATCAGAATGCGCTTGGCATCCGCCGCAACCGGGCGCTCGCCCGCGTCGTAGGCCTCGCGCAGCTTGGCAACCTTTTGCTCCAGCTGCTGCGTATAAGCCCCGATATCAAAGCTGAACGTACCGGCAAACATGGTGCTCATCAGGTCGACGCCGCTCATAGCCGCCGGCTGGTTAGCCTGCAGCGCAAACATCTCGAGCTGGGCCGCACGCAAGCGGTTGCGACGGCGCACGTTGGTGCGCAGGTCATCGTCGGTAATCGTGATGCCGTAGAAGCCCTCGAGCTCCTCCTTAAGCAGGCGGCACTCCTCGTACCAGCCTTCACGCTCGTAGGCGCGATCGCGACCCTGCGGAAGATGCAGAATGTGCGTGCGCTTGAGCTCGTTGAGCAGCTCGTACATCTTCTTCTTGCCGTCGCACGTGGTCTCACCGATGATCATGTCGCTAAAGTACGTAAACGGGCACTTTTGCGAATAGGCAAATCCGTAGGTCGACTTGATGAGCGGGCAGAGGTTTGCCGGCAGTACCTTCTCGGCCTCGGGAATAACCTCGTCGGACGTTCCGCAGAGCGCCACGCTCGCCGCGCCCGCGGCATCGATGATTTCGAGCGGCGTATAGCTGCACAAAAATCCGACCAGGCGATTACCCGCCTGCTTGTAATCCTTGACGCGAATAAACGCCGCCTTGCGCTGCTCGTTGAACTCCTCAAACGTGCTGGGCAACGGCTGCTCAATATTTTCCGACATATAACTCCTAAACCTTTTAACCAACCAAGGAAGCGGCTTTCCCAGGTGCCCGAGGTTGCCGTGAAAGAGGCGCGCCGCGTACTTTCGCACGCAAGCGACGGTTTGAACGGCAAGATCGGGTACCTGGGGAAGCCGCCGGAACGTATAGCCCTAAATGGTTTCCAAGAAAGCTTCGATGCGCGTCTGCAATTGGCCTGCATCCTCACCGGCGTAGTCGGTCGTGATGTGCATAAACGGAATGCCGGCTTCCTCGGCGGCCTTCTCCGCGGCAAACGACTCCATCTCATAGAGCGTGCAGAACTGCAGCGCCACGTCCACGATGCCGTCGGCATGCAGGTCCTTGGCCATCTGGACAATATCCTTCATACGCTGGTCGTTGGGCGTAAAGACAGCGCAGTTGATCTTAAAGTAGCGCTCGGCGATGGCGTCGAGCATCTCGTCGACCGTCTCGCCGGACTCGTCGACCAGATCCTTGTAGTAGCGCGAACCCGTGCAGGACTCCTCGCCCACCACGACGCCGCCGGCTTTCTCGATGAGGTTGAACAGCTTCCAGTTGGGCACGGCCATGGGCGTACCGGTGTACAGGATGCGCTTAGTCCCCTTGGGCGCCACGCCCTCGCCGACCTCGACACGCTGCTCACACTCAGCCGCCATATCGTTAATGGCTCCGGTCAGACGTGGCGTGTCGTCCATAAAGGCGGCCTGAACGGTCAGCAGGCTGTCAAGACCGCTGATGGGCGCAGGGTCGGCAGCGCGCGTGGCAGCGAGGCGCTGCAGGGCGCGACGCTTCTCATTGACGGCGTGGATGGCGGCCTTCAGACGCTCAGGCGTAATCGTGACGCCGCACTCTTCCTCGATCTTGGCGGCGAGCTTCTTGACCTCGGCCTTCCAGGTCACGAGCGTCGACTCGTCGTGTACGTTGGGAATATCCATGACGTACATGTTCTTTTGCGTGGCAAAAAACTCGTAGGCCTTCTTCTTGCCATCGCAGGTGTTCTCGCCTACCACCAAGTCACTCGACTCAATGTAGGGGCAGACCTCGCCCAGCTTAAAGCCGGCAAAGCTCTTGATAAGCGGGCAGGTGTTGCGCGGCAGATGCTCCTCGACCTTATCGGTTGCCCAATCGGCACCCGAGCACAGGCCCACGGGAATACCGTCGCAGGCGAGCACAATCTCCTCGGGCACGTACACGCAGAACGAACCGACGATCTTGGTGGCCTCGCCGGCCTCCTTCTTGTCGAGCATCTCCTTAATACGGCCGCTGTGGATGTTGGTGGCCACAAAGTCCAGGTAGGACGTGGACTTGGGGCGATTGTTCTGCGTCAAGAACATATCGCCGTACATCTGGCCCACGGCGCCCAGCAGCATGTCGTGGTCGGCAAGATTCATGCCGAGGCTCTCCCACATCGGATGGAAATCGAATTCTTCAGCCATGGCGGTTCCCCTCTCGAACCAAAAACGGATAACAGCGGTATCGATGCACGACGGGCGGCGATTGCCCTGCCGTGCTCAAACCCGGAATTTTGGGGAACCTGCTTTGCGGTTGACTATTTAATTGTGCGTCGTCTCTCCCGGAGCCGTGAACATACCTGCTCATATGCGGCTCCGAGCGATATATAGGGCACGCGCGGCAACGCGGCGAATGTATGTCGTCTGCGGCATGTGCGCACCCTCCTTAACCAGTTGAGGTCAACTATATCAACGGTCATCGACCATGCGAACACCGTTGACAATCGTACGACAGCTGCGGGGTGCGAACACCTCGCTGTCTGATAAATAATTATCAGATTGATAAGATTTTGTCATATAGAAATCGGCGAGCGGTAAAGCGGAAACAAAGCGGTCGAGGACTACCTCCTCGCCCGCATCGCCCACCGCATTAACGACAAACCAAATGGATCCTGCTGGCATCAAAATGCATGCGCAGCGTCTCGCCTGCTTGCGGCAGCTCGTCGACAGGCATGCCCACTTTGTTGACCTTCCACTGCAGGCGCGTCGGCGCATCGGCACGCGGCACATCCAGCAGCACCAGGCGCTCAAAACGCGAATCGCTCACGCGGGCCACATGCAGATCGTAGCTGTTACGACCGCGCTCAGCGCGGTTGTCCACATGGAAGTAGCTCGCACGAATACCCAGGTACGCCACATTATCGGGAACCTCACGGCCCACGTTGAAGGTCATGCCCCAGTCCAGGGCTTCAACTTCCTGAAGCTCGATCTTGCGCGCGCGGCTCGTATTCTTGCAGCCCGTCAGACGCAGCGCAGCCAAGGTTTGCGGCCGGCGGACCACGTCCTCGACGGAGCCGATCTCCTCCACATGCCCGTTATGCATCACGCAAATGCGCTCGCACAGGCGGCATGCCTCGTCAATATCGTGGCTCACGTAGAGCACGGTACGGTTACAGACGTCGAACAGGTCGAGCATGTTCTGCTCAAGCGCGCTCTTGAGATACGCGTCGAGCGCGCTCATGGGCTCGTCGAACATAAAAATGCCCGGGTGTGCCGCCACCATGCGAGCAAGCGCCACACGCTGCTGCTGGCCGCCCGAGAGGCGCGCGGGATAACGGTCGGCAAAGTCGGCCAGTCCAAAGATGCCCAGGTAGCGCTCGGCAAGTTGTCTACGCGCTGCGGCGTCACCTGCACCCTCAACGCCGGCGCACACGTTATCGGCCACCGTCATATTAGGGAACAGCTGATAGTTTTGAAACATCAGGGCGCATTTTCGCTCCTGGGGCGAAAGGTTGATGCCCGCCGCAGAGTCAAAGAAGGTCACGCCGTTGACGACGATCTTGCCCTCGTCGGGTGTCTCCACGCCGGCAATGCAGCGCAACGTGCAGCTCTTGCCGCAACCCGAGGCGCCCAGGAGCGCCACACGCTCCTCGCCGGCCTCAAGCTGCATGTCGAGCATAAACCCGGGATAGCGTTTTTTGATATCTAAAGCGAGCGACATAGCTTATCGACCTCCCTGCGGTGCTGCGTCATCGCGCATAAGCTCGGCCAGCGCCTCGCGATCGATGCGCAAAGCATCGCCGCCGACCGGGTCGAGCGAATCGCCCTGTCCGGCAAGCTCTTTGGCCTGTTTGCGCTCCGCACGGGAAAGGCCCCGCTCGCGATACTTTTGCGAATGCGCCGTGTACATGTTGATGAATAGAATGACCAGGAAGCTGAACGCAATTACGACCACGACCCAAAAGAGGGCCACTGACGTATTGCCGCCCATCCATTCAAAGTAGATGGCGATGGGGATGGTCTGCGTAATGCCGGCGTAGTTACCCGCAAAGAACAGGGTGCAGCCAAACTCGCCCATCGCACGAGCGAAGGCGAGCACCGTGCCCGCCGCGATTGAGGGCCAACCAAGCGGCATCATAAGCTTGGTGAAGATGCGACGTTCGGACCAGCCCAGCGTGCGCGCCGCATCGAGCATCTGCGTGTCGAGGCTCTCGAAGGCTCCGAGCGCCGTACGATAGACGAGCGGGAACGACACCACCACGGCAGAGATCACCGCCGCCGGCCACGTAAAGACTATCGAGATGCCGTGCGCGATGAGCCACTGGCCCACCCCGGTCAAGCGGCCAAACAGCATGAGAAGCAGAAAGCCGCAGACCGTGGGCGGCAGCACCATAGGAATCGTAAAGACCGAATCGAGCAGGCCCTTGATGCGGCTCGAGGTACCCATAGTCTTCCACGCGGCGAACAGGCCCAGCGCAAAGGAGATCAGCAGGGCAAGACCGCTCGTTTTAATGGACACCCAAAACGGGCGATAGTCGATGTCACCTAAAAAGGAGGCTAGAGAGGTCAAGGGTCCCCGCTCATCCCGCAACACGACAGACGATGCTTCAACCATTTGAGCGCTATCAAGCCAACGCGCGCCGCCCTTGGCATCACCCGAGGCTGATGCAATCACCACATAGCGGTCCCCATCCGTACCGCGCTCGTCAAAGCCATAGGTATACCCGCCGGTATCAAACGTTGTTTCCGCCGTGACATACCAAGGAAGATCCACGTCCCTCAGCTGCGCACCTCCCATGCAGTTTGCGCTGTCGAGCTCACAGACGAGGGCTTTGAGACCCGATACGCACTCGTTGTCCTGCGGATCCAATCCAAACTTCTCGACCGCCTTGGGCGATATCCACACCACAACGCGATCGGCAGCAGGCGCCACTACAAGGTCCACGTCCTCGTCAACGGGAAACCGGTAGCCCTCAGGCTGGCCCTCCATGGCACGAGCGGTCCCCTTGGCCAACCGCTCAAAACCCTCGATCCCATAGGAAAGCCCATGAGCGGTCGCAGTAACCTGGGCCCCGTCCTCAGCGTCCCCAGCAAACGCAAATCCCGGCATCCAGCAAAGCGCGAAGGTCAAAGCACAGGCGACAAGCATGCGGAATCTATTAAGCACGAAAAGCTCCAAGCGAATACAAGGACGGAGTGAAACACAAAACGATGGAATTATCGCGCCAAGCCGCACTACTCGGAAAGCTCAAAGCCGTACTTAGCCCAAATCTTCTGAGCCTTCTTGTTGGTCAGACAAAAGTCAATGAACGCCTTGGCCTCGTCGGCGTGCTCGGAGCTCTCGGCAACGGCACCCGGGTACACGATGGGCTTGTGCGAATCCTCGGGGCACACGAAGGCCTCCTCGATGCCGTCGTAGCGGTAGATGTCAGAGCTGTAGACAAAACCGGCCACGCAGTCGCCTGTGGACACATAGACGGCGGCGGTACCAACTTTGTCTGCCAGTGCGACCTTGTCGGCGATCTCGGGCGCATACTCGCCGTCGTCGCCCTCGGTGCCGGTGTAGAGGCCCACGGAGGCCAGCGCCTGGTTGGCGTACTTGCCGGCGGGGACGGTCTTAGCGTCGCCAATGGCGATCTTGCCGTCCAGGTTCGCGACGTCGGCGATATCCTCGATCTTGGTGTCGGAGCCCTCGGCGCGAATGATCACGAGGTCGTTGACGAACATATCCTCACGCGTGTCGGCATCGACGAGCTCGGCGGCCTCGGCGTCGTCCATGGTGCCCTTGGAGGCCGTGATGAGCACGTCAACCGTGGCACCGGCACGCATCTGCTCGACGAGGTCGCCGGAGCCCTTAAACTGCGCGTCGGCAAAGGTGGTGCCGGTCTGGTCGGTGTAGAGTTCCTGAACCTCGGGCAGAGCCTTCTCGAGCGAGTTGGCGGCAAAGACCTGCAGCTCGACAGCCTTCTTGGACGAAGTCTTGGCGGAGCCGGCATCGGAGCCAGTCGGCTCAGACGTCTTGTTGCCGGAGCAGCCGGCAAGACCAAGGCCGGCAGCGGCGACAGCAGAGAGCGAGACGAATCCGCGGCGAGAAACCATATCGAACATGTTCAACCCTTTCGAAGGCTACGCCCGGGCGTCCCGCCGCGAGCTTTATTCTGTAATTAGATTATACTTCTGTGCGAATAATGTAAGTGATAAAGATTTCTCGTCTGATAATTCTCTTTTGCCGATAGTCTCAGGACGTTCTGCGCTGTCGCTGCATAAAAAGGCGGAGCGACTCGCAAAGTCGCTCCGCCGCAGGTAGTGCGATTATTTGGCGTGCCCGCCGCCCGCCGTCATTTGGGCCGCATGCTCCAGTTGATCGCTCACGGCCTCCCAGCTTTCGCGGGCCGCTTTCGTGGATCCCGGAAAGTTGATGACAAGCGTATGCCCGCGCTGCATGCACACGGCGCGCGAGAGCATGGCGCGGCGCGTCTTGGTCATGGAGTAGGCACGGATTGCCTCGGCAATACCCGGCACATCGCGGTCGCAGACGGCACGCGTCGCCTCGGGCGTTACATCGCGCATCGAAAGCCCCGTGCCGCCGCAGGTGAGCACGACATTGGCGTGGCACTCATCGGCGGCCTCCACAATGGCATCACCGATTTCGCTAACGTCGTCGCGCACGACCACATGCGAGGCGACCGTCCATCCCTGCGCCACGATAAGTTCCTCGAGCGCGGCACCCGCCTCGTCCTGGGCAAGGTCGCGCGTATCCGAGCACGTCACGATCGAAATCTTCAACTCCATAGCGTTCCTCCTATAGCACCGTTCCCTCAGGCAGGTCGACGCGCACAACGTCCACGACATCTCCCGCCTTGAGCTCGCACGGCCCTTCGTCAATACGTAGCAGACAGTTGGCCCGCTGCATCGTGCCGAGCAGCGCCGAATTCTGCGTCTTGGCCTCGGTCACCAACAGCTCGTCGGTCTCGGGGTCGTGCAAAACCGTGGCGCGATCGAAGAAGCGTCGGTCCTGGCGCTTCTTCACGCCGTGCGTCAATATCGCCTGCTGCACGGGACGCGCACCCTCGGCAAAGCCGCGCATCTTGCGGATCGCGGGGCGGGCGAGCATCTCAAAGCCCACATACGCCGCCGCGGGATTGCCCGAAAGCCCCAAATACGGCTTACCCCCGAGCAAGCCAAACGTGATGGCCTTGCCGGGACGCATCGAGATGCGGTCAAATAGCACCTCGCCCTCGCGCCGAACGAGCGCCGTCACGTAGTCGTAATCGCCCGCCGAGGCGCCACCGCTCGTAATGACAAAATCGCACTCCTGCACGGCACGATGTACCAGCTCGGCAATCACCTGCTCATCATCGGGCGCAATGCCGTAGAACACGGGCTCGGCGCCGGCATCGAGTGCCTCGGCCATCAACGCCGAGGAGTTGGAGTCGCGAATCTGCCCGCGCGCCGGCAGCTCACTCGGCGCGACCAGTTCCGTCCCCAGCGAGATAATGCCCACGCGCGGGGCGGCATGCACCTTCACGCTCGCATACCC
>UQNH01000062.1:0-12015 GCA_900542365.1 uncultured Collinsella sp. | reverse complement strand
CACACCCGCCACGAGCGGAGCCTCGGGGCCAATTACCACGAGTCCGCATCCGTGGCTCTGCGCAAACGCCGCCACGGCCGCAGGATCGCAGTCGTCGAGAACAACGTTCTCGCCGCAGCTCGCGGTGCCGCCGTTGCCCGGCGCGATGTAGAGCTTGCCGGCGCGCGGTGATGCTGCGAGCTTAGCTGCCAAAGCATGCTCACGGCCGCCGCTGCCCAACAACAGGATGTCGATGGTTTGAGTGTCCGCCTTCAAGGGTGCCTCCTCTATGGATGAATGGCCCGCTCCGCGCGAGCCCTTTGCAAGCAAATATACCCCTCGGCCGCCCGCTTGGGCTGCAAAGGGGTATATCGCAATAACCAAATAGTCCCGATTACTTCCAGAATCGGTTGATGATCTGCTCGCGACCGGCGCCGACGCCAATGAACGTCACGCGGGTGTGTGCCAGATCCTCGATAAACGCCACGTAGTCCTGAGCCTCCTGCGGCAGCTCATCAAAGCTGCGGCAACCGGTGATGTCGCACTTCCAGCCGGGGAGCTCCTCGTAGATGGGCTTGGCATGCTCAAAGCGCACCTGATGCTCGGGCACGCTGGTGTAGCGCTCGCCATCGACGTCGTAGGCCACGCACACCTTGATGGTGTCGAAGGCCGAAAGCACGTCGAGCTTAGTCAGGGCGATATCGGTGAGGCCGTTGACGCGTGAGGCGTAGTTGGCGATGGGGCCGTCGAACCAGCCGCAGCGACGACGGCGACCGGTGGTCACACCGTACTCATAGCCCTCCTCGGTCAGCGTGTGACCGGCCTCGGACTCATAGGAAAGCTCGGTGGGCATGGGGCCCGAACCGACGCGGGTGATATAGGCCTTCATGACGCCCAGCACGCGGTCGACGTTCTTCATGCCCACGCCGGAGCCGGTGATGGCGCCGCCGGCGGTGCAGTTGGAAGACGTCACGTACGGATAGGTGCCGTGGTCGATGTCGAGCAACGTCGCTTGGGCGCCCTCAAACAGCAGGTCCTTGCCCTCATCGATCATGTTGTTGAGCAGCAGGCTCGTCTCGGTGATGTAGGGACGCAGGCGCTCGGCCATGGGCAGGTACTCGTCGCAAATCTGGTCCACGGTGTAGGTGGGCAGGTTGTAGATGAGCTCAAGCTCGGGGTTCACGCGGGCGAGAGCGGTCTCCAGCTTGTCGCGGAACAGCGCCTCGTCCAGCATATCCTGCATGCGCAGGCCAATGCGGGCCATCTTGTCCTGATAGCACGGACCGATACCGCGCTTGGTGGTACCGATGTTCTTCTTGCCGAGCTTCTGCTCAAAGGCGCCATCCAGGTCGATGTGGTACGGCATGATGACATGCGCGTTGCCGCTAATCTTGAGGTTCTTGGTGGTGATGCCGTCGGCCTCGAACATGTCGATCTCCTCAAGGACAACCTTGGGGTTGACGACGCAGCCGTTACCGATCACCGACACATGGTCGGAATACATGATGCCGGAGGGCACCTGGTGCAGGCCGTACTTCTTGCCGTTGACGACGATGGTGTGGCCGGCGTTGTTGCCGCCCGAGTAGCGCACGACGGCATCGAAGTCGCCGGCGACCAGGTCGCAGATCTTACCCTTGCCCTCATCGCCCCACTGGGCACCGACCAAAACGGTTGACGGCATGTTTACTCCTTACATTCATGGACTGTCTACGCGCCACGCCGGCACGCAGAAGCACAAATCATTCCCAGTATACCCGTGCAACGGGCGCCTGTCCTACTCCTCGGCATGTGCCCCATCAAGCTCATAGAACTTGGTGGATGCCGGCAGGAACATCAGGTCGACGTCGCCGATCGGGCCCGAACGGTTCTTGGCCACGACGATACGCGTAACGCCCTCGTCGGGTCGATCGTCGCGCGAGGCTTCGGCCTCGTCGGCGGAGCGGTCCAAGAACATAACGATATCGGCGTCCTGCTCGATGGAGCCCGATTCACGAAGGTCGGAAAGCTGCGGGCGCTTGCCGGTACGGGATTCGACCTGACGCGAGAGCTGCGACAGCGCGATGAGCGGGATCTTGAGTTCCTTGGCCATGATCTTCAGACCACGCGACATCTCGGAGACCTCGACGGTACGGCTCTCGGAGCGGCGTCCCGGCGGAGGACTCACCAGCTGCAGGTAGTCCAGGATGATGATGGCCTTCTCCTTGTTGTGGAGCATGCGGCGGCTCTTGGCGCGAATCTCGGTCACTGTGGTGCCGGGCGTATCGTCAATCAGAATATCGAGCTTGGACAAGGTCTGCGTGGCCTCGTTGATATTGGCCCACTGCTCGGGGCTAATGCGGCCCATGCGGAAGTCACTGATCGAAATCATGGCGTAGGCGCAAATCAGACGCTGGGCAATTTCCTTGCCCGACATCTCCAGCGAGAAGAAGCCGACGGTATAACCGGCCGCGGCAGCGTTGAGCGCCAGATTCAGGGCGAACGACGTCTTACCCACAGCAGGGCGGGCGCCGATGATGATGAGCTGGCCCTCGCGAAAACCCATGAGCATGCGGTCGAGCGACGGGAAGCCCGTGGGCACGCCCGCAGCCTGGCCGCCTGCCTGGCACACTTCCTCGGCCTCGTTATAGGCCTCGACCATAAACTCGGTCAGCGTCTTGTAGCTCGACTTGACCTCGCGCGCCGTGACCTTGAGCAACTTGCTCTCGGCCAGCTCCACGACCTCTTTGGTATCGGTGGGAGCGTTATAGGCCAGCGCGTTGATCTCGTTGGTGGCGCCGATCAGCTCACGCAGCATCGAATCGCGGCGAACGATAGCGGCATGGTGCTGCCAGTTCACGAGCGACAGGGTCTGACCCATCAACTCCAAAATGTAGGCCTCGCCGCCCACGGCATCAAGCTTGTTGATGCTTCGCAGGTAATCGATCAGCGAGATGGAGTCGATGGGAATGCGGCTGTTGTACATATCGACCATCGCGGTATAGATGGTCTTATGAATGGGCCGGTAGAAGTCATCGGGCTGCAGCTCGACCTGGGCCTCTTCGACCACCTCGGGCGATAGCAGCATAGCGGCCAGTACATTGGCCTCTGCATCTTGGTTTTGGGGAAGACCCAACTTGGAGCCGCGGTCCTCAACCGTCAGCCCGGTCTCCCTATCGTCATATGCCATGAGCATCCTCATTCATATCGCTTGCGAGCATCCATAGTATCAGCCACGGTCCCAAAACGCGCCGCGCGCCGCCAATCATCACCGAACCAAACGGATGAACGGTCCTGTATATAGGACTTCGACGCAACGTTCACCATGACACTCACTCAGCGCAAAAAACAAAAGGGCGCCCTGGTTTCCCAGAGCGCCCTTCTTAGAACAAGATTGTTGCGTTGCAGCAAATGCTACTCGGCAGCAGCCTCAGTCTCGACCTCGGCGGTCTCGGCCTCGGCGACCTCAGCGGCCTCCTCGACCTCAGCCTCGGCAGCGAGCTCCTCGGCGGTAACGCCGACGAGAACGACAACCTCGGCCTTGATCTCGCGGTACAGCGAGATGGCAACGGTGTGGGCACCGGCAACCTTGATGGGCTTACCGAGCTCGACGCGCTTGCGATCGATGTCCATACCGAGCTGAGCCTTGATGGCGTCAGCGATCATAGCGGCGGTAACGGAGCCAAAGAGGATGCCCTCGTCGCCGACCTTGACGTCAACGGTGACCGTCTTGCCCTCGAAGGCAGCCTTGGTCTCGTTGGCGGTAGCCAGACGGACGGCCTCGCGCTTGGCGATGTTGTTGCGACGCTCGTCAAGCTGCTTGAGGTTGCCCTTGGTGGCGGCAACAGCGAGCTTCTTGGGGAACAGGAAGTTCTCAGCGTAACCCTGAGCGACCTCTACGACGTCACCCTCGCCGCCCTTGCCCTTGATCTCATCGAGAAGAATAACCTTCATGATGCGTCTCCCTTCTTAGCCGCGGTCGCGGTTGCCACGAGAGGAAACCACGGGGACGGTGTACGGCAGGAGAGCCATCTCGCGGGCGCGCTTGATGGCGTTGGCGATGTCATGCTGATGCTGCGTGCAAGCGCCAGTGACGCGACGGGGCTTAATCTTGCCACGGTCGGTCATGTACTTACGGAGAAGCTGAGTGTCCTTATAGTCGATGAACTCAGTGTTCTCCTTGCAGAACTGGCAGTACTTACGACGCGGCTGACGTGCAGAAAAATCATTAGCCATGTCAAAATACCTTTCGTTTGGCAACTTCGGCGAACCGAAGCCGCCTCTCACTCAAAAATAGGTGAACAACCCTTAGAACGGGATGTCCTCATCGTAGACGTCGACCGCGGGCGGCGTAGCCACCGGTGCGGCAGGACGTGCTGCGGGCGCGGGAGCTGCGGGGGCGTAACCGCCCTGGTCGTAGCCACCCTGGCCACCACGGGAGCTCATAAACTCGATCTCATCGACGATGACCTCAAGCTTGCTCCGGCGCTGGCCGTCGCGCTCCCAAGAGCTGTAGCGCAGCTTGCCCTCGATCGCGACCTTGTTTCCCTTTGCCAGGAAACGGCTCACGGCCTCGGCGCGGGTGCCGAACATGGTGCAGTCGACAAAGTTGGGATAGTCCTCCCACTCGCCAGTCTGCGCGTTGCGGCGACGATCGTTCACGGCGACGCCAAAGGACAGAACCTGGGTTCCGCCGGCGGTGGCGCGCAGCTCGGGATCGCGGGTGAGGTTACCGGTGATGTTCACTCGATTGATGCTCATAACTCACTACTTCCTCTTGGGGCACAAGCCCAGTCCAAAACGACAGTCTTACTCCTGGTCGTCGCGACGGACGATCATGTGGCGGACCACAGCGTCGGTGATGCGCAGGACGCGATCAAGCTCGGCGATCTGGGTAGGATCTGCGTGGAAGTTGATGAGGGTGTAGTCACCATCGGTGAGGTCGTTGATCTCGTAGGCGAGCTTGCGCTTGCCCCACTCGTCAACGGAGTCGACCTTGCCAGCGCCCTCAGCGATCGTGGTATCGATACGCTTCATAACAGCGAGACGAGTCTCGGGGTCGAGCGACGGGTCAACAAAGAACAGCAGTTCATAAGCCTTCATATTGTCACCTCCTCTGGGCAAATGTGGCTTCAGGTCGTGAAGGTGCGCCTGAAGCAGGAAAAGACTTGGTAATAATATCTTTCAACCTCCCAGGCCGCAAGAATATGCAGCTACAACCTCATGACCTCCACATATGCCCATACTCACACGGCATTTCATGCGTCTTCCAACCAAATGCTGACCAAATGCTTGACGGAACTGTGGACAAGATACGGCGCTGCGGGGACAAACCAAATCAAACTGCAGGTCAGCCATTGCAAGGCTGTGGTCGCAAAATGCATACCAGTGGCTCACAACACCGTTCAAATATTTTTAAAATTGCTGCCACGTCGTCTATAAATACCTATTTTGAACAATTTGTTGTATGCAGCCATGCTGGTCAGAGCCCGTTTTTGACCTTCTCGATCCCGTCACGAAGCCAAGCGATTCAAAAAATGCCAACTTTTCTGTTTGCACTTTGCGATTCCTCGTGTATACTGACTTTCGCATTTAACGGAGAGTTGTCCGAGTGGCCGAAGGAGCACGATTGGAAATCGTGTAGGCGTCAAAAGCGTCTCCAGGGTTCAAATCCCTGACTCTCCGCCAGTTAATTCCAAAGCAGGCCTTCGAGCCTGCTTTGTTTTTACCCCACGCGGAGGGGTGGCAGAGTGGTTGAATGCGGCGGTCTCGAAAACCGTTTGGCCTGTATAAGGTCACGAGGGTTCGAATCCCTCCTCCTCCGCCATTTTGGTTGAGAAAGCTCCCAACAACGGGAGCTTTTTTGTTTAGAGTCCCTTACAAGCAAATACGGCGGAGGAGGAGGGATTCGAACCCGCCCTTCCCTCAAAAACATGTACGTCAGCCTCCAAAACCGACATTTTTCGACATCTTTGAAGGCTGATGTACATGTTTGGTACCCATGACCGTTCCCAGTCCCTACCGTTTGCCGAGCAATAGGGTCTCAATCGCCTCCAACCATGTACTATGTACGGGCATTGTTCAAACCCGAGAATCAAAGGACCTCATCTTGCCCGTCGTCGCCGCTATGACTGTTACTTCACACGCCTCGGATGCCATGGTCGCTATCCCATTTTGGCTCGAGATGTTCGCCGTTGTCGCGGCATCGATCTCGGGCGTGCTGGTCGCTCGCGAGCACAAGCTCGACCTGGTGGGCGCGGTCGCGCTCGCGGTGGTCTGCGGTCTGGGCGGCGGTCTTTTGCGCGATATGACGCTCCAGGTCGGCAACGTCTACATCCTCAACCAGCCCATGGCACTACCGCTTTCCATCGCCACAGCCGCCATCATCTATATCTTCCCGGCAATCGTCGATAAGCCCGAAAAACTCATTCCCCTGCTCGACATCATCTCGGTCGGCATCTATGCAGCAACCGGCGCGGACAAGGCGTTGGTGTACGGATTTGCGCCCGCCGTATGTATCATGATGGGCTTCTTTACCGCCGTGGGCGGCGGCATGCTGCGCGACGGCTTTATGGGCGTGGTCCCGGGCATTTTCCAACGCACCAACTTCTATGCCATCGCGGCCATCGCCGGATCGGCAAGCTATGTAGCCCTCGTCATGAGCGGCCTCATGAGCAATGTTGCCGCGCTGGTCGTATGCGTTGTGGTGACCATGGGGCTGCGCTGGCTATCACTGCGCTTTGACATTAAAAGCCCTACCGAGGAAGACATCGCGCGCTTTTTGCACCGTAAAAAGTAGGTAGCACAGCACAACCCCTCGAAATGCAACCGAGAGATTCTTTTAGAGCGCCCGCGCGGTGGGTACCCTGTTAGATACCTGTCGAGTATCTAACGAAGGATTCACTATGCCTTGCAACCAAGTACCGTCGATCCGGCGCCACAAAGCGCAGGCCCGCATCACCATCCTATTCGCGCTGATTGCGCTCGCGCTCACCGCACTTCCCACGGTGTCGTTCGCCGGCACCGACACCGCGGGAAACATGCTCGCAACCGAAGTTGACTCAACTCCGTCCGGTATCGAAGGCGACCTGTACTGGGCCGGCCAAAGTCTCAACCTAGACGACGCCTCCATCGGCCGCGATATTATCGCGGCTGGTGAGAACCTGTCGATTCGCGATTGCACCGTAGGCGGCGCCGTTCGTCTGGCGGCACGCACCATCGATATCGCCAATACCGCAATCGATGGCAGCGTCACGGTGGCCGGCCAGCACGTCGTGCTCAACACCGGCAGCACCGCCAACTGTTTTTACGCGGCGGGCGAAACGGTCGCCCTGCGCGGCTCCGCCAAATCGGCGGCGCTTGCCGGCGACACCGTTACCATCGACGGCACCGTCGATGGCAATGTTGAAGTCTGGGCCGACAAGCTCATCCTGGGTAAAAACGCCCGCATCACCGGCACGGTGAACGCCCACGTCTCACAGGACCCCGAGCGGGCCGAGGGCGCCCAGGTTGGAGCCCTCAAGATCGACCGGACCGAGAACGAGAACACCTCTACGGTCAACGACATGATCGGCGGCATCGTTGCCGCAGCGCTTTCCACCTGCTTTGTCGCTATCCTGCTTGAGCTTGTCTTTCCGCGCGCAACCGCCAGCGCCGCCGGCATGCTCCATCAGCATCCCATGCCACTGTGGGTAAGTGGCCTTCTGGGCACGGTCGCCATCGCTCCCGCCGTCCTGCTGCTTATCATCTCGATTGCAGGCCTGTCGCTCGCCGGAGCCCTCATGTGCAGCATCATCGGCATCGCTTTGGTCTCGGCGGCATTTACGGGTACCGCGATCGCACGCATGGTCGGACACAACCAAAACCGCTTCGCCATGGCCGCCGCGGGCGGTATCGTCGCGGGCGCGCTCACGGCACTTCCTCTTATGGGCAGCTTTGTCAGCGGCGTAGCCTTCGTCTTCACGCTCGGCTACGTCATCCAAATCATTTGGCACAACGCCCACCTCAAGCCGCAGCAGCCGGCTAACACGCCAGGCCTTCCCACCGCCTAACCACCAACCACCACAAAGGGGACAGGCACCTTTGTGGTGGCGTAGGCCGCCTCAATCCCCATGCACCAAAAAGGGCGCCGACCATTGCGGTCGACGCCCTTTCTCATTAAAGCTATAAAACCCAGCACTTATTTGTTGACCTGACCGGCGCGGACGGCAGCCTTCTTGCGGTCGGTGGCGTTGAGCAGACGCTTGCGCAGGCGAATGTTCTTAGGAGTGATCTCGACCAGCTCGTCGTCGGCGATGTACTCCAGCGCCTCCTCCAGCGAGAAGGTGCGGGGCGGCACCAGCTGAACGGAGATATCGGAGGTCGAGGAACGCTGGTTGCCCAGGTTCTTGGTACGGGCGATGTTGACGACCATGTCGCCGGCCTTGCTGCGCTCGCCCACGATCATGCCCTCGTAGCACTCGGTGCCCGGCTCAACAAACAGCTGGCCGCGCTCCTGCAGCGTGCCCAGGGCGTAGGCAACGGCCTTCTCGGTGGTCATGGAGATCATGGCGCCGTTCTGACGGTTGCCGATCTCGCCGGCGTAGGGACCATACTCCAGGAAGGTGTGGTAGAACACGCCCTCGCCGTGGGTGACGTTCATGATGCGGTTCTTAAGACCCATGATGCCGCGGGTCGGGATCTTAAACTCAAGGTGCGTCACGATGCCCGAGGTATCCATGCTCGTCATGATGCCGCCGGAGGTACCGAAGACCTCAACGACCTTGCCCGAGTACTCGTCCGGGCACTCGACGACGGCCTGCTCGACGGGCTCCATCTTGTTGCCGTTCTCGTCCTTCTTAAACAGAACGCGAGGACGGCCAACCTGGAACTCAAAGCCCTCGCGACGCATGGACTCCATCAGAACGGACAGGTGCAGGATGCCGCGACCCGAGACCTCGACGCCGCTCTTGTCCTCGAGCTCCTCGATCTTCATGGTTACGTTGTTCTCGGCCTCGTTGAACAGGCGCTCCTTGAGCTGACGGGCGCCCACGATGTCGCCGTCGCGACCGACGAGCGGGGAGGTCGAAGCCTCAAAGACGATGGACAGGGTCGGCGGGTCGATCTCGATGGGCTCGAGCTCGACGGGGTTCTCGGGATCGGTGTAGACATCGCCGATATCGGTGCGGTCGATGCCCACGACGGCAGCGATGTCGCCGGCGCCGACTTCCTGGCACTCGGTGCGGCCCAGGTAGTCGAAGGTAAAGAGCTGTTTGACGGTAGCGGTGGCGCTGGAGCCGTCGTTCTTGACAACCAGGATCTGGTCGCCCTGGTGGATGGTGCCGGAGTACACGCGGCCGATGCCGATACGGCCGACGAAGTTGGAGTGGTCGATGGTCACGCACTGCATGGCCAGCGGGGCGGTCTCGTCAACCTCGGGCGCAGGCATATCGTCGATGATCATATCGAGCAGCGGGTACATGTCCATGTTGCCGTCGTTGGGGTCAAGGCGGGCAAAGCCATTCATGGCGCTGGCGTAGACCACGTGCTCCATGGCGAACTCGAGCTGGTCGTCGGTGGCACCCAAGTCGGCCATGAGGTCCAGGCAGTCGTTGTAGGCCTTCTCGGGGTTGGCGCCCGGACGATCGATCTTGTTGATGACGATCATGATCTTGAGGCCGGTGTCGATAGCGTGACGCAGCACGAAACGGGTCTGGGGCATGGGGCCCTCAAAGGCGTCGACCAGCAGCAGGGCGCCGTCGGCCATACGCAGCACGCGCTCGACCTCGCCGCCAAAGTCGGCGTGGCCCGGGGTGTCGATGACGTTGATCTTGACGTCCTTGTACTCGATAGAGATGTTCTTGGCGAGAATCGTGATGCCGCGCTCGCGCTCCTGGTCGTTAGAGTCCAGGACGCGATCCTCGACCTGCTGGTTGGCACGGAAGGCGTCCGTGGCACGCAGGAGTTTGTCAACCATCGTCGTCTTGCCGTGGTCGACGTGGGCGATGATGGCGATGTTCCTCAGATTGTCTACGCGCATGTAGTTCCCCTATCTTCTATCCATATACAAGCGGCACGCGTATGCGACCCACCCAGCAATGCAACGCTCGGCGGGAATATTGAGCCTTTTACCGAAAACTCGTTTATTTTAGCGATTTTAGATGAGAGGGGTTTCCTCACCTGCAGGTTCAGGGTCGCTCCACATAAAACCATCGCCGGCACCCATGCCCTCATACAGCACGTATGCCGAAAAACCGCTCTCGAGCGTGGTTTCGAAGAAACTCACGAGCAGGGCGTCGTGATAGCCGCCGTCAATTTCGACACAACCGGTGTAGCCGATGGCATAGCGGGCGATGCGGCCCAGCCCCTCGTCCTTAAGACCCATCTTGTGCTCGGAGATAAAGTTGGTGGCAGCCTCGAGGCATGCCTCCTCGCCATCTTCGTCGAGCGCCGCCAGATATCGGTTGGAAGCAGCGTCCTCGATCGCCACAACTACGCCCGGATTCTCGCCGGCGGCAAGGTCGTCCAAGAACGCGCCGATCAGATCGCACACCATGGCGTCGAGCTCGGCGGAGACGTTACCGGCGTCCTGCATATCCTGTGCCATCTTTAGACCTTCCCATCGAGTCTGGCGTCGTTACAGTTCCTGTGCCTCGGCAGCGATCTTGGCGGCAGCGTCACGGGCGCGCATCATATCCATCGCGCGCTTGTCGAGTACCTTGATCTGGTTGGTCAGCATGACCGCATCGACCACGCCCCAGATTACCAAGCCTGTTGAAATCGAAAACCCAAGCGCACCAACTGTACCACGAAGGCGCGAGCAGATTGCCGCGACAAGGGCGGAGACGACAACCATCTTGATAAACGAGCCGCGGCGCTCGCGAAGCGTGCGGGCCTGCGTCACATAGGCAATGCGAGCCGCCTCAGAAGCCTCCGAGCGCATCTGGGCCTCGCGCGCAATGGCCGCCGCCTCAGCCGACATACCGCTGGCCATCAGCGAACACTCCGCAACCCTGCCGCCCCGCATTTAGAAGTCATCGGGGGAGAGCGTATGGACGAACTCGTCGAACTTCTCGAACTCCTGCTCGTCGTCGACATCCTCGGCGTGGGTGGAAACAGTGCCCAGGCGATTCATGATGTCGTCCTCCACAAACATGGGAGCATTGCTGCGCACGGCAAGGGCAATGGCATCACTGGGACGAGCGTCGATCTTGCGCTCCTCGCCATCGGCCAGTACGACGATCGTCGCGTAGAACACCGGCGGCTCGGCGCGAACGATCTCGATGCGCTCGAGCTTGGCGCCCAGGGCGTCAACGGTATCGAGCAACAGGTCATGGGTGATCGGGCGCTCGGCGCGGCCGCTATCGATGCCGCGGCTGATGGCAGCAGCTTCAAACGAACCAGTCTGAATGGAAAGGGAACGCAGCGGCGCGGGCGAGTCCGATTTGCTGCTGCGCTCACGAAGCACGATAAGCGATGGCACGGGACCGGCGGCCATGACGATGGTCTCTATGTCGACACGAACCATGGAACACCTCCGGTACGTAGCGGTTAACACGCGGCAGCCCGCCGCATTGAATAGCTATACTACCCAATCTTTCGCACAGCACACAAAATCAAAGTAGTTAATTTGGGACGGGGCTTTTTTGACTACTTTCAGTAGGTAAGAAAAAAGCCCCGAGGCAACGCCCCAGGGCTCTTCACAGTTTTGATGGTGGACCTGACAAGATTCGAACTTGTGACCTCCCGGTTATCAGCCGGACGCTCTAACCAACTGAGCTACAGGTCCATCATGGTGGAGGTTAGGGGGATCGAACCCCTGACCTCAGGCTTGCAAAGCCCGCGCTCTCCCAGCTGAGCTAAACCCCCACGGAGACAGTAATAAACACCCCAGCGGCGACTCGGCTCTCGCTGGGGTGTTTATTGCGAAAGAAAGTGGTGGACCTGACAAGATTCGAACTTGTGACCTCCCGGTTATCAGCCGGACGCTCTAACCAACTGAGCTACAGGTCCATCATGGTGGAGGTTAGGGGGATCGAACCCCTGACCTCAGGCTTGCAAAGCCCGCGCTCTCCCAGCTGA
>UQNH01000061.1:0-12347 GCA_900542365.1 uncultured Collinsella sp. | reverse complement strand
CCCGTGCCCGTGCGGCCGCCGGGTCCGACGCCCGCATGAACGGTTGCGCGCTGCCGGTCGCCATTGTGTGCGGCTCGGGCAATCAGGGCATTACCTGCGCACTGCCCGTCATGGAGTATGCCGAGTACCTGCGCTGCGACCACGAGCGCCTGGTGCGTGCCGTGATGCTGTCCGATCTCATTGCCGTGCATATCAAGAGCTACATTGGTGCGCTCTCGGCGTTTTGCGGCGCTATTTGCGCTGCGTGCGGTGCCGGTGCCGCGATTACCTGGCTGTGCGGTGGCACGCGCGAGCAAATCGGTGCGACGGTCTCCAATACGCTCGGCAATGTGGGCGGCATCGTGTGCGATGGCGCCAAGGCGAGCTGTGCCGCCAAGATCTCGGCTGCCGTCGATGCAGCGATTCTGGGCCATGATATGGCCATGCAGGGTCGCGGCTTCCGCGCCGGCGAGGGCCTGATCCAAGATACCGTTGAGCAGACAATCGCCAGTATGGGCTACGTAGGCCGTGTGGGCATGAAAGATACCGACGTCGAGATCCTCAACATCATGATCGGCAAAACCCAAGTGTGCTAGGACAGTTCGTCGGCTACCTGGTGTTCGTAGAAGGCTTCTACTACGGCGTTAAAGTCGCGGGCGAAGCCTTCCATGGTTCCGCGCCAGGTAGCTCGGCCGGGTTTTCCCTGGCCTACATAGGCAGTCTGAATGCCGCAGGCGGGGCTAGGGAAGTCGCGTTTGGGATCGTTGCCCACCATAAGGACCTCGTGCGGTTCGAGCCCCATCACCTGAAGCTGTTCTAGATAGTAGGTGGCATCAGGCTTGCAGCGGGTGGCGTTTCCCATGTGCGTGACGAGCTCAAAGGGGGCGTCGGCCAGGTCGCCCCAACCCATGCGGCACTCGATGGCCCCCTGCGGAAAGCTGGGGTTGGTAAAGAGCGCGCAGCGCAGCCCTGCGTCCTGTACGGCCTGGAGCGCGGCGTGTGCGCCCGGCATGGCATGGGCGTTGATGAGTTCGTCATTCTTGTACGGAAGAACTTCGCGGTCGTAGTAGGTAAACGCCTCGTAGATGAGGGGATCGGAGAGGCAAATCCCGCATCGGCGCTTGACCTCTTCTTGGTAAAACTCAAGATTGGTGCGGTTGTCCGTGCCGCTGCGGCGATTGGCGTTGAGGTCGACCAGGATGGTGCCGAGGCGTGCCATCGTGCCACCGCGGCTGCGGCGCCCGATATCCGCGAGCATCGAAGAGGCATCCTTAAAATAGCGAAGGATGAACGCGTTGAGGTTGATGCTAAGAAGCGTTTCGTCCATATCGAAAACGACTGCTTTGAGCACGCGGGCACCTTTCTCGAAAAATCGATCTAGAATCGTTGGCTCCGGATACTTTACCCCAAAGCCGAATGCCTGGCTGGTTATCGTCAAGTTGCGGAGACGTGTGTTCATAAGATTACGAAAAAGTCTCCACACGAGTAAAAAATCGCAGTTCACGCTTGAAATCGAACTCATTTCCCCGTAACCTATACGAACGTGATTGCATAAGCGTCACATTAGTATCTGTCGGCTCCCGAGTGTTCCTAAACGTTGTGTGCTTGTCGCACCCTTCTGTAGGTCCTAGCAATCGGGGCCCCGTAGTTCGAAAGGGGTCCACCTTTGAGTGAGATTCAGAACTCGTCCATTTTCTCTCTTGACGATGTCAACGAGGAGGAGATGAACAACCTCATCGACGGTACGATTACCGACTTTGATGAGGGCGATCTCGTTAACGGCACTGTCGTTAAGATCGAGCATGACGAGGTGCTCGTTGACATCGGATTCAAGTCCGAGGGCGTTATCCCGGTCCGCGAGCTGTCCATCCGCAAGGACGCTAACCCTGCAGACATCGTTGCACTCGGTGATCCCATCGAGGCCCTCGTTCTCCAGAAGGAGGACAAGGACGGTCGTCTGGTCCTGTCCAAGAAGCGTGCCGAGTACGAGCGTGCTTGGAACCGCATCGAGGAGAAGTTCAACTCCGGCGAGAACGTCGAGGGCGAGGTTATCGAGGTTGTCAAGGGCGGCCTGATCCTCGACATCGGCCTGCGTGGCTTCCTGCCCGCTTCCCTCGTCGACCTCCGTCGCGTCAAGGACCTCACCTCCTACATGGGCACCCGCATCGAGGCTCGCGTCATCGAGATGGACCGCAACCGCAACAACGTCGTCCTCTCCCGTCGCGTCGTGCTCGAGGAGTCCCGTAAGGCCGAGCGTTCCGAGATCCTGTCCAAGCTCAAGTCTGGCATGCGTCTCCAGGGCACCGTTTCCTCCATCGTCGACTTCGGCGCCTTCGTCGACCTCGGCGGCATCGACGGCCTTATCCACATCTCTGAGCTCTCCTGGAACCACGTCAACCATCCTTCTGAGGTTGTCAAGGTCGGCCAGGAGGTCGAGGTCGAGGTTCTCGACGTCGATCTCAACCGCGAGCGCATCTCCCTGGGTCTCAAGCAGACCACCGAGGATCCGTGGCGCGCACTGGTCAAGAAGTACCCCGTCGGCGCTATCGTCGAGGGCACTGTGACCAAGCTTGTCCCGTTCGGCGCTTTCGTCGACTTGGGCGAGGGCATCGAGGGCCTGGTGCACATCTCCGAGATGGCCAACAAGCACGTCGATCAGCCTTCTCAGGTCACCCACGTGGGCGACAAGGTTCAGGTCAAGGTCATGGAGATCGATCTCGACCGTCGTCGTATCTCCCTGTCCATGAAGTCTGCTGCTGAGACTCTGGGCGTCGAGATCGAGGTTACCCCGCTGCCTTCCGAGAAGAAGGACGAGGAGACCGACGCCGAGTAATTCGGTTTGACGATCACTTGTTTTAAGGGATCCGTCCGTAATGGACGGGTCCCTTTTTGCATTTGGCGCCGAGATGCGCAATGCTGCCGGGCTGTCCACAGGCTATTGGATTGTCGGTGCATGAAAAAAGCCGACATCCCGCCTCGGGGAGGAGGCGGGAACACACCGAGTAGACGGAGGGGTGCGGAGCGCGGTCGCGTCTCGACTGACGACGTTGCCCATCGACAGGACCATTGTAGCGCATGGCGGTTCTTGGTTTATCGTGTCGAGCGTTTGCGTTGTGCCATTGCCTGCGGTAACGGTGTGCTACACTCTTGCACTGCTGAGTGGGCCAGACGGTCGCGCGATGTGCTGTTTGCAGTACGCGTGAGGAAAGTCCGGGCTCCAGAGGGCGGGATGCCGGCTAACGGCCGGGCGGAGTGATCCGACGGAAAGCGCCGCAGAAAAGAAGACTCCCACCTGCGCCGCAAGGCGTAAAGGGAAAAGCTGAAACGGTGGTGTAAGAGACCACCAGCGTCGTGGCAACACGGCGGCTTGGCAAGCCCCATCCGGAGCAAGCGCGAATAGGAACGCTATGGGCCGGCCCGGTCCGCGTTCGGGTAGCGTGCGTGGAGCTGCACGGTAACGTGCAGACAAGATAAATGACCGTTCACGACAGAACCCGGCTTACAGGCCCACTCAGCACTTTGTTGACGCTGCGAACCCGTCAGCGCGGCAATCTGCCTTTCAAGCCTTCGGGCATGACCATAAGGTCAATGCCCTCGTCTTTCAAGGCACCTTGCTCGCGCTGACGGGTTCTCGCTGTTGGTGACGGCATCATTGGCGTTTCCGTTCTTGTTGGAGAGGGCAACGGTACGACCTTTGCCGTATTATTGAGGCTGTTTGTTGCTCTGCTTGTTGTTGAGGGGCTTTTTTGGACAGTTATTTTACTCTGCAATTGAATATTGAGGCTTCGGGCGAGTTTGTGGACCGCAAGAGCCGGTTTATTGCCCAGTTGATCCATATTGAGTCCGAGGACGAGGCGAATGCTTTTATCGAGATGGTTCGCAAGCGTCATTATGACGCTCGGCATAATGTGCTCGCGTGGATTTTGGTCGATGGACGCGAGCGCCAGAGCGATGATGGTGAGCCGAGCCGCACGAGCGGTATGCCGACTCTCGAGGTGTTGCGCGGTGCGGCGCTCAAAAATGTTTGCTGCGTAGTGACGCGCTATTTTGGTGGCACGCTGTTGGGTCCTGGTGGCTTGGTGCGCGCATATACCGCGGCGACGCAGGCGGCGGTGGCCGCGGCTCAGGAGGCCGGGCAGATCGTCGAGATGACAAGCGTCGTGCCGGTTGACGTGCATGTGGCCTATCCGCAGTATGAGCAGGTGCTTCGCTTGGCCCAGGATTCCGGTGCCAAGGTTTCGGATACCGAGTACGCGGATTCCGTGACACTTCATTTGGTGTTTAAGGCGGGGGAGCAGGAGTCGTTTTGCGCTAAGATGCGTGAGCTTATGGCGGGGCGCGAGGAGATTGAGGTCAGCACTCCCGAATTTGCCGAGTTCTAACGGCGACGGCCGGCGTGCTTTTGGACGGATCCCAAGCACACCGACCGTCGTTTTATGTCGCTGCCGTTTACTCGGCGAGCTGCTTTAGTACATCACAGGCGATTTCGACGGCATCGTCGATGCAACCGGGACAGCTGCGGAGCGGACCCTTGTCCGATCCGATGCCCTTGAGCGTGCCGCAGACGGTCGTCGTGTTCTTCTCGCCAAAGCGCTTGGCAATCTCGCGCGACAGCTTGTAGGTCTGGCCCTTGGTCTTGGGGTTTTCCATGCCATCGCTCATTACAAAGCCCATGATGGCCACGGCGCCCGAGATGGCGCCGCAGGTCTCGGTCATACCGCCCATGCCGGCGCCAAAGCCCTCGGTGAGGGTAAAGGCGACCTGGGGGTCGAGCCCGACAGCGGGCGCGAGCGTGCAGGCGACGGCCTGGGCGCAGTTAAAGCCACGGGCGTGGTATTCGGCAGCCTGAGCCTGACAGGCGGTGATGTCGAGCTGGGCCGTATCGATTTGCTTCATCGTTGTCTCCTTGGTTACGGTGTACCCGCCTATGGTACCCGTGACGGGGCATGTAATCATCGAGAGCTTCATGTATGCCTCGTTTTTATCTATCGAGCAAATGCCCAAGGCTTGAGATAAATACCTCTGATCAATTTGTCCCTTAACCTACCTTGGGGATGGGTTGAGAGGGGTGCAGGGTAGCGGTATCGTGAACCGAATAAAACGTAACCCAGGCAAGGGAGCTAGATATGAGCGAGCAGACCATCGGTACTACATGTGTTCAGGGCGGCTATCACCCGGGAGATGCGGAGCCGCGCCAGGTGCCCATCTACCAGTCCACCACGTGGAAATACGACACGTCCGAGCACATGGGCAAGCTGTTTGACCTGGAGGAGTCGGGCTACTTCTACAGCCGTTTGCAGAACCCCACGTGCGATCTCGTTGCCGCCAAGATCTGCGAGATGGAGGGCGGCACCGCTGCGATGCTCACGAGCTCGGGCATGGCTGCGAATTTCCTCGCGATCTTTAACGTGGTCGGTGCCGGCGATCATGTGGTCGCGAGCTCTGCCATTTACGGCGGTACGTATAACCTGCTCGCCCACACCATGGGCCGCATGGGCGTGACCTGCACGTTCGTCGCCCCCGACTGCACCGACGAGGAGCTGGAGGCGGCCTTTGAGCCCAATACCAAGCTCGTCTTTGGCGAGACGATCGCAAACCCCGCCCTTGCCGTGCTCGATATTGAGCGCTTTGCCAAGGCCGCACATGACCACGGCGTGCCGCTGATGGTCGACAACACCTTCCCGACGCCCGTGATGTGCCGTCCCTTTGAGTGGGGCGCCGACATCGTTACGCACTCCACCACCAAGTACATGGATGGACATGCTGCCTACCTGGGCGGCGTGATCGTTGACCACGGCCAGTTTGACTGGATGGCCCATGCAGACAAGTTCCCGGGTCTCACCACGCCCGACGAGAGCTACCACGGCGTGACGTATGCCGAGAAGTTCGGTCGCGAGGGTGCCTTCATTACCAAGGCAACCGCTCAGCTCATGCGCGACCTTGGCCCCATGCAGAACCCGCAGGCGGCGTTCTTCTTGAACAGCTCGCTCGAGAGCCTGCATGTGCGCATGCCGCGTCATTGCGAGAACGGCCTGGCCGTTGCCAAGTTCTTGCAGAGCCATCCCAAGGTGCGCTTCGTGAGCTATCCAGGCCTGGAGGGCGATAAGTACTATGACCTGGCTCAGAAGTACATGCCCAACGGTACCTGCGGCGTCGTGAGCTTTGGCTTTAACGGTGGTCGCGCGGCGGCCGAGACCTTTATGAAGAGCCTTAAACTCGCCCAGATCGCCACGCATGTGGCCGATGCTCGCACCTGCTGCCTGCATCCCGCTAATGCCACGCACCGTCAGATGAACGATGAGGAGCTCATCGCCTGCGGCATCTCCGCCGACATGGTGCGCCTGTCGTGCGGCCTCGAGGACACGGCCGATCTGATTGCCGACCTTGAGCAGGCGCTCGAGCAGTGCTAGGCTAGCTTCTCGTATGAAGCGACGGAGCCTCTTGGGGTTCCGGTGACATATAGTTCCGATTCCGTAGGCGGGACCCCAATCGCGACTGTTCGCAGGCGATTGGGGCCCCGTTTTTGCGTTGCACCACTCGAAAGGATGGATATGGAGAAAACTGCAGAGCAGCTGCGCCGCGAGCACATTGCCCTTGAGGGCGATACCCATGGCAAGAACAAATGGGCGATTCTGTTTACCGTGCTCATCATGACGTTTATGGTGTGTCTGGATTCGACCGTCGTGACCGTGGCGCTGCCCGTGATGCAAAAAGAGCTGGGTGTGGGCCTCGATCGCATTCAGCTGGTAAGCTCTGTGTATCTGCTTGCGACGTGCGTGGCTATGTTGCCGTTTGGCCGTCTGGGCGACGTGCGCGGCAAGGTGAATGTGTTTCAGCTGGGCGTCACCGTCTTTTCGGTCGGTTCGCTGCTGTGCGGCCTTTCGCCCTCGCTCGAGGTTCTTATCCTGGCACGCATTGTTCAGGGCGTCGGTTGCGCGGCGGCCATGGCTAACAACATGGGTATCATCACCGAGTCGTTTCCGGCGCGCGAACGAGGCCGTGCCATGGGCATTCTCGCGACCTTTGTGGCCTTCGGCATGATGTGTGGCCCCGTGCTCGGCGGCATGCTGGTGGCAAGCTTTCCTTGGGAGAGCATCTTCCTCATCAACCTGCCCATTGGCGTCATCTCGTTTATCGTGGGGCTCTACACGCTGCCGCATGTTAAGCCGGAGGCCGGCGAGCGCCCCATGTCGCTGGCGGAGGCCGCGCGTCGCTGCTTTGCAAATTCGGCCTTCACCATCAATCTTGCCTGCATGCTCATCGTGTTTGTTGGCATTGGCGCATCCGAGTTTATCCTGCCGTTCTATTTTCAGGACGCCCACGGCTTTGGTTCCGACATTTCCGGACTGCTCTTTTTGGCGCTGCCAATGGTGAATGCCTTTATCGGCCCGCTTTCGGGAACGGTTTCGGACCGTGTTGGCTGCGAGGGCCCCACGGCGGTCGGCCTAGGCGTGTACGTATGCGGTCTTTTTGCGGTAAGCACGCTCGACGAGCACTCTTCTATCCCTGTGATCGTGTGCTGCGTCGCATTTATGTCGTGCGGTACGTCGATTTTCCAGAGCCCCAACAACTCGCTGTACATGGGCTCGGCTCCGCGCGAGGCGCTTGGCTTTGCAGGTAGCTTGGGCAGCTTGGCGCGCTATGCGGGCATGGCGCTGGGTATTACGGCAGGTTCGCATATCCTTTATGGGCAGATGAGCGTGGCGATGGGCGAGGCCGTGACCAGTTTTGTTGCAGGACGTCCGGATGTGTTCCTGTTTGGTTTCCGTTCGGTGTTCTATGTGTTGATGGCTGTGGCCGCTGTTGGCTTTGCGCTCGCCATGGTGCGTTTGGTGAGGATGCGCGCCCGTCATTAGCGCGTTGGGAGGCCGTCTGCCACGAATTGGGCCTATCTACTGGTCTTGCAGCTTTATGGTGCGATGCGGCTTGTGGGGCGGGCGGGGGTCGGTCCGTGGTAGACTATCGAACAACGTTTATTAATCGCGCGGTATCGTTGCCGCGAGAAGGGGTTGCGCCATGCAGGAGCTTGAGGATCGTATTCGCCATGACGGCATCGTAAAGGCCGGTAACGTCCTTAAGGTTGATGCCTTCCTCAACCACCAATGCGACGTTGAGCTGTTCGACCACATGGGCGCCGAATGGGCCCGTCTGTTCGAGGGTGTCGAGATCAACAAGATCCTGACGATCGAAGCTTCGGGTATTGGCATGGCTTGCATTGCAGCCCAGCATTTTGGCGGCGTGCCGGTGGTCTTTGCCAAGAAGGCGCAGTCCATCAACCTCGACGGCGAGCAGTATGCCACGACCATCTATTCCTTTACCAAGCAGAAGGAGTACCCGGTTATCGTGGGTAAGCGCTTCCTGTCCGAGGGCGATAAGGTCCTGATTATCGATGACTTCCTGGCCAACGGCTGCGCGCTTGAGGGCCTTATTAAGATCTGCGAGGCTGCGGGCGCCGAAGTTGCCGGCATTGGCATCGCCGTTGAGAAGGGCTTCCAGGGCGGCGGCGATAAGCTCCGTAAGCGCGGCTTCCGCGTTGAGAGCCTGGCCCGTATCGCCGATATGGACTGCGAGAACGGCGAGATCACCTTCGCCTAAGCGTGCAACACAAGCGATTGGTATTCGATGTGACAAAGGGACTTTCCCTTTGTCACATTTTTTGTATGAGGGGAGGTGTTGATATGGGTGAGAACAAGATGGGATGGCGTGAGTATGCGCGCTATGCCGAGATGTCGGCCGAGGAGTTGGCGCGCGATTGCGAGGTGCAGGTGTTTCGCGCGACGGGTCCGGGCGGACAAGGCGTCAACACGACGGACTCGGCGGTGCGCATGAAGCATGGGCCCACGGGGATTGTCGTGACGGCGCGCGAGAGCCGCAGTCAGTTTCAGAATCGCAGCTGCTGTCTGCGTAAGCTGCGCGTTGAGCTTGAGCGTCGCGGGCGTCCACCGCGCCGACGCGTAAAGACCAAGGTGCCTCAGCGCTCTCGCCAGCGCAGGCTCAATGACAAGCACTTCAACGCCATTAAAAAGGCCAACCGTCGCAAACCGGGCAGCGACGAATAGCTTCCTCATAAGTTGCGGTGAAATAGGGACTGTTTTGCGGCTATAGCTGCATAAACAGCCCCTATTTCACCGCAACTTAGGTGGGGCTAGCGGGTTGGGTGCCAGACGTGGAGGGCGCCGGCGATGACGTCGATCTCGATGCGCGAGGCGACAACGGGCTCGCCGTCGGCCTGGATGGGGTAGTCGGGCCCCTCAAAGGTGAGCTCGGCATGGCGGCAGCGGCGCATGTGAATCGGCGGCAGCTTGGTGTGGTGGCCGTCTTTGGCCGAAAGGAACATAGGCAGGGCAACCGCGCGAGGGACGGGGCCGCAGGCGTAGCAGACGTCGAGTATGCCGTCACAGGGGTCGGCATCGGGGCAGATGCGATAGCCCGAGCCATACGTGGGGCCCAGCTGAATCGCCATGATGATCGCCCTCGCGCGCTCGGCGGGCGCGCCGTCAAAGCTGACTGTCATGGGGTAGTTGCGGTAGCGCAGGCCAAACTGCTCAAGTCCCGAAAGGGTGTAGAGCGGCGCGCCCGTCAAGCCGGTCTTTTTGCGCAGCTCGGTGGTGCCCAGGCCGATGGCGGCATCGATGCCGACCGAAAGCGTCTGGTCGTAGTACTCAACGGTAGCCTCGCCGCTGCCGCTCGCAGGGCTCCACGAGCGAATGCGCCCGATGTCCTGACGCTGCAGCTCGCAGGTGAGCAGCGCGCCAAAATCCTTGCCGGAGAAATCGTCGATACCGAGCGTCTGGGCAAAATCGTTGCCGGAGCCCACGGGCAGGACGGCAAGAGCGGGGCGGGCGTCCTGCTTTTGCGTCATAAGCCCGTTGACGACCTCGTGGATCACGCCGTCGCCGCCAAGGGCGATAACGGTTCGATAACCCTGGGCTCGCGCGGCAAGCTCCTTGGCGTGCCCCGTGCGTTCGGTCAGCACCAGGTCAAACTGGGATGCGCGTGCAGTCATGTCCAAAAAGCGTTGCAGGCGCTCGGCAACTTCGCGTGCCGCGCCCGACTGGGCGGCTGGGTTGGCGATGATGAGCGTGCGACCAAAATCAGTTGCGTGCATGGGGCGACTCCCGGCGTGTGGCATGACGGTGCGGTCGCGCTCAGGTCGAATTGCCCCCGATTGTGGCTGCACGGCGATTATTACATCTACTCTATCAGGTCGTTGTGGCGCTCGATAGCATCCGCTACCGTACCGCCCTCATCCACAATAAGCGAACGGCGCTTGGGTGAGATGATGCGCTGGGCGGGGTACACGCCGCGGTGTCCGCCGGTTATGTAGCTGATAAAGGCCACGATGACAAAGAACCCGGCGGCCGTGCCGTGGAACAGGTCGATGGCCATCATGCAGGTGGTGATGGGCACGTTGAGGCCGGCGCAGAACACGCCGAGCATGCCGAGAGCCGCCAGAAAACTGGGGTCAAGCCCGGTAAGGCAACCGATCCAGCCACCGAGTGCCGCACCGATGCCAAACAGGGGCGTGACCTCGCCGCCTTGGAAGCCCGCGCCCAGGGTAAGCGCTGTGACGACCAACTTAATGGCTGCGTCCGTCAGGGTGGTGTTGCCTGCAAATCCGGCGCCGGAAAGCCACGTGGAAAGGCCGGCGTAGTTCCAGGCGTCGAGGAGGGCATAGGCGGCCAAAACCACGAGTGCGCCTATGAGTGCGCGGACGAGGTAATTGGTGATAAAGCGACCGTACAGGCTTTTGACGGTTCGAACCGACCAGGCAAAGAGGCGTGCCGTCAGACCGAAGATAATGGCGCTGATAACAACGATGGCAACCGTCCGTGGTGTCATGTTGGGAACGCTGGCGATGATATTCGCTTCGTACTCGGTACCCAGGGCGAGTGATGTAAAGTAGCCGGTAAACGAGGCGACCAGACAGTAGATGCCCGCGGTGTAGTCGATCTTGCCGATAAAACACATCTCCATGCCAAAGAACGCGCCGGCAAGGGGCGAACCGAATACGGCGCCAAAGGCCGACGAGATGCCGGCGAGCATGAGGTCGTGGTGGTCATGCTTTTTGAGGTGGGCGAGGCTCGAGATGTTGCTGGCGATGGTGCCGCCAATCTGTACCGCGGCTCCCTCGCGACCGGCCGATCCGCCCGTTAGGTGCGTGAGCGTGGAGCAGACGAAGGTGAGGACGGCCATGCGCATATGGATGAGACGTGTGCCCAGAGCGGAGTCGATGACCAGGTTGTTGCCTCGTTTGGCGGCAAGGCCGTGGTTTTTGTACACCCATGCGGTGGCCATGCCCACAACGGGAAGCAGCGCGTAAATCCATGCATGGTGCTCGCGATAGTCGGTCGCGATATTCAGCGAGGCCAAAAACGCCCAAGCGGCAACGCCCATGGCGAGCGAGACGATGACGACGAGTGCGAGCAACTTGGCGCTTGCGAGTAGGTTGCGGACATTGCGGCGCGTGTCGGCAGCTAAGAGATGCTCGGAGCGGGTGATCTGATGCCTGCCAGCCATGATGACGTCGTTCAGGGAGAAAAAACCGCCGTCGTCGAGCGGCTGGGAATGATCCTGCGCCTCGTTTGCGCTTTCGGGTTTGTCGTTATGAGCCATATGTTCCTCTTTTAGGTTGTAACGCAAGCATTATAAAACGCGGTAAACGCGACGAGCCGGTGGGTTGGTTTCCATTCTGTTTCGCGGCCTGCAACCGACAGGTGTATTTGCGGGTACAGGCCGAGTCGCGGTCGTGCGTCGGGGGATTATACTGAGACAAGCATAAAGAATCGGCGCTCCTGTTGTGCGCCGTGGCATTAAGAGGTGCATATGGCAGAGAAACTCATTCCGCTGGAGGACGCGCAGTCGATTGTTCTGTCGCATGTTGTTCCGACGGATCTCATCGAGATTCCCGTGTGGCAGGCCGCCGGTCTTCCCTTGGCCGAGGACGCGGTGGCCGATATCGACATCTCGCCGTTTGCCAACAGCGCTATGGACGGATATGCCGTGCGCTCGGCGGACTTGGTGCGGGCGTCTGGCGAGGCGCCGGTGACGCTCGACGTTATCGGACACGAGGCCGCGGGCCATGTGTTTGAGGGCGCAATCGCCCCGGGCGAGACTGTCCGCATCATGACGGGTGCGCCGGTACCCGAAGGTGCGGATGCCGTGGTGAAATACGAGATCGTCGAGGTGCTTGACGGCGATGGCAACGAGGGCTCACATGTGAGCTTCTCGACGCCTGCCAAGGTGGGGGAGAACGTTCGCTCTGCCGCCGAGGAGGCCCATGCCGGCGACGTCGTGATGCGTGCTGGCGAGGTTGTGGCTCCGGCCGGCGCCGGCCTGCTGGCGAGCGCAGGGTATGCGAGCGTGCA
>UQNH01000060.1:0-12429 GCA_900542365.1 uncultured Collinsella sp. | reverse complement strand
CCGGCCGCGAGGACACCCGCTACGAGCGCAAGGGGTCGCTGTGCCGCGACAAGCGCAACTGCACCAAGACCCGCTGCCTGGGCTGCGGCTCGGTGTGCGAGGTCTGCTGCGACGTGTGCCCCAACCGCGCCAACGCGGCAATTAAGGTGCCGGGTCTCGCCAAGCATCAGGTCGTCCATGTCGACGGCATGTGCAACGAGTGCGGTAACTGCGCCGTGTTCTGCCCCTACCAGGAGGGTCGTCCCTACAAGGACAAGCTCACCCTGTTCTGGAGCGAGCAGGACATGGAGAACTCCGAGAACGAGGGCTTCCTGGCTGTGGACGAGGACCACTTTAAGGTTCGCGTCGCCGGCACGGTCCGCACCGTCTCGGTCGATGCTGTCAACACCGGTCTTCCCGAGGCCGTCCGCCTGACCATCAGGGCTGTGCGCGACAACTATTCGTACCTTCTTAAGAAATAGGCGAGTCTCTTATGGCCAAATCCATTCAACATAACGTGGCCTACGTTGCCTGCGGAAGCGGTTGCGCCTCCGCAGGCGGCGACGCCCGCTGCAGCGAAGGCTGCATTGGCTGTGGCGCCTGTGTCACGGCCTGCCCCCACGGTGCCATTGCGCTGGTCGATGGCATCGCCCGCGTGGATCGCTCCAAGTGCACGGGCTGTGGCCTGTGCGGCATGGCGTGCCCGCAGCGCGTGATCGCCTTCGTTCCCGGCTACCAGAATATCTTGGTGCGCTGCAACAACACCGATAAGGGCGCCATTGCGCGCAAGATCTGCGACACGAGCTGCATCGGTTGCGGCATGTGCGCTAAAAAGTGCCCCGCCGGCGCTATCCGCATCGAGGACAACTGCGCCCATATCGACGGCGCGGACTGCCTGTCGTGCGGCATGTGCGCCGTCGTCTGCCCGCATGGCGCCATTCACGACCGCACCGGCATCGCCGCCGGCGTGTAGAAGGGAATCACCATGGCACAGGAATTCACTTTTACCGTTAACGGCGTGGAGCGCACAACGACTCAGAACAAGCCGCTGCTGCGCTACCTGCGCGACGACCTGCACATCCATTCCGCCAAGGACGGCTGCTCCGAGGGCGCCTGCGGGTCCTGCACCATCCATGTGGACGGCGCGGCCGTCAAAGCCTGCGTACTGACCACCGCCCTTGCCGCCGGCCGCAACATCGTGACCGTCGAGGGCCTGCCCGAGGACGTGCGCGAGGCCTTTGTGTACGCCTTTGGCGCCGTGGGCGCCGTGCAGTGCGGTTTTTGCATCCCCGGCATGGTCATGGCGGGCGCGGCGCTCATCGCCGAGGACCCCGAGCCCACCGAGGAGCAGATCAAGTACGCCATCCGCGGCAACGTCTGCCGCTGCACCGGCTACAAAAAGATTATCGAGGGCATTTCGCTGGCCGCTGCGGTGCTTCGCGGCGAAAAGCAGATTGACGAGGGCCTGGAGCGCGGCGACGACTACGGTGTGGGCAAGCGCGCCTTCCGTATCGACGTGCGCAAGAAGGTGCTCGGCGAGGGCAAGTACCCCGATGATATCGACGAGCTCGATCAGCCGGGCCTGACCTATGCCAGCGCCGTGCGCTCCAAGTATCCGCGCGCCCGCGTGCTCTCCATCGACACCTCAAAGGCCGAGGCCCTGCCCGGCGTGGTGGGGATCCTGCGCGCCGAGGACGTGCCGGTCAACCAGGTCGGCCACCTTATCCAGGACTGGGATGTCATGATCGCGGCGGGCGATATCACCCGCTGCGTGGGTGACGCCATCGTGCTGGTGGTCGCCGAGGACGAGGCGACGCTCGAGAAGGCCAAGAAGCTCGTAAAGATTGATTACGAGCCGCTGGAGCCCGTGCGCAACATTGCCGAGGCTAGGGCTGCCGACGCCCCGCGCCTGCACGACAGCTTCTTTGCCTTTGGCAACACGGTGGAGCTCAAGGACAACGTGTGCCAGAGCCGCCATGTGACGCGCGGCGATGCCGCCAAGGCGCTGGCCGAGAGCGCGTTTACCGTGACGCAGCGCTTTACCACGCCCTTTACCGAGCATGCCTTCTTGGAGCCCGAGTGCGCCGTCGCCTTCCCGTACAAGAACGGCGTCAAGGTGCAGTCGACCGACCAGGGCGCTTACGATACGCGCAAAGAGTGCGCCCATATGTTTGGCTGGGACAACGAGCCCGAGCGCGTGGTCGTCGAGACCATGCTCGTGGGTGGCGGCTTTGGCGGCAAGGAGGACGTGTCCATCCAGCACCTGGCCGCGCTCGCCGCATATAAGTTCCAGCGTCCTGTGAAGTGCAAGCTCACGCGTGCCGAGTCGCTCGCGTTCCATCCCAAGCGCCATGCCATGGACGGTACCTTTACGCTGGGCTGCGACGCCGAGGGCAACTTTACCGGCCTGGACTGCGAGATCAACTTTGACACCGGCGCCTACGCGTCGCTGTGCGGCCCGGTGCTCGAGCGCGCCTGCACGCACGCCGTCGGTCCCTACAAGTACCAGAACACTGACATCCGCGGCTTTGGCTACTACACCAACAACCCGCCCGCCGGTGCGTACCGCGGCTTTGGCGTGTGCCAGTCCGAGTTTGCGCTCGAGAGCCTGATCGACCTGCTGGCAGAAAAGGTCGGCCTGGATCCGTGGGAGATTCGTTACCGTAATGCCATCGAGCCGGGCGAGGTTCTACCCAACGGCCAGATCGCCGACTGCTCCACGGCGCTTAAGGAGACGCTGCTCGAGGTCAAGGATGCCTACTACGCGCATCCCGGCCACGCCGGCATTGCCTGCGCCATGAAGAACGCAGGCGTGGGCGTGGGCCTGCCCGATGCCGGCCGCTGCAAGATTCGCATCGAGGATGGCCGCGCCGTGGTCTACGCCGCCACGTCCGACATCGGCCAGGGCTGCAACACCGTCTTTTTGCAGGACGTTGCCGAGGCCTGCGGTCTGCCGCTTTACTGCATTGCCAACGGCGAGTGCTCTACCGAGAACGCTCCCGACTCCGGCACCACGTCTGGCTCGCGTCAGACGGTCGTGACCGGCGAGGCCGTGCGCGGTGCCGCCTTCCTGCTGCGCGATGCCATGCTTGACATCGAGGCCGGCAAGTCTGCGCCCGCCGCTCCCGTGAGTGCGCATGGCGACGGCGTCAAGATCGAGTATGACGACGGCCGCGCCTATCAGCTTCGCACGCAGGAGCTCGTCGCCGGCCAGGGTGTGCATCCTCAGGATCCCGCGGCCGCCATCAAGGCGCTCGAGGGATGCGAGTTTGGCTACGTGTACCTGGAGCCGACCGACAAGCTGGGCGCCGACGTCCCCAACCCCAAGAGCCACATCTGCTATGGCTTTGCCACGCATGTAGTCATTTTGGATGACGATGGCCGCGTGAGCGAGGTCTACGCCGCGCACGATTCCGGCAAGGTGGTCAACCCCATCTCCATCCAGGGTCAGATCGAAGGTGGCGTGCTCATGGGTATGGGCTATGCGCTTACCGAGGACTGGCCGCTCAAGGACTGCGTACCCCAGGCAAGGTACGGTACGCTCGGGCTGTTCCGTGCGCCCGAGATTCCGGATATCCACGCCATCTACGTTGAGAAGGACGAGCTGCTGCCCGTGGCATACGGCGGCAAGGGCATCGGCGAGATCGCCACGATCCCCACGGCGCCCGCCGTACAGAACGCCTACCGCGCGTTTGACGGCAAGCTGCGTCCAAATCTGCCCATGGTGGATACGCCCTACAGCCGCGTCCGCAACCGCGGGTAGGGTAGAACGCGGACGCCCATTGCTGACGGGCTGTTCGCGCTCAACATCAACTGTATATGCTGCGCCTTTGGCCCCGGCTCCATCGCGAGCCGGGGCTTTTTGTTTGGAGCGGAAACTGCGTCCCGGAATTGGCGCTCAGAATGGGATGCAGTTTCTGGATCGGCTCTCAGGCGGAAACTGCGACCCGGAATCGATGCTCAGAATGGGATGCGCTTTCCGGTAGAGCCTCTGGCGGAAAGCGTGTCCCGGAATTCGGCTCCAGAGTGGGACGCGCTTTCCGGTTGGAGCTTCAAACGGAAAGTGCGTCCCGGAATCCGCGCCTGGAATGGGACACACTTTCCGGAACAGCCCTCAACCGGAAACTGCGTCCCAGAATTTTGCTTCAGAGTGGGATGCCGTTTCCGGCTGAACCCTCTGGCGGAAAGTTCATCCCAGAATTGACGCTCGGAGTGGGACACGGTTTCCGGATCGGCCCTCAGCGGAAAATGTATCCCAGTTTGAGCGTCTATTCCGGGATGTAATTTCCGCTGGGCGTTCAACCGGAAAGCGTGTCCCGTTCTAGGCCTTGATTCCGGGATACGCTTTCCGCTAGGCATGCCATCTGGAAAGCGCGTCCCGTTTTGAGCACTCAGTCTGGGACATGGTTTCCGCGGGTGCTGCCAACCGGAAAGCGTGTCCCGGTTTGGTAGGCAGGCGGGCATAAGCTCGGTAGCCCCTACAGCTCAATATCGTTGAGCCATGTCGGCAGCGCGGTCTGCCGGATGCCTGCCGTCTGCAGCTTTTTCGCGAACATGCCTGCCGAACGGACTTCGTTCATGGTAAAGCGCAGCAAGGGATGACCGTAAAGCGATAGATGCGCCTCACGCTGTCGTTCGGCAACGAGCGCCTCGGCGGTGGTGCGTCCGGCCAGCATGGTCTGGTCGGTATATTTGATGAGCCCATCGAGTTCGCCCAGCGTGAGCTCCCTGGCTTGACGCTCCCAGGCAAAATCCGTTCGCATGCTTTCGGTCGAATCGAAGGGATCCGTCAGCTCGTATTGAAGTTGGTCGGGTGCAAAGCCGGTCTCGATCATGACGGCTCGGGCGACCGATTCCCCGCCGCTCTCGGCGCGGGCGTCGGCATATCGAAGCGTTGTGAGGGCGGTGCGAATCGCGCGACCATTGCGGGCAGTCGCTCGTTGCTCAACGGCCTCCATCAGCTGTTCCGGCGCAAGGCCGAGCTTTGAGATCGCCGAATCGGCAATGGGCATGCCGTCGGCAAAACCGGTCTGCAACAGACAATCCGTCACCGTTTGAATGGGTGGCGTTACCGATATGCCGGACAGGCGGATTGCTCCGACCGGATCGATCTGATGCCGCTGAATATGCGCGCCCGGGCGAGCCGACGGCTTGGTGGCGCTGCAGACATGCACGACATTCAGGTGTCGCCACGAGACCTCGAGCCCCAGCAGACAGGCGGCCGAAAACGAGCAGAACGTCCAATCGGGGTGGATGATCGCAAGGGCGCGGAGGATTTCGCAATGGCGTTGCGCTCGGTTGAGTTCATTCCAGCGCGTTTTTCGCGCAAACAACCCCGGCATGGGCGAGACAACCGTGCCGCCGGTGCGCCGAAGGAGCGCTTTTCGGATCGCCGAGCTCGGGGGAATCAGACAGCGCCCCTCTTGTTCGGCTTGAGTGAGCAGTTGGTCGATGAGCTGGTCATTGCAATGGGTCATGAGCTACCGCCTCCTTTTGGGCAGCAAAAACGTATCAGCTGGAACTTGCCGCTCAGCTGACCAAAAGCTGACCAAAATCTAACCATGCAGGTAGATGACCTGCTTTTGGCGACATATTTCTTGTTTGAATCGGTGGGCGGTAATCGGCGACCGTGAACGGTAGCTAGATATGAAACCTTGGTAAGTTTAGGGACGTGTACTTTTTTGAAAAAGAGCATTCTATCTGCTGTTTTGTGTTTCTGGATCGCATGTTTGAAGGCATGTGATAAGGGCGGCGGACTGTCGCCTTGTATCTGCGGAAACTGTGACCAGGAATTGCCACTCGGAATGGGACGTGCTTTTCGGATCGCCCTTCAAGCGGAAACTACATCCCAGATTTCGGCTCCAAACCGGGATGTGCTTTCCCGGCGGCGTCTCTGGCGGAAATTGCACCCCGGAATGAGCGCTCAGAGTAGAACATGCTTTCCTAACGAAGCCGCATGCGGAAACTACGTCCCGGATTCGATGCTCAGGACGGGATGCCGTTTCCGATAGAGGCATGGGGTGGAAAGCCTCCCATTTCTAATGTTCAAGAAATGGGAGGCAGCTCATCGCGAGTCGGGGCCTTTTGTTTGGAGCGGAGGCAGCATCCCGGAATTCGGGCAATCCGGTGGTCAGGGGTTGAGCGAGCGTCGCGCTAAGGATGCCAAGCATAAAACCTTCAATGAGAATGGCGTAAAAACTACATTGAAAGTAGCGTAAAATCCGCATTGAGAATGGCGTAATTTCGCATATCGCATGATCGCCCGAGCTTGCACACGGCCTTTTGCGAGCTCTTGCCATGAACGAGAGCCAGGCTGTCACGTACAAGACGCTCATGAAGGATGTCTCGTACGGCGAGGCGGGTCCCGACGAGAGGACCATCGCTGCGTACCTGGACCTCTTCAACAGGCTCAAGCTGACCGAGGACCTGTGCGGATGGGAGCCGCCCATGCGCTCGAAGGCCCGCGTTCGCGTGCGCCCCAAGCGCTACTTCTGCGACCCGTTACTTGCGGCGACGTTGCTGGGGGCTACCCCTGAGCGGCTGCTTGGCGATATGCAAACGTTTGGGATGCTCTTTGAGAACCTCGTTCTGCGCGACGTGCGCGTGTTCCTTTCCACCTACGGCGGTGTCGACAACAGTGTCCATTATTTCCGAGATGAGAAGGGCCTTGAGGTCGATCTGATCGTTGAGCACGACGGGCGCTGAGGAGCCATCGAGGTCAAGCTGAGCGATGCGAAAGCAGACGATGGAGCGAGAAATCTCAAGGCGCTGGAGAGGAAAGTGCTCTCCAATCCTGACGCCCAGAATGCCGCGCCGGCGTTTTTGCCGGTCGTGGTTGGAAAGGGGAGCATTGCCTACACACGCGACGACGGCGTGGCGGTGATCCCCGTGGCGGCACTTGGGGCGTAGTGTTTTTGCGGGCGTGCCGTGCTTCCTTTACCGAAAATCCATTTGGTAAACCCGGTGCCCGTGGGTAAAATAAGGTCGACGGCAGCCCAAGTAGTGAAGAGCTGGGCAGCGCCGTTGCTTGGATTAAGGGGTCATCGCCTTAGCGGCGTCGACCCCTCTTTTTATGCTTCGTATGCTGCTTGAGTGCCTCGGTAAGTCCGATAAGCGCCGTGAGGAGCGAGACCAAAGCGGTCAGGAGCTTCACAAAATCAGTCAGATCGGTCATGGGCATCACCTCCCGTCGCATGGAGGGCGCTGCCCGGCACATGGAACTGCCGTCAACAATAACCAGTTTATCAAACTGCAGCCATAAATACGAATATATGTTCGATAATAACAGCGACGTGACCATCTCAAAGCGCAGCTTTACGCAAGGATGCCGGAAAGCTGCACTGTGCGATTTCATGTCCGCACGGGCGCCTATCTTTACGGCAATGTAGCCGCCTATGTAGCAAGCGGCAGGCAACGGAGAAAGGCCCAACCGTGTCAGCTGAAAAGACGCCGTGTATCTCGGCTATCGATACGACGAACTTTGCGCGCCAGATCGTGCTGGACTTTGAGTTTGCGCCGGCGCCAAAGCAGCGCCAGCGCCGTGGACTGCGTAACGAGATTATCGAGGTCGGCGCCGTCAAGCTCGATTACCACGGCAACGTTATGGGCGAGTTCTCGCAGTTTGTACAGACGGAATTTACCGAAGGCGTTGCGTTCCCCGTCCGCGAGCTCACAGGGATATCGGCCGTGGGCACCGCGATGGCCGATCCGCTCTACATGATGATCAAAAGGCTTAGCGATTGGATCGGGCGCTACTCCGCCCAGGTGGTCTGTTGGAGCGGGGCGGATCGTCGACAGCTTTTGATCGAGTGCCAAGCAAAGCACATCGATCTTTCCGCATTTCCTACGGACTGGGCCGACCTGCAGGCGTTTTACACCTCGATCATGGACATGAGCAGCCACGGGTGCGTCTCTTTGAGTGACGCAGCGACGTGGTTTGGCATCGAGTTCGACGAGTCGACGGGTCACGCCCACAGCGCCCTAGCCGATGCGCGCGTGACCGCCAAGCTGCTCAAGCAGATGATGGACGGGGACTACCGCGTGAGCCCGCGCGCCCAGGAGGTCCGTCAACGGTGGGGGATGGGCGAGCGAGCTCAGACGCGCCTTTCCAGCAAGTGCTCCGAGCTGGGCGACCTGCTGCTAAAGCTGAAGGCGGAGGGGATAGGCCTTTTGAGAACGCCATTCGGTTTGGCATGGCGGGGCTGTAAGCGCGAGCCCGCCCTGCTGTTTGAATCGAAGCGTCAACCAGTATGACGAGCTGTCTGGTCTGTCTGCCTACGCCCCCGCAATCCCGCGGGCCGCACTCAACAGCTCATACTCCCTCTGGCTCCACTAGTACAGCTCGGCCGCGCGCACGGCGTCGCGGCACAGGTTTAGGAACACCTCAGCTCCCTCGCAGAAGCACTCGCGGGCAAAGTCACCCGAGCCGTCCGCAACGCACGCGCCGTCGGCAAACAGCTTCCAGCTGGACGGCTCGCGCGAATCGTCTCCGAGCAGCTTGATCTGCAGCACGTGCGGGTCGCCGGCGGCGCAGAGCTCTTCCTCGAGCACCTGCACGGTAAAGCGCATCTGGTGGGAGAGACTACTCTTGACCATGGCCGAGGCGTAGCCGCTCGGCTCGTCCAGAAGATGTATTTGTTTTGGCTTGGCTGCCAGATTGTGGAAGCTGTACTCACTGCGCACGGAGAAATTGTCCATACGGACTCCTTTCATCGATGTTGGCAGGGCCACCGTGCCTCTTGGCCGGTTGGCGTCGGGATCGTGGAGCCAACTCTCTACCCCGACTCTGGATAAAACGCGCCCGCTCTTTGCGGGCACGATGGAGTCTATCAGCGAGTGCGGACACAAATCAAGCGCGCTTGCGAAATGACGCGCGGATGGCGTTGGTTTCCCAAGTGATTATTCGGCTTTCATCCGAAAAAGTGTCGAAATCAGTCGTGTAAAAGTACGGAAAAGTGTCGAAATCGGCACCTCAAGATTACGGAAAAGTGTCAAATTCGATAGGCAAATTATCCGGAAAAGTGTAGCTGGATGACAAAACAGCACTTAGAAGCCGGTGCTGGATGCGGAATCCTGTGGCCGCCTTAACCCCCGCTACTCGTCCCCGTCGTTGGGGTCGCCCTTGAGGGTGTTGATGTCCAGGTGCTGATTGTCGTTCTCTTTTTGCTGCGTTGCCGATTCGGACGCGGTGGGGCCGCGGAACAGCTGGAATCCCTCAAACGCAATGACGCCGAGCAGGGCAATGACAATGGCGATAAAGGCAACCTTGACTGCCTGCGGAAATTCCGAGAAACGCAGCGCCTTTTCCTCGGCGTAATAATCGGCGAAGCGCTCTTCGCCCGTGCTTTTGGTATACGCCGGCGCGGACGCGGCCTCCGGGTCATATTCCGGTGCAGGCGTGGCAGCGTACGGATCGTTGAGATAATCGCTCGATGCGGTGCCATAATCCTCGGTCTCGATGCGATCGGTGCCAGCATAGCCATCAGAATAATCGGAATATGCCGCACCGCCCTCATAGTCCGCGGCGCTCGTGTTGGCGGCAAAAAGCGGGTTAACTGGAACGTCGAGCGCCGGCATGCCGGTAGAGGTCTCATCCAGATCGGCTGCAGCCCAGGAATCGTAGGCAACCTGATGGGCAACGGGCTCATCGGGCCTTGTGACCGGAGGCTTGCGTGCCGCAGGAACGGGCAACTGCTGGGCACTGTACATAACGGTGCTGTCGGCCGATTTGCTCCGCGTTGCCGCAGCGAGAAATGCCGCCGTCTCGGACGGGTCGCTTGTGGGGCAGGGAGTGGGCGTGGGCGCCGAAATGGGTGCGGGCGTAGACGCGGGCGTCGAAACGGGCGGCTGCGCAGGAGTCGGCGCAGATGCGGGCTTAGGCGCAAGTGCGGGATTGGGGCTTGACGGGCGAGCCCCGCCGCCCATGAGTTCGTCGGCGGTCCACGGGCGATCATCCATCACGTCGTCAAGGCTCAGCGAAAACAGGTCGTCTTCACCCTCATCGAACATGCGGTGCACATGTCCACCAATTGCCGGAATCAATCCGCGACCGGTGCATGATGCCTTGCTCAACGCCATTCTGTTCCACCCTTTCGAAATACTAATGACATCGATTATATGGAACTTCCCAAGCGGCTCGGTCTTGGATTCATGCTTTCCAGAACTCGCGCCCAAAAGGGGAGGGGCAATCTAGGCGAGTGCCTACTTGTCGTCGGCCGCCGCCTTGGCCTCATTGAGGTAGCTATAGAAGCTGTACTTGGAGATGCCAAAGAACTCGCAGGCGCGCTCGCTCGACTTGGAAATGAGGAAGGCGCCGCGACGGTCGAGGTAGCCAATGGCACGAATGCGCTCGTCTTTGGTCATGAGCGCCGCGGGCTTGCCCACAAACTGCTCGCACTCGTGCAGCAGGTCCTCGAGCAGGTCGCCGATGTTCTTGGTAATGGGCTCGGGCTCGGTGTAGCCCGTGCCGCCGGTGCCGGTAAAGGCGTCGAGCGAACGCTCAAAAGCCTTCATAAGCGTAATGTCAAAGTTGATGCCCAAAATGCCGACGGGCTTGCCCTCGTCGTTGCGGATAAAGATGGTCGAGGACTTGAGCAGCTTGCCATCGGTGGTTTTAGTGAGGTACGGCTCGCGGTCGTGTACGTCGGTGGTGCCCTCGTGCATGGACTCAAACACGATATGGCTGGGGCCGTCACCCAGTTTGCGCCCGCTGACGTGGCCATTTTCGATCACTACGATGGAGTGGTCCACGTCCTCGGTCTCCAGATCGTGGACGACGACTTCGCAGTTGGGGCCAAATTGGAGCGCCAGACCGTGTGCAAGGCGCTTGTAAAACTCAATCTGTGCGGGGGTCATGGGTGCCTTCCTAAAAATTAGTTTGGGCACACTTTGCCATAAACCACACTTGTTCGCAAATAACGAAAGCGTTGCTGCGTTATGTGACCGTTCGGCGGCGAAAAGGTACCGATTGCGGCAACTAACAATTTGTTAGGTTATCCAATCAAAAAGTGTGATAGAACATTGCTAACAAACTTTTTGTTTGGCATCCACATAAAAGTTCAGCCGTGTGAATGGGATCGGGCTGAAACGCGTATGCGGGGGCCGGCAAGAGAGGACTTAAGGAGTTCACCGTATGGCCGATAAGATCCAGTGGGCGGGCAACACGATGCCCAAGAGCGATGACAAGCACTTGGGAATCATGAGCCTCGACCACGTGAAGAAGGCCCGCGCCTTCCACCAGTCGTTCCCTCAGTACACCGTTACTCCGCTTGCCCGCCTGGACGGCCAGGCCGCGCGCCTGGGCCTGTCCAACCTGTGCGTTAAGGACGAGAGCTATCGCTTTGGCCTCAACGCCTTTAAGGTCCTGGGCGGCTCGTTTGCCATGGCCAACTATATTGCCGACGAGACCGGCAAGGACGTTGCCGACTGCACCTTCGATTACCTGACCTCCGATCAGCTGGCCGAGGACTTTGGCCAGGCTACCTTCTTTACCGCCACCGACGGCAACCATGGCCGCGGCGTGGCATGGGCTGCCAACAAGCTGGGCCAGAAGGCCGTCGTGCACATGCCCAAGGGTTCCACCAAGCCCCGCTTCGATAACATTGCCGCCGAGGGCGCCACGGTGACCATCGAAGAGGTCAACTACGACGAGTGCGTGCGCATGGCCGCCGCCGAGGCCGACGCCTGCGAGCGCGGCGTCATCGTTCAGGACACCGCCTGGGAGGGCTACGAGAAGATTCCGTCCTGGATCATGGAGGGTTACGGCACCATGGCTTCCGAGGCTGCCGAGCAGCTGCGCGAGATGGCTATCAACCGCCCGACGCACGTCTTTGTCCAGGCTGGCGTGGGCTCGCTGGCCGGCGCCGTGGTGGGCTACTTCACCAACCTGTATCCCGATAACCCGCCCACCTTCGTCGTGGTTGAGTGCGCACCGGCCGCCTGCCTGTACAAGGGCGCTGCCGCCGGCGACGGCGACCCGCGTATCGTGGACGGCGACATGCCCTCCATCATGGCCGGCCTGTGCTGCGGCGAGCCCAACATCCTTGGCTGGGATATCCTGCGCAACCACACCACCGCCTTCGTGTCCTGCCCCGACTGGGTCACCGCTCGCGGCATGCGCACCCTGGGCGCTCCCGAGAAGGGCGACCCGCGCGTCATCTCCGGCGAGTCCGGCGCCGTGACCACCGGCCTGGTCGAGACCCTCATGCTCGATCCCGAGTACGCCGAGCTCAAAGAGCTCATCGGTCTGGACAAGACGAGCTCCGTGCTCTGCTTCTCCACCGAGGGCGACACCGATCCGGATCAGTACCGTCGCATCGTCTGGGAGGGCGAGTATCCGACCTGCTAGCAGACTGACCTGTCCGGAGGCAGCCGGAGGACTTTACTCCCTGCTCGGACAGTCCTGCTCGCACGGAGAGCACATTAAGTGCTCTCCGGCTCGTGCGGAACTCG
>UQNH01000059.1:0-12603 GCA_900542365.1 uncultured Collinsella sp. | reverse complement strand
ATGCCATTATCGGGGCTTTCTCACCGCTGCGCGAGCAGCGTGCGACGGTGCACGTCGGGCTCGACAAAATGGGCTCCTGAGGTTTTATCATTGCGCTTGGGGGTCGTGAACAAGGTGGCCATGGTTACTCCCATCCTCATAGGGCCTATGCGATTACGCCCAGCATATCTGCAGGATGTAGCCGGCGGTAGTGCCGTTTGGAGGGCAAAATGTCCAAAACTTGGGAGGCAATACATCGCGCGTCCGTGCGGTGCCTGGCTTTAAAAGAAAAGCGCGGAGCCGCTCGATGCGACTCCGCGCTTTGGTGTTCTGCTTTGGCAGCTTTGCCGTTACGCTACAAAGAAGTAGACGAGGAAGGCAAGGGCTGCGATCCACATGAGCGGCTTGATCTTGGAGGCCTCGCCCTTAAAGAGCGCGACGATCACGTAGGCGATAAAGCCCAGGCCAATGCCGGCAGAGATGGAGTAGGTGAAGGGCACGCCGGCGACAATCATGAACGCCGGGAAACCCTGCGACACGTCGGACCAGTCGATCTCGGAGGCCTCGCTCATCATGAGGTAGCCGACGTAGACCAGAGCACCGCAGGTGGCGGCACTGGAAACGATGGTGACGATGGGGGAGAAGAACGCGGCGAGAATGAACAGCACGCCGGTGGTGACGGAGGTGAGGCCCGTGCGGCCACCGTCGGCAGCGCCAGAGGTGGACTCGACGAAGGTGGTGATGGAGGAGACGCCCATAAAGCCACCGGCAGCAGCGGCCACGGAGTCGACGACCAGGATGGGACGGATGTCCTCGACATTGCCGTCCTCGGTTAGGAACTCGCCCTGCTTGGCGACGGCCATGGCGGTCCCATGGTGTCAAAGAAGTCGCTCATGAGCAGCGAGAAGGCAACGACGAGCAGCATCGGGTCGGTCAGAACCTTCACGATGGCAAGGTTGCCATCGGCCGTGCTGGCAAACGGAGCACCGAAGGTCGAGAAGTCGAGCGGGGCGATGAGGCCCTCGGGCGCATGGGTGACGCCCAGCGGGATACCGGCGATAACGGCGACGATGATGCCGATGAGCAGCGAGCCCGGCACGTTGCGGGAGGCCAGGGCGACCGTCACGACGATGGAGATGATGCCGACGATAAAGGTGGGGGAGGTAATGTCACCCAGGCCGACGAGCGTACCGGCGCCAGCGGTGATGATGCCGGCGTCGCACAGGCCGATCATGGCGATAAACAGGCCCAGACCCACCGAGATGGCGTGGCGCAGGACCACGGGGATGGCGTCCATGATGGCCTCGCGCAGGCCGCACAGGACGAGCAGCAAGATGACGACACCCTCGAGGAAGATAACGCTCATGGCCACGTGCCAGTCACCGCCGCACATGGTGGTGGCGATGCCCGCGATCATGGCATTGATGCCCAGACCCGACGCGCAGGCGAGAGGGCGGTTAGCGAAGATGCCCATGCAGATGGTCATGATGCCAGCGCCCAGGCAGGTGGCGCAGGCGAGCGCTCCCGCATCGATGCCAGCGCCCGAGAGCACTGCGGGGTTGACGGCGATGATGTAGGCCATCGCCAGGAATGTTGTCAGTCCAGCGCGAAGTTCGGTCCCGATTGTGGACTTGCGCTCACTGACGTGAAAAAGTTCGTCCATGCATACCCTTTCCTTGTTCGGCCCCGAGTTTAGGCCGATTGACACGAACTCACTTACTATATCGTCTTTATAACCTTGCTGTTCCTCGCATGTTGATGTTCGGCGCTTTGTAGCAGACGGACGGTATTTTACGCATGAAAATGTGTGGGTACCGTATACTTAAGCGGTTACAACGACCCTATGGAGGAACGTATGATTAAAGAGCTCTGCCACGACGAGGCTATCCTGTCCCAGCGTTGCGAGGTTGCGACCGTCGAGGACGAGTCGGTTGCTCAGGACCTGATCGATACCATCAAGTCGCTCGACGATGCCGGCTGCCTTGCCGCTAACCAGATTGGCGTTACCAAGAAGGTCTGCGTCTACCTGGACGACGCCGGCGAGCCCCACGTGCTCTACAACCCCCGTCTGGTGTTTGGCCTGGGCGCCAGCAAGATGGAGGAGAGCTGCCTGACGCACGAGGAGGTCACCAAGTCCACGCGCTATATCAAGTGCAAGGTTGCCTTTGACCAGATCGTCGACGGCAAGATGAAGGAGTGCCGCCGCGATTACGCAGGCTTTGAGGCACAGATGATCCAGCACATGATTGATCACTGTCTAGGAAAGTTGGTTTAAAGCGCCGATGCACCGCACCTTGGCGTTCAATCGTCGCTTACGTACCGTTAGTACGCTGCGCTCCTCTTTCACGCCAATCTGCGGCACCTCGACACTTTAAACCGACCTGTTCGGTTATTTCCGGTCGAGTGATTTGATCGGGGATTGAACCTGTGCTTTTGTCCCGGGCGTGACATTGTTGTCATGTCCGGGCTTTTGTGTTTAGCGCCTATTTGTTTGGAGACAATGAAATTAGCAAGAACGTAAAGCTAGGAGGCGCTATGTGTACGAGCATTCGATTTACCGATAATTCCGGCCACATGTATCTGGGCCGCAACCTCGACTGGAGCTTTGACTACGGCCAACAGGTTCGCGTGATGCCGCGCGGGTTTCACATTCCGTATTCGTTTATCGACGATGCGTCGGCGGCACACGCGGTGATCGGTATGTGCATCGATTACAAGAACTACCCTATGTTCTTCGACTGCGGCAACGATGCGGGCCTCGCCGTGGCGGGTCTCAATTTCCCGGGTTATGCAGAGTATGCCGAGGATCCTGTCGACGGCAAGACCAATATCGCGGCCTATGAGTTTCCCCTGTGGGTGGCAGCGACGTTCTCGACGGTCGATGAGGTCGAGGCTGCGCTGCGCGATACGGTGATTGTCGCCAAATCTGCAGGAGAGGGGCTGGGCGTGTCGCTGCTCCATTGGATTATCGGCGACAGCCAGCGTAGCATCGTGGTCGAGATGATGGCTGACGGCCTGCATGTATACGACGATCCGGTCGACACCCTTGCCAATCAGCCCACCTTCCCGTGGCACATGGAAAACCTGCGCACCTATATCACGGCCACCAGCGATTTTCCGCAGACGGCGACATGGCGTGGCGCCGAGCTCAAGCCCTATGGCGCGGGTGCCGGCATGCGCGGTATTCCGGGTGACTGCTATTCGCCGAGCCGTTTTGTAAAGGCGGCGTACCTCAATGCCAATTACCCGCAAAAGGAGAGCGAGACCGAAAACGTCGTCCGCATGTTCCGTTCACTCGAGGGCGTGGTGATGATTGAGGGAGCGTCCAGGATGGGCGATGGCAAGTTCGAGAAGACCATCTATACCGGATGCTTTAGCGCGCGCACGGGCAATTATTACTACGCGATGTATGGGGATCCGTCGATTCGCTACGTGAGTCTGATGGATGCCGAGGGCGCGAGCCCCGATAGGCTCGTGGTTCCCGAGCCGCGTCGTTCGTAGCCGATAGCTTTACTGCAATGCAAAGCGGCCCTGCATCTCCTGTGAGGTGCAGGGCCGCTGTCGTCGATGCGCGACGTCGCTAGAAGTTGGCGTCGTTGAGTTGTTCGCTCTCGAGGCCGTCGAGCTGTTGCTGTTCGGGCGTATCGGCGACGCTCTCGAGCAACTCGGTGGGGTCGACGTTCATGTTCCTGCCGGCTTCGTTGCCGTTGACCAGGTCGTCCGAGAAGATGTCGACTTCCATTTCCTCGGCTTCCTCGATCTGGATCTCGAGCGGCACATGGGTGCGTACGAGTTTGACCGCCGGGCGCATGCGGGCAAAGAGGGGCACGTACTCGATGATGATGGCCGAGTTCTCAAGACCGTACCAGCGTGCCGGGCTTCCGCAGGCGCGGCGGACGGCGTACTTGATGACCATGACGCGATGGTCGTTGCGGTTGATGTCCGTTTCGGGGGCGAGCATCTTGCGCAGCATGCAAAAACGGAAGTCGCCCACGTTGCCGCGTGTTTCGTAGATGGAATAGGTGTGGTGCTGCGGCGGTAGCTCGCCCGATGCCATCAGGTCGCCAACGATCTGGCGCAGGTAGGCGTTGATGCGCTGGTTGACCTTAAAGCCCAGGTCCAGGCGCACGCGGAACAAAAAGTCCGTGCCAAAGGTCTCGACGGAATACTCGTGCGTATAGGGCTCATCGGTAACGTGTACGTTGATGAACCAATATGCCTTGGCGCGCTTGGGATGCTTATCCAAGATGGAGTAGAGCACGTCGCGGTCGAGCGTGAGCGGGTCGGGGCTGTTGGTGAGGAACACCAGGTTGTCGGCGAGCACGGGGTAGGTCTCGTCGTTGCGCAGACGGTTGAGCTGATCGATGTACTTGGAGACGGGCAGCAGGATCGTCTGCGTGCGCTCGATGGCGGTGCCGCGACGCCACACATACATAAGGCCGAACAGCAGTGCCGCCAGGAAGATCATGACGTAGCCGCCGTCAAAGAACATGGTGAGGCACGAGGCGAAGAAGCATAGCTCAATGGCACCAAAGAGCAGGGCGAAGACGCAGGCACCCAGCTTGTGCTTGAGGATGCCGGCGATGTAGCTCGTCAAAAGCGTCGTGGTCATGAGCATGGTCACGGTAATGGCGAGGCCGTAGGCGCTCTCCATGCGCTCGGAGTTTTGGAACAGCAGCACGATGAAGATGCAGCCGACCCACATGATGTTGTTGACGAGCGGAATATAGAGCTGGCCCTTGGTGTCGCTGGGGTAGTGGATGCGCAGGTGCGGCATAAGGTTGAGACGGGTTGCCTCGGATACCAGCGAGAACGAGCCGGTGATGAGCGCCTGCGAGGCGATGATGGCCGCTACGGCCGAAAGCACGATGGCAAAGGGGCGCAGGGGCTCGGGAAGCATCATATAGAACGGGTTGACGATATCCATTGCGAGCATCTGGGGGTTGGAGTTATTGGCGAGCAGCCAAGCGCCCTGACCCAGGTAGTTAAGGATAAGGGCCGCCTTTACGAACGGCCAGGATGCGTAAATGTTGGCCTTGCCCACGTGACCCATGTCCGAGTAGAGCGCCTCGGCACCGGTTGTCGACAGGAAGACAAAGCCGAGCACCATGATGCCCGAATGGTTGATGGGCGAGAATAGGAACATGATGCCGCGGATGGGGTTGAGCGCGCGTAGGATGGACAGGTTGCCGAGCATGTTGAACAGGCCGGCGCTTGCCAAGAACAGGAACCATAGTGTCATGAGCGGGCCGAAGAGCTTGCCGATTGACGAGGTGCCGGCGCGCTGCATGGCAAATAGGCCGCAGATAATGATGATGGTAATGATGATGACGTTGGTCTGGCCGTCGCCCAGCAGTGCATGGCCCCATTCGATGGTGCGCAAACCTTCGATGGCCGTGGTAACCGTGACCGCGGGGGTGAGGATGCCGTCGGCGAGTAGCGCTGCACCGCCGATCATGGCGGGAAGGATCAGCCACGGCGCCACTTTGCGCACCAGGCTAAAGAGGGCGAAGATGCCGCCTTCGTTGTGGTTGTCGGCCTTCATGGCGATAAGCACGTACTTGACCGTGGTCACAAGCGTCATGGTCCAGATGACAAGCGAAAGCGCGCCTAAGATCATGTCCTCGCTGACGGTACCGATGCCGCCGTTGTTGGCGACGATTGATTTCATGGTGTACATGGGGCTCGTGCCGATGTCTCCGTAGACGACGCCGAGCGTTACGAGCAGCATTCCAGCGGAAAGGGGGATGGCTCCATGCCCGCCCTGCCCGTGCTGGCCTTGGAGGCTTGCCTCCAGCTTGTTGTGTGCCACGTGGACTCCCTTAGACATCTGGCCTCTGCAAAGAGCAGTGGACCTTTATGCCATCTTTATACATATAAGAGCAGTTTGGCACATCGGGGTGTTTTAGACAATAATCCCCATCTGGGGATTATTCATGTACGCAGGTAGCATTTCAAAACAGGGGCGCACCGGCTGTATGGTCTTGCTGCAATGTGATAACCACGGACGCGCCCCTGCTTTGAAACTGAAGAGGGGCTTTTAGGCGCGTGCTGCTTGGGCGATGCTTGCTTTGGTGTCTGCGCGTTTGCCGGCGACTTCGCAAAAGATCGCGCCGCCGATGATCAACGCGGCGCCCATGAGGCGGATGGGCGTCATGGTCTCTCCCAAAAGGGCAACGGAGAGCACGACGGCCGAAAGCGGCTCGAGGTAGCCGACGACCGCGACGGTCTGGACGGGCAGCTTGGCGACGGCACTAAAGTAGAGCAGGCAACCGATGCCGGTGTTGACGACGCCGAGCATGGCGACGGCGCGCCAATCGATGCCGGCGGCAATGCTGGGGGAGAGGAACGAGGGGGCGCCCTGCGTGAGGAGCGTATGGACCAGCGCGGTCATAAAGGCGGCGCTCACCTGGAGCGCGGAGTTTTCGAGGCCTTCGACGTGTGGCGCACCCTTGCTAGCGATGACCATCAACGCGTAGCAGAAGGCCGAGGCGATGCCGCAAGCGATACCCGCAATGGGCATATTGCCGCCTAGACCTTGTGCCGCAATGAGAAAGGCGCCGCAGGCAACGGCGATAAACCCGGCGATTTTGCCGCCGGTCAGCTTTTCGCCAAAAATGAGCGGGGAGAGGGCCATAACGATGATGGGGCCGCAGTAATACAACAGCGAGGAGATGCCAACACCGATCGTCTGATAGGCGCGGAACAGGAAAATCCAGCTGGCGCCCAGCGCGGCGCCCGAGACGATGAGCGCTGCGGCCTCGCGGGGGCGAGACGGAGCCTGCAGGTTATGGCGCTTGGTTATGAAGAGGATGGCGGCAAGGGTGAGAGCGCCCAAAAACGTGCGCAACAGTACGATATCGGAGCTCGGCAGCGCGATGGCAGCGGCGATGATGCCGTTGGAGCCAAACAATAGCAATGCTGCTAAGTACGTAAACAGTCCGTTGTTCATGTGCTGACATCTCCTCTATATCCGAGCATGTTCACTATGGGTGAGGTGGCTTTAGAAGAAAAGCGAATATAATGCATGGATAACATGACAAAAACTCATGTAAAGGTGGAGGGATGCCATGGAAACGAATATTCAAAAGATGCAAGTGCTGCTCGAGACGGTGCGTGCCGGCAGCTTTACGCATGCTGCAGAGCGGCTGAGCTATTCGCAGTCGGGCGTGAGCCGCATGGTGGGCGACCTTGAGGCAGACTGGGGTTTTAAGGTGCTTGATCGCGGCCGCGAGGGCGTGGTGCTTTCTGCCGACGGGCGGCAGGTCATGCCGGCAGTCGAGGCGTTATGCGAAGAGTTTGGCCGCCTGCAGCGACGCGTGGACGAGATGCGGGGGCTCATGCGTGGCAAGATCTGTATCGGTACATTCTCGAGTGTGGCGACCCATGTACTGCCGCCGGTGATCGCGCGGTTTCGCGCTGATCACCCGGATGTCGATTACGAGCTGCTGATGGGTGATTACTCCGAGATTGAGCAATGGGTGGCGGAAGGCCGCTGCGACCTGGGCTTTATTCCGCGCGAGCCACGCGGCGCCGGCATGGCGTCGCGGCCGTTGGTGCAAGACGAGCTGATGGCCGTGGTGCCAGCGGACTCCTCGCTTGCCACCGCGGAGGTCGTTTCCCTTGCCGATTTGGCCAACGAGCAGTTTATTCTTCTGGAACGCGGTAGCGACGACGAGATTACGCCGCTGTTTCGCCGCGCGGGTCTGGCGGTGCGTTCTAAGCTATCGACCTGGGATGATTATGCGATTATGGCCATGGTCGAGGACGGTCTGGGCGTGAGTATTCTTCCGGCGCTCATCTTGCGCCGCTGTCAGTTCGATGTCGCCGTGCGTCCGCTCGAGGGACATCCCCATCGGCAGATCAACGCGATATATCGCACGGCTGACGTTTCGCTTGCCGCCGCTCGATTCCTTGAATATCTCTAAACGCGTGCGCGTCATTGTCCGCCTTGGACAAATCTCGGAGTTCGGTACGTTTTCTTGTGAAATTGAACTTCCGAATAAGGTACGGCGCTATACTGCTGCCTAAATTGAACTTAGGTTCAATTCGTGTTCTATAAATTGAACTTTGCCAGCAAGGAGGTTCTAATGGCCCAAGAGACGTTTAGCGATCGCCTGCGACAGACCATGTCCGATCGCGACGTTCGCCAGTCGGACGTAATCCGCGCATCGGAGATGCTCGGAAAAAAACTCGGCAAGAGTCAGATGAGCCAATATGTGAGCGGCAAGACGATCCCGCGGCGCGATGTGGCAGAGCTGCTCGCTCGTATTTTGGAGGTCGATGTTTCCTGGCTGCTCGCCGGTGACGCCGATCAAGGCGAGACATCATCGCCCCGCAACGTTTCCAAGCCCGAACTCAATCCCTCAGCCCAAATTGCAAGGAGCGTCCCCATGCGTACTTTTTCTAAATCCACCAAGCTCGATAACGTCCTGTATGACGTGCGCGGTCCCGTCGTCGACGAGGCTGCCCGTATGGAGGACGAGGGCGAGCGCATCCTCAAGCTCAACATCGGTAATCCGGCGCCCTTTGGTTTCCGCACGCCCGATGAGGTCATTAAGGACATGCGCCAGCAGCTGCCCGACTGCGAAGGCTATTCCAACTCGCGCGGCCTGTTCTCCGCGCGCAAGGCGATCATGCAGTACTCGCAGATCAAGGGCCTGCCCAATGTTCAGATGGAGCACATCTACACGGGCAACGGCGTGTCCGAGCTCATCCAGCTTTCGATGAACGCGCTGCTCGATAACGGCGACGAGATCCTGATCCCCAGCCCCGACTATCCGCTCTGGACGGCGTGCGCAACCCTTGCCGGCGGTCATCCCGTTCACTATCTGTGTGATGAGCAAGCGGATTGGTATCCCGACCTGGAGGATATGGAGTCCAAGATCACGAGCGCGACCAAGGCCCTCGTCATCATCAACCCCAACAACCCCACGGGTTCGGTCTATCCGCGCGAGGTACTCGAGGGCATCGTTGAGATCGCGCGCAGGCACCAGCTCATGATTTTTGCCGATGAGATCTACGACCGCCTGTGCATGGACGGCTACGAGCACGTCTCGATTGCCTCGCTCGCTCCCGACCTGCCCTGCGTCACCTTTAGCGGCCTTTCCAAGTCGCACATGATCGCGGGCTATCGTATTGGCTGGATGGTGCTTTCGGGTAACCAGCGCTGCATGAGCGACTTTATTATGGGCATCAACATGCTCTCGAACATGCGCCTGTGCTCCAACGTGCCGGCTCAGTCAATCGTCCAGACGGCGCTCGGCGGCCATCAGTCTGTTAACAACTACATCCGCCCCGGCGGTCGTGTCTACGAGCAGCGCAACTTCGTGTATGAGGCACTCAACAAGATCGACGGCATCTCGGTGGTCAAGCCGCGTGCGGCGTTCTATATCTTCCCCAAGATGGATGTGAAGAAGTTCAACATCACTGACGACGAGCAGTTCGCCCTTGACCTGCTGCACGAGAAGAAGATCCTGATCACGCGCGGCGGCGGCTTTAACTGGGGTGAGCCCGACCACTTCCGCATCGTGTACCTGCCGCGCATGGAAGTGCTCAAAGAGTCGCTCGAAGACCTCGCCGACTTCTTCGATCATTACCGCCAGTCGTAGGGGATTAGGTATCTGGCGCCGCAAGAATCGAGGCGTCGCAGGATAGACATACGACAGCGAGCGAGCCGCATTTGCGCCAAGGTGACGTGAAATGAGAGGGCGCTGACCTTTTGGTCGTGCCCTCGAAATTGAACGTCAGATTGGCGTGAATGCGGCTCGCGCAGCGTCAAGTGGTCCGCCGTTCGGTAGAACGGCGGAACTATATAACGATGCCGTTGCAGTGGTCGATTTCGTGTTGGATGATCTCGGCGGTGTAGCCCGAGAAGTTTTTGATGCGGTGGACAAAGCTCCCGTCCAGATATTCCACCTTAATGCGGCGATAACGAGTGCAGGAACGCTCGCCGACGAGTGAAAGACATCCTTCGCTCGTCTGATAGGTGTTGACCTGCTCAAGAATTTGCGGGTTGTACATGAGCAGCGACTTGCTGCCGTCCTTTACGCAGATGATGCGTTTGCGCACGCCAATCATATTGGCGGCGAGGCCCACGCACTCGTGCTCATGCTCATGGAGCGTATCCAGGAGGTCCTGCCCGGTCACGGCGTCATCGGGGCCCGCGTCTTCGGAAGGCAGGCGCAAAAAGAACTCGGATTTCATGATGGGCTTAATCATGGAGGGCTCCTCATGTCTCATGCTTTCGTGGACTTTCAATAATAGCGCGGAAGGAAAGCTGCGCGTTCGCGTTACAATCTTTCGACGTTGGACCATGTTGCCAGACTCGTCGCGTGTGGCGTCTGGCGTAAGTCTAGGGCTCATCCTCGCCCTGGACCGTTCCTCTGGGGCGATACGACTGTCGTTCCAAGAGGAAGGAAATGCATGGGGAGCAAATCTCAGCAACAAGTTCAAGTAGCGCCATCGGCCACTTCGGCGTTTCTCGCCGTAATGTATATCGCGGCCTTTGTTGCCGCGTTTAACGAGAACATCATTAACGTGGCGTTGCACGACATCATGGCGGCCTTTTCGGTGAGTGCCATCACGGCGCAGTGGCTTGTTTCGGGCTACATGATCGTGACGTCGATCTTTACGGCCATCATGGCCTTTCTTTCCGGTCGCTTCTCGACGCGCAAGCTGCTGTTTTTCGCATGTGGATGGCTGGTCGCCGGAGAAGTCCTGTGCCTGGTCGCCCCAACGTTTACCGTCTTGCTGCCAAGTCGCATTTTGCAGGCTGCGGGATCGGGCATCTTGTTTCCGCTCATGATGAATGTGGTGCTATCTTGCGCTCCGCGCGAGAAGCTCGGTCTGTATCTGAGTCTGGGCGGTGCCTGCATTACGCTGGGGCCGGCGTTTGGACCTGTGGTCAGTGGTCTTATGTGCACGTTGTTTGGCTGGAGGGCGGTGTTCGTAGTGCCGCTGGTGGGCGGTGTCGTGGTCGCCGCGGCGGCAGCAAAGCTCGTTCGAAATGTTGGAGAGCGCTCGAACACTACGCTTGATATTCTGTCGGTTGCTTTGCTTGCGGCCGGCATTACGGCGTTTGTGTATTCCGTAGGCGAGTTCTCGACCAATGTGATGACCGGTATCGTGACGCTTTTCGCCGCTGTGGTGCTGCTTGGCCTGTTTGCGGTCCGCCAGCTCAAGCTCGGACATCCGGTGCTCAACGTGCGCCCCATGGCAAGCGTTCGTTTTTGGCCTGCGTGCCTGCTTGTGGTGGTGTCGATGATGACGACGTTCTCGATGAGCGTTTTGCTGCCGCTCTATTTTGAGGGCGCATACGGCATGACCGCTCTTGTTGCGGGCTTGCTCATTTTGCCGACGATTGCCTGCAACGTCGTGACCTCGATTGTGGGCGGACGCGTGATGGACGCCCGTGGCGCATGGCCGTTGCTGCCGGTCGGCTTTGCCCTGATTGCTGTGGGGCAGACTGCCATTTCGATGACAGCGGCAAGCATGAACATTGGTATTGTCGTGGCGCTGACCGTTGTGGTGTATGCTGGCGTCGGTTTGGTGCTGAGCCCCTCGCAGACGGCCGGCTTGGAGACGCTGCCTGCGGCTGAGCATCCTCACGGAACGGCATTGCTCAACACGTGGAGCATGATTGCCGCGTCGTTTGGTCCATCGCTGTTTATCGGTCTGCTTTCGAGTTCTGCGGCGGTTGCCGGTGCCACTGGCGTTGCGGCGGACGTTGCCCAGGCGATCGGATTTGCGGCTGCCGTGCGCGTGGCGGCCGTGATTGCCGTGGTTGGGTTCGCGGTGTCGCTGGTGTACGCCCGCCGCGAGTCGCACATGTCGCATTAATGTGTGCACATAGATTCTGCAGCTAGATTGGCGGGCGACACCATAAACTAATGGACGTTTTGCCGAGAGGCATGATTGTTTAAAGCGCAAAGAGTGCGCGACGGGCCCCGCGAATGGGGCGATGATGCCCGAGAGGGCCAAGAAGGAGTCTCATGTCCGAGAACGAAGAGATCATGAACGAGACCGAGAACGAGACCATGGCTGCCGAGGTCGAGGCAGTCGAGACCGTGGAGACCGAAGCTGCTGAGGTTGAGGCTGCTGACGAGGTTTCCGCCGAGGAGGCCGAGGTTGTCGAGGCCGCCGCTGATTACGATGACGAAGAGCTGATGGACAAGATGCAGAAGGCCGCCCGCCTGCTGCGTAGCCGTCGCTTTGCTATTTCCAAGGAGGAGGAGGCCAAGGCCGAGCGCATGGCGAACATCGAGCGCGCCATCAAGCTGCTTGACCTCAAGCCCAAGATGGAGCAGAAGGAAATGTCCGACCTGCTGGGCATGCGCCTTCGTGAACTCGATGGCCTGATGGCCGAGGCCGAGGCTGCCGATCTGGTCGGCCGCATCGACGACGCCGAGGGCGATATGCGCAAGATCGTCGTCTTCGCTGCCGAGGATGCCGCTGAGGGCCTGGTCGAGCTTGCCAACAAGAAGGAGAAGCTCCTGCCCGAGCTTTCTTACGAGGAGGCCACCGAGCTGATGGCCGCTCTCGATAAGGTTATCGCTCCGCTCGTCGCCATGGGCCTGGACGAGGACCGCGGTCCTCGCGGTGGCCGTGACGATCGCGGTGGCC
>UQNH01000058.1:0-12738 GCA_900542365.1 uncultured Collinsella sp. | reverse complement strand
AAGGGCGGAGGCGGGGCATGCCCCGCCTCTTACACCACATCTCTGTGCGCTACCACGCCGTTATCGGCTACATCACCATGTTCAGCGCGTTCACAAATTCCTGGGTCTTCGCACGGCTACTCAGGCTAAAGACGCAAGCGGTCAACAGTCGATTGCGCAGAAAAACATCGCGGCCTTTGATTCTATTGACGCCCGTAATGTCCTTAAGATAGACAATTTCGGCGTGCTTGCCACCAAAAGTGCCCTTCTTGAGCACCTCGATGCGGTTGGGGTAGATCTTGACGTCTTTAAACCTACCCGAACCCTTGTCCTGAAACAGCAAGGTGTTGTTGTCCATGCGTGCCACTCCCATGGGGTTCGTTAAAACTGTCTCTATGGCCACATTTTAGTCACCGCAAGGCCCCCATGCGAAGGTGCTAGACAACGCAGCAATTCGTGTCAGCGCGAGGCTTTAAACTAAATGCAATAAAGATGCACTCCTCAAGAGGAAAGTCGGGCGATATTGATGGGTGAACTGGTAAACCGCGGGGAATCGGCAATCGTGCCAGAAGTTTTTTACAAGCAGGTTTCCTCGATTCTCAACGCCGCTCGCGACAAGGCCTATACCGCCATTAACTTTGCGATGGTTGAGGCATATTGGGAGATCGGCAAGAGCATTGTTGATGAGCAGGGCGGAGAGGAGCGCGCCAAGTATGGCGATGCACTGATCGACGAACTTGCCGTTAGATTGACTAAGGATTTTGGCAGAGGCTTCAACGCCAGAAGCTTAAGATACATGCGTCAGTTTTATCTTGCGTTCCCAATTCGGAACGCGCTGCGTTCCGAATTGAATTGGACACATTACCGCAGGTTATCGCGTATAACCGACCCTGATGCTCGAACATGGTACATGAACGAATGTGCCGATTCTCGCTGGAGCACGCGTCAGCTCGAGCGCCAGATCAACACCATGTTCCGCGAGCGCCTGCTTGCCAGCAAGGACAAGGAGGCCGTCACCCAGGAAATCCAAAAGAGCGCCCCGGCTCGTCGCCCCGAGGATATCATCCGCGACCCATATGTACTGGAGTTTTTAGGTTTCTCGGACGATACTGCGTTTCGCGAGAGCGATCTAGAGCAGGCGCTCATCACGCATCTTCAGAAGTTCCTGCTGGAGCTTGGCCGTGGTTTCGCTTTCGAGGCGCGCCAAAAGCGCATCACCTTTGATGGGCGCCATTTCTATATTGACCTTGTGTTTTACAACTATCTGATGCGCTGCTTCGTGCTCATCGACCTTAAGACGGACGATCTTACGCACCAGGACCTGGGCCAGATGCAAATGTATGTGAACTACTACACGCGCGAGCTCATGAACGAAGGCGACAATCCGCCCATAGGCATCGTGCTCTGCGCGGACAAAAGCGATTCGATCGTCGAGTACACGCTGCCCGAAGACAACGACCAAGTGTTTGCCGCCAAATACCTGCCGTATCTTCCAAGCAAGGAAGAGCTGGCGCGCGAGCTGAGTGCCGAGTACCGCGCCATCAACGAAGCGACTAATGGCGAAGCGCAAGGGTAGCGGCACGTTGCGACCGATACCCCCGACGGCGCTCCACATCACCCGGGATAAGAGGAGCTTTCCATGACAGACAGACCGAAAACAACACTGCGCGACTGCATCTATGGGCTTGCCGTCGGTGACGCGCTGGGCGTTCCCTACGAGTTCAGGCCCCGCGGTACGTTCGAATGCACGGACATGATCGGCTACGGCACGCATGGGCAACCCGCCGGCACCTGGAGCGACGACGCATCTATGACGCTTGCTACCTGCGACTCGATTAGGGAGCTCGGGCACATCGACACCGCGGACATGCGCGACAAGTTCGTAAGCTGGATTGCCCGTGGCGAGTATACGATCGACGGCGTTTTCGATTACGGCGGTACGACCGCCCGCGCCCTGCGCACCGGCAAAGGAGGCTCCGGCGAGCGCGACAACGGCAACGGATCGCTCATGCGCATCGCTCCCCTGGCGTTCACCGATGCGACAGACGAAGAGGTCAGCAAGGTCTCCGCGATTACGCACGCCCACAGAACGTCGACCGACGCATGCATCATATTTGTCGAGCTGATGAGGGATGTGATGAACGACGTGCTCCCCTCGTGGGCGCTCCATCTGAAAGGCGTGCCTGAGCAGGAGATCAGGTCGGGTGGCTTCGTGCGCGACACGCTTAAGGCAGCCACCTGGTGTTTCGTCAACACTAACAGCTACGAAGATTGCGTGCTTGCCGCCGTCAACCTAGGCGACGACACCGACACCACCGCAGCCGTCGCCGGCGCCCTCGCCGGCACGGCATACGGTCTCAAAGCCATCCCACAGGAGTGGATCGACACTCTGCGCGGCAAAGAGCTGATTGAGAGCTGCCTGTTTTAAGGCGCCATTCAAGAAATAAGGCAGGAGGCATCATGGAGAGGAAGATCGCAAATATAGACGAGTTCCAAGTGGACGAAAACGGGATTCCGCTATTTCCAGTAGGACTGAAGGAGGAAGCCAGCCTCTATGTCCTCCCCGACGGGCGTTACCTCCCCTGCGGGGTCTACAGGACCGCGGACGGCGGTTCGATCATTTATGAGCCATCCGAACTAAGCTTCTTCGGGCAGATGCTTGCTCAATTCAAAGAGAACTAGAGGCTTGATTGCCCGTTAGATCGACACTGCTCCAAGCCATGGGGCGGGTAGTATGTCTCCCGCCGCGGCCTGTGAGGTAGAATTACGACTGCCGCGGAATCCGCCTGCGGGCAACGCTCCGATCTCCGATTGGGGTGAAGCCTATGAACTTGTTTCTTGAAATCCTGCGCCTCTCGATGTATGTAACCGGCATCGTCCGGAACCTCTACTCGATCTGGCGGGAATATAAGCAGTAACGGATAGCGAAGGGAGTCATGCAAAGGGCCGGTCGCACCCGGCCCTTTAGACGATAGTACCTGCGTTGCCCGCGCTTCCAAAGTTGACCGACTGAGGAGCGGGTTCCGCGGCACATCCTGATTTTACCCAGTGGCAAGGCTCTTTTACAGCCGTTCCACCGTTTATTTACATCCGCCAATCAAGACGAGGCTACTACGCACCTTTATTACACACGATGTTTTCAGCCTGGTATAAACAAGTTCAATAATAGAATGCAAATCCAACCATCGTGTCTGATTACGAAAGGATTTTTGCCTTTTCTGCAGCAAACTCTTCCTCGGTAAGTACTCCACTCTCACGCAGTGCTGCAAGCCTCTCAAGCCTTGCAACTACATCAACCACTATCCGCCAGCGTCTCAATAGTCTGTGAAACCTGCGGATACCGCTCGAGCTCCTTCGATAGGGCATCGACTATCTTGGCAATATTCTTTGCATTTTTGCCCCCGTTTAATACGTTTGCCCTGACCTTAGATGACGACTTGACAGTAACGCCAGATCCGCCTTCAACTGGAACAACCGAAATACTGATATTTTCGCCCCAAGACCAAAGGCTCATACCAATCTCGGCTGCAACTGTTCTTGTTGTGGGCGATGCACTATCAACTTTTACTTTAGGCAGCTTTTCCATAGCTGCCTTCAAGGCATTAAACGTGTCGTCAGGAGAATACGGTACCTGAAGCTGAAGCTGCTGATCCGCAAAACCCATAATCTGGCCTCCGCTTCTTACAAGATTAAGGCTATCGGCAATGGTAGCACGTTCCCAGCAGTCTTAAGTTCGTCTCATGACCTTGCGATGCAGCCCGACGCCCCGGCACCACTCCCCTACTTACCAAAAATCGCAGCGAACAATCCCTTGCGTTTGGGCTTTTCTTCTCGGTAAGAACCCTCGGCGACCGCTGCCACCTGATGCTGCTGCTCGCCGCCTCCACGGCGCACGATCTGGTACAGAAACGGCGACTTAACGTATTTGACCTCGATGGGCGTGGCGTGCACGGTGCTCTCGCCGGACAGATGCAGGCTCGGGTTGAGCGGTGCCACCACATGCGTCTCGCGCTTGTCGCTAAACACCACCGCGGCCGCGCGGCCCGTCTGGCCGTTCACAGCGATGCGCACTTGCTCGCCGTCGCGGCTGTCCGTCGCCGGACGATCGACAAAGTAGACCGGCACCATCACCAGACCGTCCTTATGCTTGCGGGCCTTGCGCGCCCAGGTTCGGATGCTCTTTTTATTGAGCCCAAGCACTGCCTCGGCATCGTTGCCGACAATGTCGAGCGCCAACTTATCAATGACCACTTGGTCCTTGGTAGACGCATCGACGGAGACAACGCGAAAGTCACCTTCCTGCATGGCCGGGTCAAACGGCCCAACCTTGGCAAAGTCCCACGGCTCCAAAATGCCCATAAGGCGAACATCCAGATAGTTTGCCCGCGGATACGCCCAGTCGAGCACCTCGTAGTACACCAGGGTTTCCTTGCTCAGGCCCTTGCCCGGGAAGCTCGCCATCATACGCAGGTCCGCCAGCGCCATGGGGAAATAGAAGAGCATCATGTCGTTTTGGATCGCGTCTTCCACGTCGTGCCCGGCAAAGGCATCCGGGTACTGGCGCACCAGCTGCAGCGCGTTGGCACGTGCCTGCTGCGGCGAAATTTCGCAGGGAATACCCTGCTCCGGCACATACTCCGCACCCACGCCCATGGTCAGACGTTTGCTAAACGTACCGGGCTTGAGCAGGTCGGCAATGCCGATCTTGTTGCCGCAGGACGGGCACTCAAACACACGCTGCGTTGACTCGCCCTCAAAGGACGCTCCGCAGAAGGGGCAGGGAATGCTCACGTGCGTCGCTTCTTGGAACTCCTGCGCCGTGCCGCGGTCCTCCCACAGCAGATGTTCCAGGACCGACTGATTGCGCCAGTGCGAATTGAAGAAATACCAGTCCGGGTCCTCCGGGCGCTCGAGTTGCGACACATGCGTGAGCTTGAGCAGTCCATCCACTACCGTCAACGGCGTATGGCGAATGCCCAAAGCGCTCTTGGGCTCTCCGGCGTCCGCCTGCCACGGAACGACCGTGCCGCAATAGGCGCACTCAAAGCTGCGTTTAGCCTGGTGTGAGTACATAGGGCCGCCGCAGTTTTGACATTTAATGGCAAACATCTCGTCCATGGAAACGTCCTCCTTTGCACAGGGGCTGTCGACATAAAGTATGTCGAGCAAACAGGCACATGCCCATACCCATGTGGCCCAAAATGGACCACCCAGGCAGACGAGAAGGCTCGCTCGTTAGCACCGGCAGACCATTACTGCATTTTCTGAGCATCGGTGCACAGCGCCTCCGCGCGAGCTACACTATCCCCTTAAACATGATTGTGAGGACGACCGCTATGCTATTTGTAAATCGGCTGGTACATACGCTTGTTCCCGGCAGCGAGGGCGAGCCGGTCGATACCTCCTGCCGCACCAACGCGGGCTTCGCCGCAAGCCTCATCTGCATTGGCCTCAACATCACTCTGTGCCTGGCCAAGGGCATCGCGGGCCTGCTCGCCGGCTCCGTCTCCCTCATCGCCGACGCTTTCAACAACCTCTCCGATGCCTCGAGCAACATCGTAAGCCTGCTCGGGTTCCGCCTTGCCAGCCGCCCGGCAGACGAAGGCCACCCCTATGGCCACGGCCGCTACGAGTACCTAGCCGGTCTGTTCGTCGCCGTCCTGGTTTGCGCCGTCGGCATCAACCTGATCCTCGAGTCGGTCACTAAGATCATCAAGCCTTCCCCCACTGCATATTCGGCGCTCTCCTTGGCCGCCCTCGTCTTGTCCATGCTCGTTAAGCTCTGGATGGCCGCGTTCAACCGCACGTTGGGCGACCGCATCGACTCAGAGACGCTCATCGCCACAGCACAGGACTCCAAAAACGACGTCATCACCTCGGGCTCGGTCCTGGTGGCGGCGCTTATTTCGCAGACGACCGGCTTTGACCTCGATGGCTGGGCAGGCCTGGGTGTGGGCATCTTCATCTGCATCAGCGGCATGGGTCTAGTGCGCGACGCCATCAGCCCGTTGCTGGGACAAGCGCCCGACCCCAAGCTCGTTCAGGCAATCCGCGACAAGATCATGTCCTATCCGCAGGTCTTGGGCACACACGACCTGATGGTGCACGACTACGGCCCCGGTCGTCAGTTTGCCAGCGCCCACGTGGAGATGCCCGGCGAGGGCGACGCATTTGAGCACCACGAGATTTTGGACACCATCGAGCACGACATCAAGCGCCAGATGGGCATCGGCATCACGTTGCACTGTGACCCCATCGCCACCACCGGCGACGACCTGCGCGGCTGGGTCAAGCGCGGCATCATGCAGATCGACCCCGCGCTCTCCATCCACGACCTGCACGAGCACGACGGGTTCGTTTCGTTTGACCTTGTGCGTCCCGACGGCTTTGACATATCCGACGAGGAGCTGCTGGAGCTCGTCACGCGCATCGTGCACGAGCGCCGACCCAATGCCTCATGCGTCGTTACGTTTGACTCGGGCTTTAGCTCGCCCGACCGTCCGGCCGAGCAGCTGTAGCCCGCTTAACAGCTAGTTTCCCTGAGCGCCCGAGATGCCGTTTTGCAGAGCGTTCCAGGCATCCGTCGCCATGCCGCCCAAGTTCTGAGCGGTGTCGCCCAGGTTCTGGGCCGTGTCGCCCAGCTCTTGGGCCTTATCCCCAAGCTCCTGTGCCTTGTTGCTCAAGTCCTCCAGCGTATTGGAACTCGAGCTGTCGGTACCGCTTTGGCCGTCGGGCGAGTTGCCCGAGCTATTCTTGTGCGTGAGTTGAATTTCGAGGTTGCCGCTGTCGTTATAGTAAGCAGAAGTAACGACCCAGTTGGCATCGATGACGGGCGTTGAGCCATCATCAGTCAGGACCACGGCATTCGAAAGATTGGCGCCGCGCGACTTGAGAAGTTTCTTGGCGTTGGACCAGTACTGCCCCGGGATATCGCTCAGATCGACGGTGCTAGACGAGGCGGACTCGGTTTGCTCGGCAGCGGTATCGGCCGTTGAACTCCCTCGTTTGTTGAGCATGCCCGACACAATGGCAAACACAACCGACAGCGCAAAGAAGATCGCCAGCACGATGAGGATCTTCTTGATCACGCTCGACGAACGCGACGGCTTCTTCTCCTCGTCCTCGCCATATTGCGGAATCGACTTGGGGTACTCGCGATACGGCTCGCGCGACTCGTAGCGAGACTGCGCCGTGCGAGGCATATACGTCGTCTGCTGAGGCTGCGGAATGGGATTTTGTGGCAGGTCATCATAGGGATTCGGCGTCGAGGCGGCATAAGAATCCTGCGGCGCGTAATCAAACGGGTCCGGAGCTGCATTGCCATAGGGGCCTTGCGAAGATGCAGCGTAAGAATCCTGCGCCGTGTCGCCATAGCCCATAACCCGGGTGGGCTCGGCAGAAGGCTGCGTCGCGGCGGGGTCGGTATAACCGGGGTTGGGAACAACGCGGGTCGCATCGGCGCTATCGCCAGCCTGCGCGGAGCCGTAGCCGCCCATCACGGTTGTCTTGTCCTGATCCATGCAACGATTCCTTTCCGTCGCGCGTGAGCATCAAGTTATCCATGCATTCTACCCGCGCAAAAGCCTATGATGGGCAGAGCCCGTCGGTATCTACAAGACATGCGCGGGCCTAAGGATAAAAAAGCCCCGCCGGGCCTTGTGGGCACGGCGGGGCGGACAAGCAGCTATGGGCAGCAGGCTTAGAACAGGCCGGTGATGTTGCCGTCGTTGTCGACGTCGATGTTCTCGGCCGCAGGGACCTTGGGCAGGCCCGGCATGGTCAGAACACTGCCAGTCAGTGCGACCACAAAGTGGGCACCGGCGGAAACCTTGAGCTCGCGCACCGTGATGCGGAAGTTCTCGGGAGCGCCCAGGGCCTTGGCGTTGTCGCTAAAGCTGTACTGCGTCTTGGCCACGCACACCGGCAGGTTGCCAAAGCCGTTCTCGCGCAGCTCGGCGAGCTGGCGCTTGGCGGCCGGCGTAAAGTCAACACCGTCGGCGCGGTAGACCTTGGTGGCAATGGCCTCAAGAGCGTCGGCCACATCGGCGCCGTCCTCATAGGCAAACTTGAGCTCGCTCGGCTGCTCAATCAGACGCATGACCTCATCGGCAAGCTCGAGCGCGCCCTCGCCGCCCTTGGCCCAGACCTCGGAAAGCTTAACGTTGACGCCGAGCTTCTGGCACTCGGACTCGATGAGCGCAAGCTCGGCCTCGGTGTCCGTCGGGAAGCGGTTGATGGCGACTACGCAGGGCAGACCATAAACGTTCTGGATGTTGTCGACGTGACGCAGCAGGTTGGGCATGCCGGCCTTGAGTGCCTCGAGGTTCTCCTCGTTGAGGTCGGCCTTGGCGACGCCACCGTTGTACTTCAGCGCACGAGCGGTCGCGACGACCACGACGGCGCTGGGGCGAACGCCCGTCATGCGGCACTTGATGTCGAGGAACTTCTCGGCACCCAGATCGGCACCGAAGCCGGCCTCGGTAATGACGACATCGCCAAAGCGCATCGCCATACGCGTGGCCATGATAGAGTTGCAGCCGTGGGCAATGTTGGCGAAGGGACCGCCGTGGACAAACGCGGGCGTGCCCTCGAGCGTTTGCACCAAGTTGGGCTTGAGCGCGTCCTTAAGCAACGCGGCCATGGCACCCTGGGCCTTAAGGTCGCGGGCACGGACGGGCTCACCGGCAAAGCTGTAGCCGACGACGATCTCGCCCAGGCGCTCCTTGAGGTCGTTAATGCTCGTAGACAGGCACAGGATTGCCATGACCTCGGAGGCGACGGTGATATCGAAGCCGTCCTCGCGCGGCACGCCCTGGGCCTTACCGCCAATGCCGTCGATGACGTGGCGCAGCTGACGGTCGTTCATATCGACGACGCGCTTCCAAGTGATGCGCTTAACGTCAATACCGAGCTGGTTGCCCTGCTGAATGTGGTTGTCGAGCATGGCGGCCAGCAGGTTGTTGGCAGCACCGATGGCATGGAAGTCACCGGTAAAGTGCAGGTTGATATCCTCCATGGGGATGACCTGAGCCCAGCCGCCGCCGGCAGCACCGCCCTTAACGCCAAAGACGGGGCCAAGCGAAGGCTCGCGCAGGGCCACGGCGCTCTTGACGCCGCGACGGCGCAGGCCGTCGGCCAGACCGATGGTCGTGGTGGTCTTGCCCTCGCCCGCAGGCGTTGGGTTGATAGCGGTCACGAGGACGAGCTTGGCCTGGTGATCAGTCGGCTCGTTGAGCAGGGAATAATCGACCTTAGCCTTGTCGAAGCCGTACGGAATCAGGTGCTTAACGTCGACGCCGGCGTTCTTGGCCACCTCGGTAATAGGCAGCGGCGTGACAGAACGTGCGATTTCGATGTCAGTAGGCATGGGCGGTCCTTTCGTTACCGAATGAGAAAAAGACCAATTCAGCATAGCACGGGCGCGCAATAGTAAAACACCCGTAACCGATGAATGGCGATATGTTTATCCGATGCTCAGCGATAGCTTAACAACCCGCCAAAACAAAGCGCCCTAAACGGTAGGTTCAATCCCCAAGTGCTCAAAGGTGCGAAGCGTTGCCTGGCGGCCCTGGGGCGTGCGAATCATCAACCCGCACTGCAGCAGATACGGCTCATAGACATCCTCGAGCGTGCCCGGGTCCTCGCCCACCGCGCTGGCAAGGGTCGTAAGTCCCACGGCACGACCGGAGAACGTCTTAGCGAGCGTCTCCAAAATGCGAATATCCATCCAGTCCAGACCGAGCTCGTCGATCTCGAAGAACTCGAGCGCCTGGCGACAGATATCGAGCTCGATGGGGCCGTTGCCGCGCACCTGTGCGTAATCGCGCACGCGCTTGAGCAGGCGGTTGGCAAGACGTGGCGTGCCGCGCGAACGCGAGCCGATCTCGAGTGCACTGGGATGGTCGATCGTCACGCTCAGGATAGTCGCCGAGCGCGTCACAATCTGCGCGAGTTCCTCGACCGTGTAGTAATCCAGGCGATATGAAATGCCAAAGCGGTCGCGCAACGGGCCGGTCAACATGCCTGAGCGGGTCGTTGCTGCTACCAGCGTAAACTTGGGGATATCCAGGCGAATCGAGCGCGCCGCCGGACCCTTGCCAATCACGATATCGAGGGCAAAGTCCTCCATCGCGGGGTACAGGACTTCCTCGACCGAACGGTTGAGGCGGTGGATCTCGTCGATAAACAGCACATCACCCGGCTGCAAGTTAGTAAGGATGGCCGCCAGGTCGCCCGTGCGCGCGATGGCGGGGCCACTCGTGGTCTTGATCTGAGCGCCCAGCTCGTTGGCGATAACCGTAGCCAGCGTGGTCTTGCCCAGACCCGGAGGGCCCGAGAAGATCACGTGGTCGAGCGTCTCGCCACGGCTCTGCGCCGCTTCGATCAACACGCGCAGGCTCTGCTTGATATGCTCCTGGCCGCAGTAATCGTCCAGGCGCTGGGGGCGCAAAGTGCGATCGACATCGAGGTCCTCGGCCGTCAGCTCCGAGCCCACCATGCGCTCGCCGTGCGCCATGGATGCCGCCGGCGAGTTGCCGGGCGTCGCCCACAGGTCCTGAGAGTCATCGGCTTCCCACATCACGCATCCATTCCGAGTCGCTTAAGCGCCGCGCCGAGCAAATCCTCGACACGCATATCCTGCCCATCATACCCGCTCAGGGCAACATCGGTCTCCTGCGGGCTAAAGCCCATGGAAAGGAGCGCCGCACGGGCGTCATCGATGGCTGAGGGAGCGGCAGCGGGCACGGGCATCGCAACCTGGCCGGGAATCACGTCGACCGGCACAAAGCCCTTGTCCTTGGCAAAGGTGCTCTTGAGCTCCAGGATCAGACGCTGAGCTGTCTTTTTGCCCACACCGGGCACCTTGGCCATGCCCTTGTCGTCCTCGGCCATCACCAGCGAGCACAATTGCCCCACGGTATAGGTGGAAAGCACGGCGAGCGCCAAGCGCGGGCCAACGCCCGAGACAGACACGAGCCGATCGAACATCGTGCGCTCATCCTTAGAGGAAAAACCGAAAAGTGTCATGGCGTCCTCGCGCACCTGCATACGCGTGTAGAGGCGGACCTCGCCGCCGGGCGTCGGCAACGTGGCCGCAGTGCTGCCCGAGATGCCGAGCTCAAAGCCAACGCCCGACACATCGACGACAGCAGAGCTCATCGTGGCCTCGACAAGCGTTCCGTGGAGCTGGGAGATCATCAGTATCCGGTTCCTCTCTGTTGATAGAACTCGCCGCCGGTAAGCGCCCGGGTACGGCTGAGGTTAACGTGGCAGATGGCGCAGGCCAGGGCATCGGCGGCATGGTCGGGATGCGGGTCGTGATCGAGCTGCGTGAGCGTGCGCACCATGTAGGCGACCTGCCGCTTATCTGCGGCACCGGTACCCACCACAGCCTGCTTGATCTGCATAGGCGTGTACTCGCCGATCTCGAGCGCGCACTCCGAAAGCGCCACGAGCGCGGCACCGCGGGCATGTGCCGTGGGGATTGCCGAGCGGACATTAGCGCCAAAGTAGATGCTCTCGATGGCAGCGGTATCGGGTCGATAACGCTCCACGACACCCTTGAGGTCGCGGGCGATATGCGACAGGCGCACCGCGAGCGGACTGCCTGCGCTGGTCTCGATGCAGCCATAGGCACGGCAGCGAACCTCGCCACGCCGCTCCTCGATAATCCCCCAACCCGTATGAGCCAAACCGGGGTCGATGCCCAAAATAACCAAGCCAACCTCCCCTCGTCTTTTACCAAGCGCAAGGCAAGGCCCCGCGCACTACTCACGAACGTCTGTTCTAGAATAACACAACGGGGTCAAGATGCTTAGTTGAAGTATCGGGGTTGAGAGCGAATCCCATCCCCAGTTTAGTTCTGCGAGAAGAATGGGAACTGTCGGGGATTAACCGGCGGATGCGGCATCGGGCCACCCTGAGGACCAGCTTGCGGTCCGCCCTGGCCGCCCATCATCTTATCGATGGCGTCCTGAACCTCGCCCTCGAACTTTTTCATTCCCTCGTGTAAACGACGCTGACCGTCTTCAGAGCGCAACTCCTCCATTTGTTCGGGCGAAATACCCAGTAGCTCGCCCAGCACGCCCATCATCTCGTTTCGCACGCGCTCGCTCGTATCCTCGTCAGCAAAACGGCGCACCTCGGCGCGCGCCAGCGAATCGACCGTCATACGCTCCTTGCCGTTAAGCCCCAGGTCGGACCACGCGAGCATGTACGGCCAGGAGCGCTCGGCAAACGAACGGGACGAAACGATCGGCGCCGTCGGCAACATGCGGCGGGCAGCCTCACCCTGTCGAACGAGCATCAGCAGCAGCGAGCAGGCCTCAGGCTTGCCAGCGGCCATCGGGATGTCGTCGAAAGATCGATTGCGGTCCACGTGCGCCTCAAGCGCGCCATCGATCTCACCCGGCTCGAGCCCGCCGAGCAGCTGTGCCGCGCGGTCGAGCATATCGACCGGACCGTCGAGCGTCGAGAGCGCCTGCGCCAGCACTCGCTCCATACAATCTTCCACCGCGTTGAGCGTCACGAGCTCTTGGGGTACCACGGCAGACGTGCGATTGCGCACACGCGCCACAAACTCAAGCGTCGACAGGTACACATCGCCAAAGGGCGCGTAATCGCCCTGGTAGCCGCCGCAAAGCGCCGGCGCCGCCAGCGCGTACTCGGTTTTGGACAGCGGGCTCAGCGCCATCGCACCCAGCTCGAGCGCCGTGTCCTCCAGCATGAGGCCCAGCGTGCGCGAGCGCAGGCGCTCTG
>UQNH01000057.1:0-12741 GCA_900542365.1 uncultured Collinsella sp. | reverse complement strand
CGCGTGCTCGCGCTCGATCCGGGCTACCGCACCGGCTGCAAGGTCGCCGTCATGGACGAGACCGGCAAGCTGCTCGACCACGGCGTGGTCTACCCCACCAAGCCGCGCCACGACGTCGCCGGCACCAAGCGCGAGCTCGCCCGCCTCGTCAAGAAGGACGGCGTCAACACCATCGTCATCGGCAACGGCACCGCCAGCCGCGAGACCGAGGAAGTCGTCTCGGAGTTCATTGCCGAGCAGGCGCCCAGCCTTCGCTACACCATCGTCAACGAGGCCGGCGCATCGGTGTACTCCGCCTCCGAGCTCGCCAGCCAGGAATATCCCGACCTGGACGTCACCGTACGTGGCGCCATGAGCCTGGGCCGCCGCCTGCAAGACCCGCTGGCAGAGCTCGTCAAGATTCCGCCCCAGTCCATCGGCGTGGGTCAATACCAGCACGACCTTGACCAGGCCGAACTCTCGCGCACCCTGGGCCACGTGGTGGAGGACGTCGTTAACCGCGTGGGCGTCGACGTGAACACCGCGAGCGCGAGCCTGCTGGGATACGTATCGGGCATCACGCCGAGCGTGGCCAAAAACATCGTGGCTTTCCGCGAGGAAAACGGCGCCTTTACCGATCGCCGCCAGCTCAAGAAGGTCCCCAAGCTGGGACCCAAGGCATATCTCAACGCCGCGGGCTTCCTGCGCATCAGCGGCGGCAAGAACCCGCTCGACGCGACAAGCGTCCACCCCGAAAGCTACGAGGTGGCCACGGCCGTCCTGGAGCGTGCCGGCGTTGCGGCAAGCGAGCTCAGCCGCGGCGGCGTGCCCGACATCGAGCGCCGTCTGGGCAGTATCTCGGCGCTGGCAAGCGACCTGGACTGCGGCACCCTCACGCTCATCGACATTGTCAACGAGCTCAAGAAGCCCGGCCGCGACCCGCGCGACGACGCGCCCGAGGTGGTCTTTAGCCGCTCGGCACTTTCCATCAACGACCTGGAACCCGGCATGGAGCTCAAGGGCACGGTGCGCAATGTCGTCGACTTTGGCGCCTTCGTCGACGTGGGCGTGCATCAGGACGGCCTCGTGCACATCTCCAAACTGGCCAACCGCTTCGTCAAGCACCCAAGCGACGTGGTGCACGTCGGCGACACGGTCAAGGTGTGGGTCGAAAAGGTCGATCGCGACCGCAAGAAGATCTCGCTCACCATGGTGCAGGGGAAATAAACCGCCAAAGCAAGGGTACCCCCTGTAGCGACGTGCAAAATCGCGAGTATTCTGCAATTTCCGCCGCTCCGAACGCCCCTCAGAGGCAATATAGTCACAAACAGCCCCCGTTTTAGCGTCGTCAGAGCCAAAACGGGGGCTGTTCCGTGCTTCAACCAGCTGGTAAAAGCCTTTACCTTGCTGAATACTCTCAATTTTGCACGTCGCAGGCGGGGGTACCTTTGCCTACGGCAGGATATGGAAGCCGAGTGCTAACTTGCCGGCAAGCTCGTTTCGGCAGCCCCGGCCTTTCCTTTACCTAGCGCGACCCTCGCGAAGCGCGTGAGCGATAGGGAAAGGAAAGGCCGGGGCGAACAACCCGCGGCGCAGCCAGTGTTCGCGTTACGGCAAGATATGGAAGCCCAAAGCGGCGATATCCTTGGCAAAGCCGCGCACGGTGTCGAGCGAGACCTCGTACGGATCGCGACCGATGTTCTTGCGCTTGGCCAGGATACTGTTGGGCACCGTGATGATCTGGCAACCGCAGGCCTCGGCCTGGTAGATGTTGATGAGCTCGCGCGTGGACGCCCACAGGACCTCGCAGTTTGGCTTGGCGGCGGCCTTCTTGACCGACTCCGTCATAAACGGAATGGGGTCGACGCCGGTGTCGGCGATACGGCCGGCAAAGAGCGAGATGATGGACGGCGTCTCGGCGTCAACGGCCTCGACCATCTCGTCGACCTGCGCGGGCGTGAAGATGGTGGTGACGTTGACCTTAATGCCGTCGGCGGAAAGCTTGCGCACCAGCTCGGCGGTGGACTCGCCCTTAGTGGTCACGCACGGAATCTTGACGTAGACGTTCTCGGCCCAGGTAGCGATCTCGCGTGCCTCGACCTCCATGGTCTCTACGTCGTCGGCAAAGACCTCAAACGAAACGGATACATCGGTGATGTGGGCCAGGACCTCCTTGGCAAATGCGCGGTAATCCGTCACGCCGCCCTTCTTCATAAGGGACGGGTTGGTTGTGAAGCCCTGAACGTTGCCGTTCTCGTACATGTCGAGCATGCCCTCGAGGTTTGCACCGTCAGCGAACACCTTGATTGCCATCTGCCTGATTCCTTTCGCTTGCACATGGGCGTTAAACTGCTAAACACTTTACCTACGTTTATCAAGGCGTGAGCTGCGGTTTTTTATCTTCTCGGCGAACGGCATAAACGCTTTAGCGTTTTTGAGCACACCCTCCAGCGGCAAAACGATTTTGCAGGGCGAGCCGATTTGAGCCGCCCGCCGCGGGTGAACGGTAATTGGACGGTTCCCGCTAGATCAACCCAAAGTGGCGCATGGCGGTGACGGTACCGTCGTGTGCGACGTCGTCGGTCACGTAGTCGGCGACCGCCTTGACCTCGGGCATGGCGTTGCCCATGGCAACAGCCGTCTCGACGGCGGCGAGCATGCCCAGGTCGTTGCCCGAATCGCCGAAGCCAAAAGTGCGCGCATTTCCCTCGCGGCCCAGATACGCCAGCGCTCGCGCCACGCCCACGCCCTTGTCGATGCCCTTGGGGCTCAGCTCGCGGTTTGCTTGCTGGGCTCGCTTGGAAGCTCGGCGGTAAACGCGTCTCCCAGTCAATCCGGCACCGCCGAGGCAAACCCCACACGTGCCCGCCAACGCAAAGGTCCGGCGGGACGCACCTAGCATCCCGCCGGACCGTCACTCGTCCAGGAGGCCACCGCGACGAACCTCTAGATCTTCGCAAGCTCCTCGGAGATGACGCGGCAGACGTCCTCAGCCTGAGGCATCACGCCGTACATCTCGAAGAAGCCGTGGTCGCAGCCGCGATAGCGAATCGCGGTGACGTCAACGCCCGCATCCTGCAGCCTCTTCGCGAATAGCTCGTCCTGATAGCGCAGGTAGTCATACTCGGAAGAGATGATGACCGTGCGGGGGAACGCGCTCACGTCCTCCGCGAACAGGGCAGACACCCTCGGGTCGAGCATCTCCTCCGCATTGCCGTTGGTATACATCACTGGCAGGTCGTCGTTGGCGTTGCGGATGCGATCCACCCTGCTCAGAGCCTCGGCCCTCTGGTCGTTCACGATCTCATAGAGGTCATAGGACCATTCCTCCGGAACAGGGCCGCCGTCGACGAGCGGATACAGCTCGGCCACGAGCTTGATCCTGTCCGCATGGGACCCGTCGAGGACGACGGCGTTGGTCAGGCTTCCGCCCGCGGAGTCGCCAGCCACGGCGACCCGCGTCGCGTCGACACCCAGCTCATCCGCATGCTCGACAAGCCAGTCGAGCGTCTTCACGCAGTCCTCGACACCACCGGGGAACATCGTCTCGGGAGACAAGCGGTACTCCGGGTAGATCGCGACGCAGCCCGTTCGCTCCGCGATGTCGCGCAGGCAGTTCTCGTACTGGCCAATGTTGCCCACCATGAAGCCGCCGCCGTGGATGAACACGAGCGCGGCGGAGCCGCACCCGTGGCCCTCGGGCGTGAAGACGTGCAGGGGAATGCCCCTGTCGCCAAAGTTCATGACGACGGTCTTCTTGGCGACGTTCGAGCCCCTCACGACATGGGTCTCCTTGTTGGGAGCGGAGCGCCACGCGATCACGTCCACCGGCCCCGCCGGCGCCGGGCCGGCGGCGAGCTTCGCATGGGCGCGCGCGTAGACGCGCGGATCGAGCACGCGCTCGCGCTCGTCTCCCGGCACGGGCTTCAGCAGGAGCTTCAGCCCGTTGGGCTCCACGACCTCCCTAGATCCACGCTCAAGCACTTCAAGCTCGGAAGTGGGGTACTTCCTCTCCTCGGTGCCCATGGCTAGCCGATCTTCAGCTCGTCAAGCTTGGCGTCAAGCTTGGCCATCTCATCGGCGGAAAGCTCCCACTCGAACGTCTCGCAGTTCTGAATCGCGTGGGCGTCCGTGCGCACGCCAACGAGCGCGGTGCCCACGTACTCCTTCTGGGTGCTCCAGTTCACGGCGACCTGTGCCACGGGCTTGTCATGAGCCTCGGCGATCTCGTCCATGACCTTGAGCAGCTCCTGGACGCGCGAGAACTTGGGCTCCTGGAAGTAGTCGTAGAAGCCGCCACGAACATCGCCCTCCTCGAACTTCGGCAGCTCGCGGAACTTGCCCGACAGGATGCCCGCGCCAAGGGAGCCATAGGTGAAGGAGTCGATGCCACGCTCGTAGCCCCACTTGATAAGGTCCTCGGAGGAGCGGTCGACCATGGAGTAGGGCGGCTGCTGGACGTCGACCTGAGCGACCTTCTCGCACTCCTCGATCATCTCGGTCGTGAAGTTGGAGACGCCGATGTGGCGAATCTTGCCTTGCTCCTTGAGGAGCTGGAGGGCGCACATCGTCTCGGAGAACGGGGTCTTGGCGTCGGGCCAGTGCACGAAGTAGAAGTCGATGTAGTCGGTGCGGAGATTGCGCAGCGAGCTCTCGACCTCCCTCATGATGTTCTTGAACGAAGAGTCGCGGTCATAGCCGGCGGCGCTGGTGATCAGGCCAACCTTGGTCGAGAGCAGGTAGCTCTCTCGGTCGACGCCCCTGAGCGCGTTGCCGACGACCTTCTCGGACGCGCCGTTGCCATAGCACGGCGCGGTGTCAATGAGGTTGACGCCGTGATCGAGCATGGTGCGGATGGCGGACATGCTGGCGGCGTCATCGTTCTCACCAAAGGAGTCGCCGCCGATCGCCCAGGTGCCCACGGCGAGCTGGGAGACGTCAACGTCGGAGTTCTTGAGGTGCGTGTAGCGCATATTCTCTCCTTCTAATGGGGCGGCACGCGTCGAATGTCCTCGATCGCGTGCCGCCAGGAATTGCCTTGAACAGGCTTCGGATGATCCGGAAACCGCCTTACACGATGCCCACGAGGCCGAGGACGAGCGCCAGAACCATGATGCCGACCAGGATGATGTTGACGTTCACGTTCTTCTTGCGCAGGAGCCAGAGGACGACGAGCGTAAGTCCCAGAGGCACGATGCCCTTGAAGATCGAGTCGAGGTAGGTCTGGATCATGACGGGGTCGGAGTCCTGAACCGGAATGGACAGGATCGTGTTGAATTGGACGTTCGCCGCGGTCATGGCGCCGATCATCACCAGGCCGATCGTGGAGGTCGCCTTGGTGATGAGCTTCATGAGACCACCCTCGTACATCTCGGAGATGAAGTTGGTGCCCATGCTGAAGCCGAGGTAAGTCATGAAGTATCGGCAGAGGATCGACGGGATGTTGTAGATCAGCAGGAACATGATCGCGCCGAGGGGCGAGCCGCTCATGGCGAGGTTAATGCCGATGCCGGCGGCGATAACACGCAGGACGCCCCAGAAGATTGCGTCGCCGATGCCGGACATCGGGCCCATCAGGGAGACCTTGATACCGTCGATGGACTCGGTGTCGAAGTCTTCGTGCTGCGAGTTCTCCCTCTCCATGGAGGCGACGAGGCCCATGGCGAACGTGCCGACGTTCTGGGTAATGTTGTACCAAGTCGTGTGACGCTTCATGGCGTCGGCACGAGCCTCGGGGTCATCGGCGTAGTAGCGGTTAAGCGCGGGCTGGACGGAGTACAGCCAGCCGTCGGCGCCAGCCTTGACGGAACCGCCGGCGCAGGAAGCGAACACGGAGAAGGAGCGCAGGAAAATGCTGTTGAGCATCTTCTTGTCTTCAGGGCTCACATTCTTGGTCAGGTTGCTCATGCGAAGAAATCCTCCTCGTCGCTGGTTACAGAGTCGCCGGAAACGGCCTGGGTGGCCACTCCCTTCTTGGTGAGATCGAAGATCTCCTTGTCGCGGAGGGCGGAGGCAACCGCGATGATGACACCGAGAACTGCGATGGCGATCATCGGGAGGCCGAGGTACTGGTAGAGCGTAAAGCCCAAGAAGAAGTAGATGCTGAGCTCGGTGCTCCACAGCATCTGGAGCAGGAGCGCCATACCAACGGCGGGCAGGAGGGCACCCACGGCGTTGAGGCCGCTCATGACATTGGCCGGAATCTGGTTAACGATGGCGGCAACGGGCTCAGCGCCGAGGTAAACGCCGAGGAAGGCGATGAGGCCAAAGGCAGCGTACTTAACGAACCAGAGAACGAAGTGCTGAAGCGCGAGGCCCTTCTCGTTGCCCTCGGCGGCCATCTTGTCAAAGGTGGCTGCGAAGAACGCGAGGAACACGTTGTTCATGAAGATCGAGAGAAATGCGGTGACGACGCCCACGGGAACGGCCAGTGTGATGGCGGCACCCTGGTCGATACCAGCGCCAACGGTGAAGGCGACGGCGAGGGCGGTCGCGGTAACAGGCTCGGCGGAGATAGCGCCACCAATGTTAACCGCGCCCATGAAGATCGCCTCGAGAGAGGCACCGATGATGACACCGGTCTTGACGTCGCCCATCAGGAGGCCCGCAACGAGACCTACCACGAGAGGACGCTCGATCATGCACTGACCGAGAACCCAGTTGCCGCCGTAGCAAATCAGCACGGTCAACCAGGCCATTATTGCCAACCCAACCATTTGACTTCCTTTCTTTCATTTCATTTGGCCGCCTGGCCAAATCCCCTTATTTCCCCGCCGCCTCGATCAGACTCTTGAGAGGAGTCTTGGGATTGGACGGGATAAGCTGATGGAAAACCGGAATACCCTGCTCGCAAAGCTCCTTCGCGGCCTCGAGCTCATCCGGGTTGAGCATGATCGTGGAGTTGAGGGCGACCTTGCTATCCGGATCGGACTTGTCGAAGCGGCCGACGTTGGCAACGTTCACGCCCTCAATCTTGCCCGGCGCGCCCTTAACGAGCTCAAGCACGTCACGCACGCAGTTGGTGAGCGCGAAGATGCGCATGGAGTCCGCGCGCGGATCGTTCGCGATGCGGCAGGCATCCGGAACGTCCTTGACGAGGAGTTTCTGGCCCGCCGGCGTACCCATGGAAAGCGTCATGCGAAGGGCGTCGCTCTCCACGGCGTGCTTGTTGGCGACGATGATCCTGGTGGTGTTGAGCTCCTTGGTCCACACCAGGGCGACCTGTCCGTGAATCAGACGGTCATCGACTCGAACCTGAACAATCATTGCTTCCTCTCTCTACTTGTTAGTACTCTCTAATCAAAGAAGTCTCCCTCGGACTCCTCGTTGTCCGCGGCCTTGCTCGGAGGCTCGACGACCTGCATCGTCGCCCTCGCCAGCTCGACGCTCTGCTTGATCGAATCTGCCGTGACCGGCTCGGCGCCGAGGAGCGTCTCGATCACGAGGCCGAGGTTCATACCGGTGACGTGGACGATCCCGCGCTTCTCCGGCTCCATAAGGACGACCTTCTGGAAGACGGAACCACCGTAGATGTCGGTGAAGATGATGGCCTCGTCCTCAGGGCCCACCGAGTCAATAAAGGCCTGGATGCGAGGGGTGAAATCAGAGTCGTCCACGTAGCAGTCAACTGCCTCCACCATGTCCGCCATGCCGGTCAGGATTCCGATCGAGCTCCTGATTCCGCTTGCGAGGTGGCCGTGCGACGCGACAAGAACTTTCTTCATCGAGTCTCTCCTAGAGCGAATAGTGGTTGGGGTTCAGAAGCTGGATCTTGCTGACGACGAACGCGCGCATGTCGGGGGCGGCGTCCATCAGGAGGCCTATGCCGTTGCCGTCGTTCTTACCGGAGTTGATGTCCTTCTCGAAGGCGCGGTACATGGAACGGAAGTACTCCGTGGCGATGTTGAACTTACTCATGCCGAGGTTCACGGCCTCCTGGAGCTGCTCGTCGGGGATGTCGGAGCATCCGTGCATGACGAGGGGGACGCTGACGGCCTCCCTGCAGGCCTTGATGCGCTCCATGTCGAGGTTCGGGACCTTGACATAGGGGCCGTGGGCATTGCCGACGGCGATGGCGAGCGAGCCGCAACCGGTGCCCTCGACAAACTCCTCGGCGAGGTTCGGGTCGGTGTAGTGGTCGCTGTTCACGAAGTCGTTGGCGTCAGAGCCGTTGCCGACATGGCCGAGCTCGGCCTCGATGTCGACGTCGAAGATCTTGGCGACCTGGACGACGTCCTTCGTGAGCTGGAAGTTCTCCTCATAGGGAAGTGAGGAGCCGTCGACCATGACGGATGGGAAGCCGGCCTTGACGCCCTTGACGGCGATCTCGTAACCAGCGGAGTGATCCTGGTGGACGGCGACGGGCACGCTCGCGCGCTCGGCGTAATAGCGGGCGGCGAAGGCGATGATGTCGAGGGCGCAGTGGTCCTCGAAGCCAGGCCAGTACTGGATGATGATGGGCATGTGCTCATCCTCGGCGGCCTGGATCGCATAACGGATGGTCTCCGTATTGATGACGTTAATCGCGGGCACGCCATAGTGGTGCTCGGTCGCATGTTGAAGAAGCTCGTTGACCTTGATGAGTGACATCTTTGTCTTCCTTTCACCTGAATAATCATTGGATCGGACAGTTCTCAGCTCGTCAGCTGGTTGAACACGAAGCGAAGCGCGAGGCAGGCAGGCGCTTGCGAGGCGCGGTGGAGCCTATGCGGCCGCCTCCTCAGGCTGTGGCGCCGCGCTTCTACGCCACAGCACGTACGTCACAAGAGCAACGACCGCAGCAATCGTTGAAGCGAGGGCGAAGGCCAGGAAACCCGCGTGCGTGCCGAGCGCGTCGCACGCCCAACCGCCAAACAAGTTCGCAACCACGACGGACAGACCGCTCTGGACCATCGCGAAGGCGCTCTGACCTCGAGCGCGACAATCCTCGTAGGTGTGGTTGGCAATGTAGGTAACGCAGGAGTAGTAGACGGTCATGTAACTCACGCTCTGCAGCAGCTGGCCGCAGACCATGACCGGGACGATGCCGGTGCCCACGAGCACGAGCCTGAGCGCCGCCATGAAGCAGGAAAAGATCAGGAGGTTCATCTCGCCGAAGCGCCTGACCAGCTTGGAGGAAACGAGCAGGATGGGGATCTCGCTCGCAGCGGAGACCGCACTCAGGACGCCCACGAGGTTCTGACCCTCGCCAAGCTCGACCGCGTAGCGGCCCAAGAACGCCCCGATGAAGCCAATCGCGGCCGAACTGATGAAGGCGAAGACCAAGACGAAGGCGATCTCATTGCTGGTGAACAGCGAGAGGAGGCCCTTTCCGTGGGAGACCTTGGGATCGTCCGCGGCATTGGCGCGAATTCCCGCCTCGGGGAGGCGCCACATGTGAGCCGCGAAGACCACCAGCGCGGCGGAGACCACCGTGAACTGGATTTGAGGAGCCATGTCGAGCAGCCGACCGACGATCAGGACGACGATGGCATAGCCGATAGTGCCACCCATGCGAATGCGAGAAAAGTCCAGGCCAGAGCGATCCGCGAGCTCGATGACGAGGGAGTCGCTCAGGGGCAGGAGCCCCGAGAAAAACGCCGAGAATGCAAAGGTTACGAGAAGGACCGGGACGAACGTCGACGCCAGGTAATACAGCGGAGCGAGTACCGCCGCCGCAAGGCAGAGGGCCACGATGACCGCGCGGCGGCGCCCGAGCTTGTCGGCGATCGTCGACCAGAGCGGCTGGATGGCGAGCGCACACACCGGGGTCGCCGCGAGGAGGATGCCGGTCTGGGCCGCGCTGAGGCCGAGGCTCGTGTAGTGAGCGGAGAGAAACGGCGAGTACACGCCCGCGCAGACCCAGTAGAGTACGTTCGCGAAGAACAGCGAAGTCATGCTTGCGTTTGTCTTGGCGTTGTGCATCGTGCTTCTCCCTTCTTGCTCGCCGGGTGCCTGTCTGGGCTTCGAAGTGATTCACCATCTAGCGTGAAACGGAGTTGCGAGGCGTTGAAACAATGTTCTGTTGTTTCATAGTTTTCGTGCCGTTGTTTCACGACTCATAAGATAGCAGCTCAAGCTGAGATTGCGCCGAGGAAGTACCGATTTACCGTGAACGGTAGGAAATCAGCGGTGAAACGCTATTTCACCGCTGATGAAACATTTTGCTTACTTTTCACCTCTCTTGACCTAAGATACAAAGCAAGCTAGGACCAAGGAGTAACCATGGATAAGACAGGGGATGTGCTCAGCCACATCTGCGCGGTCATGAGCAGCCTATCCCCCTCGGAGAAGGCAATCGCAACATATGTGCTCGACCACCCGTCGGATGTCGCAACGATGACCGTCCGCGAACTCGCCGCAGAAACCGGTACGTCACCGGCGTCTGTTTCGAGATTCGCAAGGACGCTTGACTACCGAACCTATTCGGACATGCGTCTGGCGCTCGGCATATCCATCAGCAGGGCATCCGGCGAAGAAAAGGCCACGGACGGCAGGATTACTCTGGACGACGTCGAGGGCTCCATCAAGTACGTCCTGTCTCACAAGGTCAAGGAGCTCTCCCAAACCGCCTCGCTCATTGACTCCGATGACTTTTCGGCAGTCGTCAATCTGCTCCACAACGCCAACCTCGTCCTGATCGCGGGCGTCGGCAACTCGATTAACATGGGCGTAAACGCGGCGTTCAAGCTCTCGCAGGTTGGAGTCAGAGCGTTTTGCCCCAGTACCACCGAAGCCATGGTCTCCGTCGCAACCAGCCTCAAGGAGAATGACGTTCTGCTCGTCATTTCGACGTCCGGATACTCGAAGCGCCTCGTCAACATATTCGACTCTGCCGAGGATTCGAACACCCCCATCATCATGATCACAGACAACCCGGATACGCCGCTCGCGAAGCGTGCCACGCATATCATCCGAGCCATCTCGCGAGATCAGGCCATCACCGGAACCGAGATCGCCTTCTCGCACAGCTCGATCAACTTCGTCATCGAGCTGCTGTTCCTCTTCCTGACCTCTTGCTGGGATGACCCGGTAGAGTTTAACAGGATCATCTCGAAGAATCTCATGGGAGACAAGCAATACAGCTAGGACGACGCACGCCGGCGCACCGATGCCCAGACCGAAACGGGAGGACCCCTTGATAAAGCTCATCCTCGCAGACATGGATGGGACCCTGTTGCCGTTTGGCTCAAGGGTCGTATCGGAGCGCACGCACAGCGCGATTCTTTCGGCGCTCGATGCGGGCATCGCGTTCGGCCCCGCAAGCGGGCGCGACTACGCCGACCTGGCCGATGCCTTTGACGGCGACGCGCGCTGTTTCTCGACCGGCATCATGGCCAACGGAAAGAAGGTCTTCTCCAGCGGCGAACTCGTGTTCAAAAAGACGCTCTCGACGGAGGCACTCGTCAAGCTCGATAGCGCTGTACGCCCCTACGCGGGGACGTCACTCTGGCTAGTCGCCGATGTCGATGAGACAGGCAAGCGCTGCGAGCAGTTCCTCTGCGCCGTCGAGCCTGGCGACGAATTCGCCTTGGACGTCGTTAAGGACTCCGGAAGAGACATGGCGCTCGGAGACGTGCCCACGAACCGTGACGTCATAACCGCCGGCATCTTCGTCAACGTCAGCTCCGCCCCGACGGAAGTCGTTCGGAGTCGATGCAAGGAAGCCTGCCCAGAACTTGATTTCCCCTCGCCCGTCCCATTCTTCCTCGATGTTGTTCCGGCTGGCTGGAGCAAGGTAAACGGACTCGACGCGCTTCTCGGCAGCCTTGGGGTCACGCTGGACGAGGTCGCTTTTATCGGAGACTCGGAAAACGACGTGACGCTCCTCGATAAGGTGCCGAACTCCTACGCAGTCGCGGGCGCGATGCCAGAGGCGAAGGCCGCGGCCCATCACCTGATCGGGAACGCAGCCGAGGACTCCGTCGCGAAGCTCATCGAACAGATTGTCCAGCAGCGAGGCTAGGGTTCCGCCAGCGTGGCATGCGCCGCGTGCCTCGTCATCCGTTCGTGGCGCGCTACCTCGTGACGATCCAGAGCGTGGCCATCGTCGCGACGCCGATGCCTACGATGAGCGCGGCCCACAGGACGCGGACCACGGGGTTCATGTCGCCCGCCACCACCATGTCGTTCGCGTGCCAGAACCAGCTCTCGTTTCCCTTGCGCATGATGCCCTCCCTTAGCCTCGATTACGCCATCTATGGCCGAGCAATCGCAGGTCACGTGCCATGGATTTGTCCTACGCCCAGCTTTCAGTTCTGTAAGGCGGCGGGAGCCTGTGCGAGGCCCCGAGTCCTGAGGCTGTTGCAATGAAAATGGGAATCAAGGAGCACGCATCAATCATATGGGTTCCTTTCGAGGGCGATGGCAAACGAAGCATCCATCATATAATGGAGCGACGCAACCAGAGAGGTCACCCATGGAATTTTACGCAAGCTGCCCCGAGGGCTTTGAGTCCGCACTCGCCGATGAGCTTAAACGCCTCGGGCTTTCGCATGTCCGCCGCCTGAAAGGCCGCGCTACGTTTGAGGGCGAGCTCGAAGAAGGCTACCGCGCCTGTCTGTGGTCGCGCCTGGCGAGCCGCGTGTTCGCGGTGCTCGGGCGCTTTGAGGCGCAGGATGCCGATGAACTGTACGATAGCGTTTACGACATCGCCTGGGAGAGCATCGTCCGCCCCGGCGCCACCATCGCCATTACCGCCCGCGGCGTGACCGAGCAGTTGCGCAACACGCGCTTCTCGGCCCTGCGCGCCAAGGACGCGCTGTGCGACCGTCTGGCCGAGAC
>UQNH01000056.1:0-12751 GCA_900542365.1 uncultured Collinsella sp. | reverse complement strand
GGCCTCCTCATCCTCGCTCGGCGGCGCGATGACCAGCGCAATCTCGCCCCTTACCTCGCCGCGAGCACGCAGCTCCTCGGCAAGCTGGTCAGCGGGCCCGCGCAAGACCTCCTCGTGCAGCTTGGTGAGCTCGCGGCAGACGGCAACCTCACGCTGGGGAAAGACCTCCGCCACGGCCTCGAGCGTCGCCACGATGCGATGTGGAGACTCGTAGAAGATGAGTGCGCCGGGCACCACGGCAAGGCGCTGCAAACGGCGCACACGGTCGCCGTGCTTTCGGCCCAAAAAGCCCTCGAAGAAAAAATGCTCGCAGGGAATGCCGGACGAAACAAGCGCCGTGACGCAAGCAGAGGGCCCAGGAATAACTTCGACGGGCACATCGGCCTCACGCGCCGCCTCGATCAGCGCCTGGCCGGGATCGGACACGCTCGGCATGCCGGCGTCCGAGGCAAAGGCGAGGGTCTCCCCCGCCAGCAGACGGTCGACCAGGCCGGCAGCGCGGCTAGCGATCACATTCTCGTCGCAACGGACAAGCGGCTTGGAAATGCCCAGGTGCATCAGCAGCTTTGACGTCACACGCGTGTCTTCGCAGCAGATGACATCGGCAGCGGCAAAGGCCTCGCCAACGCGCGGGGACAGGTCACCCAGGTTGCCGATGGGCGTGCCGACCACATAGAGTTTGCCCGTATGGGCGCTGTTTTGCGTCATATCAACCTATTCAATCATGCCGCGCTCGAGCGTACCGAGCGCCGCGCGGGCGTCCCATGCTGCAATGCGCTTCTCGGTCTTCCACGTTTGGAAGAACCAACCGGCAGCCGGCGCAAACGAAGCCAGCTGGTTGGCGATAAACACGCGCTCGTAGGCATTGCGGCCCTCGGGCGTAACCGACGAGTTGGCAAAGATCGCCGCGCCCGACCATTCGCCCACCAGCACGGGGAACCCAGTCGAAATCGCTTCTTTAAGCTCGCGCTTGTTACGCGAAATCGCCGTCGTCAGCCCGCGAGGGCTCGTGATGTCGAGCGCATACTCGTCGCGGTAATGGTACAGGTGAAGGTCCATGTAGACGTTCTTGTACTTGGCGCCGCGCATAAAATGCTTCCACTCGCTGGGATGCCCCGACGACGAGAAGACGACGATCTTATCCTCGGGCATATACGAACGGACGAGCTCGTAGGCATCGCGATAGAAATTGCGCAGGTAGTGAGCAGGAATGCCATCCGTCATGGTGAAGAGGCTCTTGCGAACGCTCATCTGCGGCGTGTCCAGCAGCTCAATGCCCAGCAGGCTCTCGGCCTCGCCATAGCGATCGGCCAAGCGCTCGAGCACGTCGAGTGCGACATGACGGCCGTTGGTGGACGAATGCCACTCGGCAACAGCCTCCGGCGTGGTGGGCGAATCGTTGGAATCGCCCTGGCCACCGGGCACGGTTGCCAGATCGAGCAGCACGCGGATGTCGTACTTGGCAGCCCACTCAATTGCGCGGTCGATGTAATCGACAACCGATATGTAGGAGGCATCGGACTCCTGTGAGCCAAAGGCATACCAGGGCACCGGCAGACGCACGGCATTGAGACCGATCTGCGCCATGCGGCGAAAATCGTCCTCGCTCACAAACGTCTCGTAATGGCGGCGCATGCGCTCGTTATAGGCGGCGGTACCCATGGCCTCCTGTAGCTCAGCCGCGTTGGATGCACCGGTCGCCGCGTACAGCGACGGGGTCACCCAAGGCTCGGGAATAAACCAGCCAGAGAGATTAACGCCGAGTATCCTCTCCATCACTGCCCCCTTCGGATCATGCAGGTCGAACCCGCATCGTATTGCGTAGGATAAGTATCGTTTTGAGTATACCCGCGTGTGCGGACAGGCGACCGAACGGTCTGCAAAGTGACGCGAAAGTGGGAGGAATGTCTGGGAGCAGACGGACTCGGAATGGTGCGACGAGGTGTGTACGCGCGCCGGAGGCAGGCACCGGAAAGTGTGTCCCGTTCTGAGCCCTTATTCTGGGACGCAGTTTCCGCAGAACCCTACATAAAAGAAAAGGACCCCTTTGCAGAGGTCCTAGTCAATTCAAGGTGGCGGGGAAGGGAATCGAACCCCTGACACGAGGATTTTCAGTCCTCTGCTCTACCAACTGAGCTACCCAGCCATTTGAGGTGTGCCTTGTTTCAAGGCTTGATTAGTATAACCAAGGACGCGTTCCGATCAACCGAGAATTTCAAAAAAGTTTTTGAGCACAGCCTCGGTTCTTTAAATCGGCACGTCAGAGGCATCAGCCGGCAGCAAGAAGTTTTTCGCTCAGAGCCGCACGGGCAAACTCACTTGGCGTCATCCCCTCGGCAGCCGCCCGTCGACGAATGGCCTCCTTCATTCCCAGAGGAATCTTGACCGACAGCGTTGCCGTCCCCTCACCTGAGAGTGGGGGCCGTCCATGCACGATCCCACCAACGGTGTGTTCGCCATCCGGAAACTCTCCGCGCTCGTACGACTCGCACCACGCGTCAATCATTTCATCCGTTACAACCTGACCATTAGCGGCCGTATACGTCTTGCCCATCATCGACCCCTTCCGTCAGGTGCTTTTTGGCGTTGGGATGGATCTCGACATCCATGCATCTCCTCCCCATCTTACCCAATTTCGTATGACGAAAGTCCGCTGTCGCCAATTCTTAAGCCGGCACGCGTTGGAGAGCAGGGATCGAAACAATGATTGAAGGACGCTCTAGTACGGCCCAGGCGCCGGGGCAGGAGCACGTGCGCCAAGGACGAACGCTTTCGTAGCGCGCGAGGATATTGCCGTCGCGATCGATGAAGGCGATGTCGATGGGATAGGCCATAAAACACGTATGGACCGAAGAGCAGCGTGGAAACGCCATGACGAGCGGCAGACCGTTGGCGGCAACCGGACACCGTCCCAGCATGCCGCGCAGGCGCACGGCAAACGACTCCGCCACCACAAACTCGGCCGGCGTCCAACCCAGCCTGTTGAGCGCCCGCGCGTACGCGATGTAGGACGAGACCGCGGTCACATGACCACCCCCGGACGCCATGGATCGACCGTCACCGCGCGCTCGTGCGACAACGTTGTCGGCGCCCCCAGCGGAACGCCAGCGATGCTGAGAGAAGTCGGCCACGGCTCATAGTGCATGGTGCAGGTGTAGGTCCTAAACGTACCGGATAGGGAGAGCAGGCCACCATCCGATGCCTCCGCGCCTTGCTCGCTCGACACTTCGATCTGCAAGCCATAGCCTTCCATGGCATTCAGAATTTGAGTCTGAACCGTCGCCGAGGCATCGGCAGAGCTTTCGTCGCCCTCCCCCTCCGACGCCACGGCGTGCGCCAACACGATGTCGGGCACCACGCGGTCGAAGCGCGCGACAGCGCTGGCAAAGATCATGACGTTGTACACGATGAGTGCCAGCACCAGCAAAACGGGCGTAACCACTGCCATCTCCACCGTCGCTTGGGCGCGCTCCTCGCGCAGACGCATGCGGATACTCATTACGACCCACCGCCCAAAGCGCCAACCAGCGTGGCGACATCGACGGTGAGCGGGATGGAGCCGCCGCCGGGCAGAGGAATCTCCGCAAGCGTGAACACCGTACCGCTAATGGTGCGTTCGACTTGATATTCCAACGCCTCGCAAAGCGCCTTGGGATCGGTCACGCCCAACGGAATACTTCGTAGCTCGTCCTGCGCATTAGAAAGAGCCGTGATGTCAGACCCCGGGCTCTTGATGACATTGGCGGTGTCGGTCAGCACCGGCTTTCGCAGGCGCAAGTCGCACGGCTCCAAGCCCAGCGCCGCCACGGACGCCGAAACGGTATCGCCAAGCCACGACGCAATGGAGCCCAACGCGCCGTTGCCCCCTCCTAGGCCCTTAATCATCTCGTCCATAAGTTCGTCGGCCGAACCTTGGATGTCTCCGTATCCCACAAGCAGCCGCCCCCAAACATCCATGACGCCATCGAGTACGCCGGCAACGCCACCCGAACGTTCCTTCAATGTCGAGAAAAATCGCGAAAGCACGTTGTTTTGCGCCGTCGCCTCATCGGGCGCCAGTACCGCGGCAGAGATGGCACCGCGACTGCCAAGCTCAACCGCCGCGTTAAACGAAGAGTTAAGTTGATCGGGGCTGGTAATATCACCCGAAACTGCAAAGGCGACTACGCCGTTGCGACCAGGTGGGGCGATACGCGGACGCTCACCGGAAAGTTCTTTGATGGCGGTATCGAACGCATTGCCCGCACGGTCGGCTTCGTCCTCGGTCTGACGCTCGAGCTCGAGCTCCTTGTTGCGACAGTCGACGTAGTCCTCCAGGGCGTCTTTAAACTTGTCAAAGTGATACTCGAAGCCGTTTTCGATAGAGGTTGAAGGCGCCGCAACAGCACCAAGCGACAAAACGCCAAAATGGCATTTGCTGCATTTATCCTGTCCATCGTAATCGGCAACCGAAGCAAATCCGCTCGGCGTCCCTTTCTTATAGTTAGGGCAGGTCGTCCCGTAATGCAGATACGCCTTGTCATCGTTCACGCTAGTCGGCCACACCGCATCGGTATAGAGTTCCGTCGCCCGAACCTCATCAGAGTTGCGCGGCAGCAGCGGAATATAGGAGGAAACCCCGTCTCCGTTCTCGGTTATATGTGCCCGATCGACCTCCGCGCTCGCATAGGTATAAAACGCCTTACGCGCCGCAGACTCTGCCTTCATCTCGACACTCGAGCCGTGGGGCTTCTCATTTGTCAGACGCCAATGGTAGTAGTCCTTCGCGCGATCAAGGGCAACTTGGGGCTCCCACGTAACGCTCGATGAGTAATGCGGATTTTGAACACCGGAGAGATCCGTTAGGCTTTTCGCACGCTCCCACATGCAAGAACAGCTGCCGACCGAGCCCTTGTCAGACCCACCACAATCCGCCAGCCAAGCACGCTCTTTAGCCTTCGCCGTGTCCTCAGAAGCCTTCCGCAGCTCCTCGGCCGCACCCTCTAAATCATCTGATGTGTCTTTAATGGTATCGGTCGAGATCTCTGATCCTTTGAGCGCAGCGAAGTCAGACTCGGATGTCCTGGGCACGGCAAGCGCCGTACCGGTATAGGTCACACTATCGGTATCCTGCGCCGACACCGCCTGCGTGGCACGCGCGGCAATCAGATACGGCAGGGCCGTCTCGATTTTCTGTAAGCCTTCCGATGCGCTTTTGGCAAACTTGTTGCGCGTTTTAATGATCTCAATCCCGGTGTCGACCATATTGCCGGCAACCGGCTCGGCACCCGGGATGAGGATGGCGACCAGGCCCGTCCCGATCGTGGCAAACCCCGCCAGCCCCAGACTCAAGATGCTCGCATCAACCACCGTGGCAGCCGTGTGATAGGACGACACTACGTTGGCACCCGCCAGCGCGCCACTATCAGCCGCCACCTGGGTATCCCCGGCACGCGACATGCTCCATATCGCCGCGGTCGACGAAAACAACAATGTGAGCACCACTAGGATGACCACGGCAGAAGAAAGCGTGGTATAGGCGCCGTCTTCGATAAACAGATCGACACCGGCTCGACCCATAAAGCCGCCTCGCTTGCGATGGCAGCTCGGACGGTGCGTCAAAACGCGTCTAGACCAGAAACGCTTAATCCCATGCAGCAATCCACGAATCATAATCTCCCTCCAGCCATTCGGGACGCGATTGATACGAGACATCGACTTTGAGCTCAACGTAGCCGCCCTCGGCGGTACCACCCATAGCCTGTGCAAACGCACCGATCACAGGCAACGGCTTGACCTCGCCGGAAACGGACACGGACGAGACGCCACCCGCACCGGCCCGGCCAAGCTCGATATCCCACGACAACGGCCCGCCGGCATGAAAGATCGAAACGTTGGGCACTGCGGTAAGCCGGCGGCGGGTGAACTCCTTAAGATCATCGTCCTCCGCCGTCGTCGTGGTCATGAGCCGCGCGGTCTCGGCGGCGGCAGACTCCATGACCGCGCGCGTATAGAGCAGGCACACCGGTTGCAGTGCGAGAAGGATGAGCGTCAGAAACGTCGGCAGCAAAAAAGCGGACTCGACCGTAGACTGCGCCCGGTCCTCACGCGCGATATCAATACAACGCGATGTCCTTAGCGCCCGCAGCGGCGTCGATAACCGGCATCGAGGCAACGCCATGGGATGCCGCCCGCTCAACCAGCGCCGCCAAGCGCCCATCGGTGCCAGCACGCCAAAGCCCCGCGATCGCCAGCACGATCGATAACAGCGCCACCGTGACGATGGCGTATTCGACCGTCGCCTGGGCAGATTCCTCACGCAGGACATCATGCATTTCACGATCCCTCCTTTGAGTCCGTTGCCTGCGGGCTCAGGCGCACGGCGCGCAGACGACACGAAGCATCGCCAGCATCCGCGGCAACCGTCACCATATCGACCCAGCCGCGTCCATCGCGCACGATGGCGCCCCATACGTTGCCCTTAATATCGAGATAGCCGCTCAGGGCGAGCTGGGCCGTTGGCACCTCGCGGTAGGCGCGTAACATATCCGCCGCTGCCTCGGTCATCGGTCGGTCCTCGGACCATGCAAGCCGGACCGCAATCGCGTTGCCCTCAGGCGAATCCGTTGCAGTGGCAGACCGCTTGTCGAGCGTCCGCAGAAAGGTTTGCGCCGTGACAGCGACATCCGAATCGTCCGCATCTCGCGTCTCATCTTTTTGAGACGCCACCGCCGAATCTGAGCCCGAATCGGAGGCGGCCCCAGGACGCTGCTGCCGCGCGGCGTTAAGCCCCCAAAGCACCGCCGCTATCGCCACGGTCAGGCAAGCAAACACCAGCAGTACCCCGATGGGGCGCTCGCCCTCTACAGGCTGTTGATGCCCTCGCTGATAGCGTTCCATAGATCTTGGACCTTGCCCTTAAATGCGACGATGGCGATAATCGCGATCACCACGAGCACGCCGACCAAGATGGCATACTCGGTGGTACCCTGTGCGCTCTCCTCCTGCAATAGCTCCTTGGCGCACTGACGAACATGTGCCGCCCGGCAAAACGCCCAGCCCTGGACCTTGCCAGCAGCGTCAGTCATCGTGTTCATGTATTCCTCCCTACATCATCCCGCCTGCTCCCAGCAGCGGGCCCAATATGGACAGAAGCAACGCCGGCAAGATGAGCGTGCCGGTGGGAATCAGCAGCTTGACGGGCGCACGCTCGATCTCGCGCTCGACCGCGGCGCGATGAGCCGCACGGATCTCGCGACTTTGAGCGGCCAGCGTCTCGGCAAGTGGGGCACCCAGGGCGAGCGCCTGCCCCACCGTGATGGCAAAGGTCTCGAGCGCTCGCACGTCCAAGTCGCGCGCGGCGGCCAACAACTCGTCCTCACGCGTGCCCACGCCCACCTGCCACGCCATGCAGGCTCGCTCAAGGCGAAGAGCCAGCACTGACCGGCGGTTGGCGCAGAAAATCTCAAGCGCCGCATCAAACGAAAGACCGGCCGAAAGACCCAAGCGAACAACATCGATCATCTCGGACACTTCGCCGAGCGACACTCGCGCCGGGCCGCCCGCTCCAACCGCGCCCTTCGCTCGCGCGATCAGAGCATCGACCACCGAGCGACCTGCGGCAGCGACCAGCACCGCCTCGCGCTTGCAGGCCCCTGTGATCTTGCGTGCATCCGCCCGATCCAAACCCGTCGCGACAAATACGCTCAGGGCGCACAGGCAAGCCGCAACTGCAACCGGGGCGCTCATAGCTCCACCCGCATAATGCGCCGGATAACCACCAGGGCAACGGCGTTGAGGGCAAGACCCAGCACCACAGCGCCCGCGCCGGCAGGCGTCGCAAGACCGCGACGAAAATCTGCCGAAAGCAGCGCCAACACCGCGCACATGCCCGCCGGCATCGCCGCGACCATGTGTGCCGACATACGCGCCTGTGACGTCTTAACATCCAGGCGGCGTTTGAGCTCAATGCGCCCCCCTACCATGCTCGACGCCTCGGACAGTAAGTCGGCAAGCGGAGCTCCGGTGCGCTGAGACACCTTAAGCGCCAAGGTCACAAGCGAAAGACCGGGGGCGTCGATGCGCACGAGCAAGTCATCGAGCGCGTCGGTCGCCGAGATGCCGCAATCGATCGCCGCCGCCACCCGCAAAAACTCGGTATGCACTGGCTCTTGCGCATGAGCGCCCACAAAGCGCATGCCCTGGGCCAGCGAATGTCCCGAGGCAAGCGACATGGAAAGTGCGGTAAACGCCTCGGGCATTGCCTCTTCTGCATCGCGTTGCTCGCGCCGGCTCTCAAAGCCATCCCGAGCGGCGCCAACGGCAAACGGAACAACAAGTCCCAAGGCAAATCCGAGGGGCGATAACGACACCATCGTTAGTAAAACGCAGCAGACACCGCTCGATAGCAGCAGAAACGCCAAACGCCCCGAAGCATCTTCGATCACGAGGCCAAGGCGATGCGCCGGAGCCAGCGATGCCCACGAACGGGCGATCTTTTTCAGCAGATCGTTTTCCACCAGCTCACGCGGCAGCTTCTCTGCCACCGTCTCGAGCGCCTGACGTGCCAGCTCCGCCGGCGGTACCTGCGGCACACGAGGTTCCGCCCCGCACGCCGTCGCGACAGAAAGCCCTGCCAAGCCCCCTACGACGAGGGGCACAGTGATCTCCATTCGTCCACCTCCTCTTGTGTGAGCGTCCCCGACCGCAGGCCTTCTGCGATAAACGGCGGCTCGCGGTCAAGCGTCCAGGTGCGCTCGGCGGCATCGAACGTCACATAGCGCTCGAGCTCTACGCCGCCCGATGCGGCGCGTCGCACCCCCGAATACGAGGAGACGAAGCGTCTGCCATCGGCGTGGCGCTCGGACATCACGATACCGTCGAGTGCCATGGCAATCTGCTCCTCGATAAGCTCACTCGGCAGATCGATCCCATAACGTGCAAGCAACGTCAAACGCACCACGGTCTCCTGTTCTGAACCCGCATGAAGTGTGGCGAGCGATCCGTCGTGGCCCGTGTTCATGGCCTGCAACATGTCGCAGCACTCGGCACCGCGCACCTCGCCCACCACGATGCGGTCGGGGCGCATGCGCAGGGCATTAGTTACCAGGTCGCGGATCGTCACCGCGCCCTCACCCTCAATTGAAGCCTCGCGCGCCTCTAGGCGCACCACGTGCGGATGATGCGCAAACTTGAGCTCGGCAGAGTCCTCGATCGTCACGATGCGCTCGCCGGTGGAAATCTCGCATGACAACGCGTTGAGCAGGGTGGTCTTACCAGATCCCGTGCCTCCCGCAACCGCCAGGTCCTGTCGCAGCGACACCGCGCACGACAGCAGCTGCGCATACCAAAGCGGCAACGATCCCAACCCCACGAGCTCGTCCAGCGAGCAGATGCGGTCCGAAAACTTTCGGATGGTGAGAATCGGTCCGTCAATCGCCACAGGCGGAATCACCGCGTTGACGCGATAACCCGTTTTGAGGCGGGCGTTGACGATGGGGCTGCGCTCGTCGATACGGCGGCCAAGTGGCGAGATGATGCGGTCGATAAGCACACGGATCTGTTCATCATCCTCAAACGCATGCTCGATGGGGTACAAGACGCCGCCGCGTTCAAAGAAAGCCGAGCGGCAGCCGTTGATCATGATCTCGGTAACGGTGTCGTCCTCGATGAGCGGCTGCAACGGCCCCAAGCCCACCACGTCATCCAAAATCTCGTCGATGATAGTCTCGCGCTCGGGCGTCGCGAGATCGGTCGGCTCCTCAACATTGAGCGCCGCCTCCACCGCAGGACGCAATTCCGAGCGGGCAAGTGTCGGGTCGATATAGGCGCTGATACGCGCCACTTCGTCGTAACCCATACGGTCCATCACGGCGCGCTTGGTGCGTCGTTTCACCGCGCGGCGACGCCCCGCATCCACAGGCGCTGCCGCCGCTGCAGCGCCGGCAGCCTTAATCCTCGTTTGCAGGCTCATCGCTGATCACCCTCGTGCGACCAGGGAAGGCGAATACGCGGGCGTTCGGTGCGCATTGCACGGTCGGCGACCATATCGCTCCAAGGGCCGACGGCGCACCCCAGTTCCACGAGCATCTCGCGCGTGGCCTCGCGCACGCTGGTCGCAAAAGCGCTGGTCTGCCCCACTGCCTCGTCAGCACGCCCAAACGCCATGAGCGCGGCGAGATCCTGCCCGCCATCGGCGATACGAATCTTGGAGCTCAACGCACAGGCAATCTCAAAACGCATAGCGACGTCCTCGTCTGCCCCGCGCGCACCGAACCGGTTGAACACGGCGCTCATACGCGTGCGCGGCACACCTACTCGACTTGCCAGTTCAATGACGCGCGACGCCGATGTCGCGGACGACACCGCAGCATCGCCAACGACCAGGCAACGGTCGCTCGCCGCCACCGCAGCCGCCACGGCGTCGCCCCAAAAGACCGAGGTATCGATAAAGACCACGTCGGATTCGCGACGCAGGACATCAAGCAGTAGCTCCACCGGACGCGCCATGAGCTCAGCTTGCTCGGGCGCCGCGACGGGACCCCAGAGCGTAACGCCCGGCGCCACGCGCATCGATGTGGCTACGATATCCGGCTCGGTGAGCGTGCCCGCCGCCGACGGCTCGATAAGTGCCGCCATATCGCGCGGAGCATCGACGCCTAACAAGTCGTAAAGGTTTCCAAACATCAGGTCCAGGTCGAGCACGGCGGCACGCAAGCCCAACAGCGACGATGTGTGTGCCATGGTGGCAACGATCGTCGACTTGCCGCAACCGCCCGAACCCGAAATGGCGCAGATGACCGGAGCTCGATGCGGCGAAGCGGCAGCGTCTGCCGGCGGCATCGGAGGCGGCGGGGCGGGCGTCGGTGACAGCGTCCCCGTCTCCCCCGCCGCAACCACACGCTGCGTCCAAGCCGGCATGGCAGCTTGTTCGGTCTGCGAGGCAGGCTCGTTCTGCGCAATCTGCTCATGCTGCATCAGCGACAACTCGCCGCACCCGGCAAAGCCCTCAACTTCATCGAGTTCATCCGCCAGATTCACGCCGTGCACGTATCCCATATCTACAGCCGGGGAATCGCCAGCATGCTGCGCCGGCCCTCCAGCGTCATCGTGTACAAGGGGGTTCCGGGGGCGCCGACCATGCTCGGCTTCCGCTTTTCCATAATCATCAACACGCGGGCCTCTTGTAGCGCGAGGCGCCCCGGGTTCCCTATCAACAAAAGCATCGGGCTCAATCGTCATGCGCCGATCGGAATCAACCGCTCCCTCGCCCGCGCGCCCGTTGCCGCATATACTGTGTGCAGCGATGACCTCGGTCGCCCCCGCGCGAAACAGCCCCTCGATATCCGACGGATCGAGCGCTTCTATCAACACGACCACGCGGCTCACGCGGCCTTCGGCCGTCAGGCGCGCAACAGTCTTGCGCACATCTTCGGTATCAAACAGAGACGCCGCGATGATGGCAGCCCCGCGGCGTGACGGAAACGCCCGCGCCATGGAAACCAGCCCGTCCAGGTCACCCACACGAAGCACCTGTGCACCCACATCACGGCCCTCGACTTCCCGCTGCAACAGTCCGTAATCGCCGCACGCGCAGCACGCAAGCCAGATCGCCTTCATCACTCGTCGCCTCCGCTCTTTTTGCCGCGCGCCGTGGCGGGAATCGTCAAGCTGACCGTTCCCTTGCCCGAGGCTCCCAGCAGTTCCTTGACGTCTTCGGGGTCAGCCGCCAGCGTCACCCATTCGATCTTGCCCTCGCGCGTGGCACCGGAATCCTCGCTGGTATCGATCACGTACGCGCCGCACAGCCGATCGGTCACGCCGTCTTTTTGCACATACACATCCACGTAGCTGCCCACGCCCGCAGCACCGCCGACCGAGTGCTCGGCATCGACCGCCACCGAAACGGCGACCTTGCCCTTAGGCACCTCGAGCTTGTGGCTCTCGGCCTTGGTGTAGACATTGCAGATCACGGCGTTTTTGGGAATACGCGAAGTCGTCACGTCGCCGCGCACCTGGCGCAGCTCGGTCGCCGCGTCACGCGGCAGCAGGCTCGTCAGCCATTCCTGGGTTATGACATTGGTCTCATCGAGGGTCTCGCCCACATCGATATCGCGCGCCGCGACGCATACCTCGACGCGATCGCCACCGTACTTGGCCAAGGTCTCAGCCTGGACCTGTTCGGCTCGTGAGCGGATCGACGAGCCGTAAGCCATGCAGAGCAGCGCAGCGAGCACGCCCGCGACCAGACTGATGGCGATGCGCTTGCTCTTGTTCACGGCCGCTCCTCTCATGGCAGTGCCGGGCGAATGCCCGTACCACCATTGTCTGGGCGGTCAGAGCGCAAAGCGGCGCAATCGCGATCTTGGTTTTCGATGTCAAACCAATCGCTGACCAAAAGCTGACCTGCCCGTCAAGCTCGTGGCAAGGTTTTGGTCAGCACGTCAGCAAACTGCATGTTTCGAGGCTTTTCCGCAGCAAAAAAGCCGTCTCCCGAACAGTTGGGAGACGGCTGTCATAGGAAAAATCAATTACAGATGGACATCTGGATCGAGCATTTGAGCGCTCACGCGCATGGATGACGCCAGGTTTTGGAACGTTTCCAGACGCAGGCTGTCAATCTGCCCGGCGTCCTCGGCCTCGCGAACGGCGCAACCCGGCTCATGGGTATGCGTGCAATCGCCAAACCGGCACGCGCGCGATGCCTCGACAATCTCGGGGAAGGCGCGGGCCAGCCCCCGCTCGTGACCCACGAGCGGTAGGCTGCGCAGAC
>UQNH01000055.1:0-12935 GCA_900542365.1 uncultured Collinsella sp. | reverse complement strand
CCGGCCGCGCGGGCGCGGGCGACGGCGGCGGCAAAGACATCGGCCACGGTGGCGGCGCCGTCGAGTTTGTGGGCGTTCGCGCCAAAGGTGTTGGCGGTGATCACGTCGCATCCGGCCTCGACGTATTGGCGCTGGATGTCGGTGATGACTCGGGGCTCCTCAAAGTTGAGCAGCTCGGGCAGGGCGCCGGCCTTCATGCCGGCCGCCTGCAGCATGGTACCCATGCCGCCGTCGAACAGCAGGTGTCCGGTGCCCTTGATGGCGGCGCGCAGACGATCGTCCTTAATGCGAAGGTCGTCGATCGTGCGCGTCTTGTATACAGCGCCATTACGGCGTGCGGCATCAACGGGTGCCGCCAGCGCGGCACCGTCCAGATCATGAGTGATAAGCGGAGTAAACATCGATGGCTCCTAATGGCTGGAATAGCAGGTGGTGTGGGCGGCGCGGAAGCGGCAGTGCTCACGCATGCGGCAGATATTGCAGGTGGGGCGGCTCTGGGCGTCGTGGACTTCGCCGTCAAACAGACCAATCACCGCGGTCACGCTCTTGGTGGGCATGAGCAGGCTGGTCGGCGTGACGGTAAGCCCGATGAGCCGCGTGGCGTTGAGCGCATTCACGATTGAGCGCTGGGCCGTAAGCGGGCAGTCGCCATAGCCGGGACTGAAGCGCCAGTTACCGGCGAGTCCGTGTGCGGCGGCCGCAGCCTTGACCTGCTGGTCCATCTGCTCGACGGCGGCTTCTACATAGGCAGAGCATGCGGCGTCGAGCACGGCTCCCTCCAGGGGCTGCTGGGCTCCCGTGGTGCGCAGACGACGCTCGGCGTCCATGCCGAGTGTGCATGCTATGAGCGCGGCAAAGCGGGCGTCTTTGAGATGGCGATAGATATCGCGACCACGCAGCTCAACGTTGGTGCCGACCAAGCGAATGCAAGGCTCTCCCTGCTCGTCCACGCCCATGGCATCGATGGCAAATGCGCGGCGCACGCCACGGGGCTCAATGTCCAGTTCCAGACGCTCAACGACAAGCTCAATACGCTGCGACAGCTCGGGCTCAATCTGCTGACCGCCGTAGCCCAGATAGCGCAGCATCTCGGCACGATCGACGCGGGGATGGTGGGCATCATCGATACGATAAAGCGCCGGCGACGCAAGGTCGGCCGGCACTTCGACAGCGGTTGTATCGATGTGCGGTTTTTCCATTACCCCAAGCGCTCCATAATGGTTGCGGCGATTGCAGGACGGTTCATAGTGTACAGGTGCAGACCGGCGGCACCGTGCTCCTTAAGGTCGCAAAGCTGACGGGCGGCATAATCTACACCGGCTGCCTGCAGACTCTCGGGGTCGTTCTCGTACTTGGCGAGAATCTTGATGACGGGGGAGGGCAGTGACGCGCCGCACATAAAGACCATGCGGCTGATCTGCGACTTGCCCATAAACGGCATGATACCTGCGGTAATGGGCACGGTGATGCCGGCCTTGTCGGCAAGCTCGCGAAAACGATAGAAGCACTCGTTATCAAAGAAGAGCTGCGTCACAAAGAAGCTCGCGCCGGCGTCCTGTTTTTGCTTGAGGTGTTCGACCGAGAGGTTGAGATCCTCGCAGGCAATGTGGCCCTCGGGGTAGGCTGCGGCACCCACGCAAAAGCCGGCGTCGACGAGCTCGGGGATGAGGTCGCGGGCGTAGGCGTAGTCGGAGGCGGGCTTGTCGTCCTCGGTCGCGCCGGCAGGGAGATCGCCACGCAGGGCCAGGATGTTTTCCACGCCGGCGGTGCGGTACTCATCGATCTTGGCGGCGATATCGGCGTGGGTACGGCCCACACAGGTGAGGTGCGCCACCGAGGGCGTATCGAATTCGCTCGTAATCATATGCGCGATGGGGGCGGTGGTGGCGCCGTTGCCCGAGCCGCCAGCCGAGCAGGTGACCGAGACAAAGCTCGGCGAAAGCTTGCACAGATTGCCTGCCACTTCGCGAGCCGTGTCGAGGGTAAGCTCGCCCTTGGGCGGGAACATCTCAAACGAAACGGGTGCAGTGCCCTGGGATGCTGCCTGCTTAAAAACCTCGTCGACGCGCATATCGTGCTCCTTTAGATATTTAGTGCGATGTATTGTAAGGATTCTACAGCACCACTGTGTCACGGTGGAGTTTTACTCGCTATCTAGGGATACCAATCAAAGATGCCTTGCTATCGGCATTCCCTATAACAACGCAGCTCATTGGGTGCGGGGTTATAAAGACTGGTATCTGATGCGAAATACCAGTCAATTTAGCCCCGTCCTAAATTGACTACCCTTAAACCATGCGGGGAGGTCTGCAATTTATACAGTTCATTGGCTGTTAAGGGTGGCAATACTGCCGCGATGCGGTAACCTCATTGATTGGTTTCGCGACAGCAACACAACGGTAATGTCGCGGAAACACGGCGAGCCTAAGCTATGACTCGTTCGTTAGTAATCAACACCGCTTCTCACGCGGTGCCGATACGAAGGGAGTTCCGTATGGCCGATCTTACTGACCGCTTCGGGACCATGGTGTTCTCTGAGGAAGTCATGAAGGACTACCTCCCCAAGGACATTTGGAAGCGCCTTGCCGCAACCCTCGAGGAGGGTGAGCCGCTCGACCTGGATGTGGCCAACGCCGTCGCTCACGCCATGAAGGTTTGGGCCATCTCCAAGGGTGCTACGCACTACGCGCACTGGTTCCAGCCGCTTTCGGGCATTACTTCCGAGAAGCACGACAGCTTCCTCGAGCCCAACCACGACGGCACCGCCATTACCAAGTTTACGGGCAAGAACCTCATTCAGGGCGAGCCGGACGCCTCCAGCTTCCCCAACGGCGGCCTGCGCGCCACCTTCGAGGCCCGTGGCTACACCGCTTGGGATCCCACCAGCCCCGCCTTTATCAAGGACGATGTCCTGTGCATCCCCACGGCTTTCTGCTCCTACACGGGCGAGGCCCTGGACAAGAAGACCCCGCTGCTGCGTTCCATGACTGCGCTCTCGCGTGAGTCCAAGCGCGTTTTGGCGCTGTTTGGCAAGACCCCCAAGAAGGTCGTTCCTTCCGTGGGCGATGAGCAGGAGTACTTCCTGATCAAGAAGGACGCTTACCGCAAGCGCAGGGACCTGGTCATCACCGGTCGCACCCTCTTTGGCGCTGCCCCCTGCAAGGGCCAGGAGCTCGAGGAGCACTACTTTGGCGCTATCCGCCCCACCGTCTCGGCCTATATGAAGGACCTGGACGATGAACTGTGGGCGCTTGGCATTCCTGCCAAGACCAAGCACAACGAGGTCGCTCCCTGCCAGCATGAGCTCGCTCCTGTCTATGGCGAGGTGAACGAGGCCATCGACCAGAACCTGGTCATGATGGAGAAGATGAAGCTCATCGCCTCCCGTCACGACTTGGTCTGCCTGCTGCACGAGAAGCCCTTTGAGGGCATCAACGGTTCGGGCAAGCACAACAACTGGTCGCTTGGCACCGAGTCCGAGAACCTGCTCGACCCGGGCGACACCCCGCTCGACAACCTGCAGTTCATCGTCTTCCTCACCGCGGTGATCGAGGCCGTCGATAACTATCAGGAGCTCCTGCGTGCCTCCGTTGCCTCGGCCGGCAACGATCATCGTCTGGGCGCCAACGAGGCTCCTCCGGCGATTATGTCCATCTTCCTGGGCGACCAGCTTACCGAGGTCGTCGAGAAGATCATCGATGGCAAGGCTTCCGTCCATGCCACGCGCGGCGTGCTCGACCTGGGCGCCGATACCCTGCCCAAGCTGATGCAGGACAACACCGACCGCAACCGCACCTCCCCGTTTGCCTTCACCGGCAACAAGTTCGAGTTCCGTGCCTGCGGCTCCGAGCAGAACGTCTCCGACTCCAACCTGGTGCTCGATGCCGCCGTGGCCAAGTCGCTCAAGTCCTTCGCCGACGCACTCGAGGGTACGCCCGAGGATAAGTTCCAGGACGCCGCGCTCGAGTACTGCAAGAAGGTGCTGACCGATCACCAGCGCATCCTGTTCTCCGGCGACGGTTACTCCGACGAGTGGCCCATCGAGGCCGAGAAGCGCGGCCTTGCCAACAACAAGACCACGGCCGACGCTCTTCCCGCCTTTGTTTCCGATAAGGCTATCGCGCTCTTTGAGGAGACGGGCGTTCTGACCCGCGCCGAGGCCCAGTGCCGCTATGACTGCAAGCTCGAGAAGTACAACAAGCTCATGAACATCGAGGCCACCACGATGGTTCGCGAGGCGCGTCGTACCTATCGTCCGGTCATTACCGCCTATGCCACCAAGGTCGCTAAGGGCCTTGAGACTATTCGTGCCGCCGGTGCTGAGGCCGCCATGCAGTGCGAGCAGAACACGCTCAACAAGCTCTGCAACGGCATCACCGCCATCAACGACTCCATCAAGGCGCTCGACGCCGTACATCAGAAGGCCGAGGCTCTCGATGGCCAGGAGCAGGCCAACGTGTACGCGCACGAGGTCGTTCCTGCTATGGATACGCTGCGCGCCGCCGTGGATGCCATGGAGGAGATCGTGGCAGCCGACTACTGGCCGGTTCCGACCTACGACGACATCCTGTTCTACGTGTAGGGCGTAACTGACATATCGTCACGGTATTGAGCCGGGGTCCGCATCGCGCGGGCCCCGGCTATTTGTTTGCGAAGGACGCTTTGGAGTCCGTTTTGCCGCCGATTTGCCGGGATCCGCACCCTGTCGGGTTCGAATCCCGGCATATCGGTAGCAAAAAGCCCGCTACCGAATTGGTAACGGGCTTCTCAGATTTTGTGGTGCCCCCAGCGGGATTCGAACCCGCGATATCCACCTTGAAAGGGTGGCGTCCTTGGCCGCTAGACGATGGGGACAGCGGGGAAGAGTATAGCAGACTTTTTTGCCGGCGCGTATATCGTTGGCAAACTGGAAAACCACCACAAAGGTGCCTGTCCCCTTTGTGGTGGTGAGGTGCTAGGAGAGGAGCTTCATGGCGGCGTCGTGGGCGGCGTGCTCGTAGGTGTCGTCGAGGGGTTTGAGCGGCAGCAGGGCGGCGGCCTGTGTGTCGCCACGGCGCTCGAGGGCGTGCGCGATGAGCCAGTCGGCGAGTTCGGGGTTCTTGGGCAGCGCCGGGCCATGCAGGTACGTGCCGATGACACCCTTGTAGATGAGACCCTCAAAGCCATCGTCGCCGTTGTTGCCGGTGCCCGTGACGACGGACGTTCCGAGCGGCGTGGCATCGGCGTCCAAAAGCGTGCGGCCACCGTGGTTCTCGAATCCCACAAAGGGCTCGGGTGCCAGGTCGGTCTTGACGGCGACGTTGCCGATCAGGCGGTCGGAGCCGCGTACGGTCTCGGCGGCAATGACGCCCAGGCCCTCGATGCGATTTTCGCCCATATAGTACGAACGGCCGAGCAGCTGATAGCTGCCGCAGATGGCGAGCAGCGAACCGCCGTCCTCAACATAGGCTGCGACCTTGTCTTTTTGGGCGAGCAGCTCGTGTGCCACGGCTAGCTGGTCGCGATCGGATCCGCCGCCCATCATGACGATATCGGCATCATGCAGATCGAGCACCTCGCCCATGCGGACCTCATCCACGCGAACGGGGATGCCGCGCCAGGCGCAGCGGCGCTCGAGGGCGATGACGTTGCCGCCGTCGCCATAGAGGTTGAGGGCATCGGGATACAGGTAGACGATGCGCAGCGGGCGCGAGAGCTCGACTGGCGCGATATCGGTGGGGACAGCGCTACCATCGGCGCGCGTTACGGCGTGGGAGGCGACCGAACTTGCATCGGTGCCTTTGAGCCCGTCGAGTTCTTTGACCAGCGGCGGGAAGGCCGTGTAGTTGGCGACGGCGTAGAAGGTGTCATCGGCGGCCTCGTCTGCCATGGCGCCAATTGCCTGCGCGACGTCCGAGATAATGGCGGCGTCGATGCCGGCGTACTTGAGGCGCACCTGCATATCGTGTGCACGCGTGCCGCCGGCAAAGGCGACAAGCCCCGAGGTATCGGCGATGCGCTCGAAGTCGACGTCGTAGATCCACGAGACATCGTGGCCGTCGGCGTCGTTGTCATTGAGGAAGAAAGCGCAGAGTCTGCCGTCTGCCGTCTTGATGGACTGGATTTGTCGATCGAAGCCTACGGGATTCTTGGCCAGGTTGGCCTCGACGGTGCGGCCGGCGATATCCCAGCGTCCCATACGACCGCCGGCAGGCACATAGGCATCGAGCGTAGGCTGTAGAAGCGCCGTGTTCACGCCCAACTCGTGTGTGGCAAAGAAGGCGGCGGCAACGTTATAGACCATGTACAGACCGTTGTAGCGCGTGGCGATGTGCGTTGCGGGTGCGTCGGTATCGGGTCCAAAGACAAGGTCAAAGCCGTAGCCGTCGCAGCCGAGTTCCACGCCCGTCACGCGACGGACAAGCGCAGGGCGGGCCCAGCCGCACGAGGGGCAATGGTAGGCGCCGAGTTGACCATACTGTACGTAGTCGTACTCCAACGGGGCGTTGCACTGCGAGCAAAAGCGCGAGTCGCTAATGCGGTCGGACTCGGTGCCCGTGGCGCCGTCGATGCCAAAGGCAATACTCGCGTTGGGAACGCGCGCGGCAATCGAGGCGCACAGCGGGTCGTCGGCGTTGTAGATGAGCGTCGTTGCCGGCGAAAGCTCCAACGCGTGGGCGATGACCTCCTGGGTGTGATCGATCTCGCCATAGCGATCTAGCTGGTCACGGAACAGGTTGAGCAGCACGAAGTACGTCGGCTTGAGCTTGGGCAGGACGCGCACAGTGTAGAGCTCATCGCATTCAAAAACGCCTACGCGCTTGCCACTGCTGGTGTGCTTAAGGCCGCCGCGGGCCTCGAGCAGAGCACCCACCACACCAGGCTCCATATTGTTGCCGGCACGGTTGCACACCACGGTAGCACCGCTGGCAGCAACGGCGTCGGCGATGAGGTTGGAGGTGGTGGTCTTGCCGTTGGTGCCGGTGATCACCACGCTGCGGTCGACCAGGCTCGCGAGGTCGCTTAGCAGCTCGGGGTCGATCTTCATGGCGATGCGGCCGGGGAGTACGCCGCCCTGGCGCTTAAGGACGGAGCGCAGCCCCCAGCGGGCGATATCGCTCGAGGCACAGGCGAGAGATGAGCGGAAGTTCATGAAGCCGTTCCTAACGTGAATGACATGGTCGTGGCGTTTGCGCCGTTAAAAGCCGTAACGGCGCGCAAATTCCTGGGCAAGCTGCGATACATCTTCGCAGGCGTTGGCCCAGGGGGCAAAGTCGGGGGTGTCCGAGATGATGCCGTCGGCTTCCCAAACTGCCTGATGCGAAAGGTCCCAGGGGTCGTGCGGTTCGGGCCGGCAGGGAAGGTACGGTGTCTGATACATGGGGTTCAGCAAAAAGAACGCGCCGCCCTCGCAACGGTTAGCGAACTCACGCAGCGCGCGCGTCGCCGGGCGCATCTTGTTTGTTTTGAACAGCAGAATCGTGCGGGCGAGCAGGTACCAAGGAGAGTTTTCGAGTGCGTCTGCCCCCATCTGTTCCTCGAGCTGGTGGGCTAGGGCAAAAAAGCCGTCCTGGTCTTCCAGGCGAGCGAGAGCGAGCAACACGGTGCCGGCAGCTCGGGTGGGATAGCCTTCTGCCTTAAGGACGCGGCGGGCGTAGTTGGCAGCGGCGCGGTAGCGGGCGCTTGCCATGCACAGCTGCGAGATGGCCTCGAGTGTGTGGAGCCACCCGATAAGGGCCGGCTCGCTCACGGTAAGGTCCGCTGCGGTGACACCGTCGGCCAAAACATTATTGGCCCAGTAGTGTGGGGCCTCCATGTCGAACCCGGGCACGCTTTGCCGCAGGTAATCGGTCGTGGTCGCTTCGAGCTTCATCAGGTCGCCCAGGCAGGCGTCGACGGGTGTGTCCGCCAAAATGATGGCGAGCAGCTGGGCATCGACCGCCAGCGCATCGACGCGAACGATCTTGAGCAGCTCATCGCGCATATCGTCGAACAGGCGATTGCGCGTCTGCTCGAACTCCTCGTCGCTGCCCATGTCCTCGATGCGATGGAGCTCGTCGAGCAGGTGGCGATGAACACCGGCATAGGACAGCAGCGCCTGGGCATGCTCGGACTGCGCATACTTTTGGGGATTCGCGCTCATGTCGTTATGGACAAGCTCGCGTGCTGCATCGGTGAGCTCGGGGTGCGACGCCAGATAGGTGCGCTCCAAGTAGGCGGGGATGTAGACGCTCGGATCCATTAGAGGTCCCCTCCCTTAAATGGAAGCCCCTGCTCGGCTGCGCGCAGGATGCGCTCGTCGATCTGGGAACGCACGATGTCGTTGGTGGCGACCCAGGCGGCAAAGCTGGCGTTGTCGGGAGCGCCCAGGCCCTCCTGCAGTACCGGCGTCGCCTCGGACAGCGCAAGGACAAGCTCGTCGGTGGAGCCCACGCCCACGTTGACGCGGGCATAGACGCCATCGGGAAACTCGGTTTGGAAGTAGAGCGCCTCGGCCGCGTGCGGACACGAGCGCGCAAGGATACGCAGGTAGTGCTCGGCGCCCTCGTAGTCCAGCTCGCGCCAGGCTGCGCTCATCAGTGCGATGAGCGTCCACGGGTCCAAGTCGCGCTCCGGATCTTTGGGGCGGCGGCGCAGCGGGGTATTCGCGAGATAGGGTACGGAGTGGGCGGAGCGAAATCTTTTGAGCTCCTCGGCGGGGTATTCGAGCTTTGCCATGGCGAGCATCGCGGTGTGGCGGACGCCGGCCGGATCGTTGGGGGCAAAGTCGAGGCTGCGGTTTGCGGCTTCGAGCGACATGCGATAGCGGCCGCTAATGAGGGCGCGCGACGCAAGGGCGGCAAGCCAGCGCAGGTAGGGGCGGCGCATAAGGTCGCCAGCGGCCTCGCGCTCGTAGGGGTCCTGCGCCGAGGCGATTTTGAGTGCCAGGTCGTGCTCGACTTCATCGCGCTTAGAAACCAAGTACTGTACGTACTCCTCGTTGGAGTTGGCGGTGAGGGCGGTCAGCATGCGCTGGGCGTCCCAGTTGGTGGGGTCGAGCGCGGCTGCCTCGCGAAGCATGTTCTCGGCAGCGCCCTCTTCTTGCTCTGCCTGGGTATCGTCAGGGATAAAGGGAATGCGGTAGTCGACAGCCTCGACCACCTTGGCAATGAGATGCCCGGCGCGGTCACGGTCGTGCACGATGAGCGGCGCGGGGTTGCGGGTGAATTGTTCCATCAGACGTTCTACGGCGGTGCCGTCGGTGAGCGGGATATTGTCGCGGCGCAAGGCCTCAAGAACGAGGCGATGGCAATCCTCTTGAATGGGATCGAATGCCATGGGGCCTCCTTTGCTGCGGTTAGGGTTCAAATGTCTCTATATAAGCTTCTAGTTTACCCGCATGTGGCACACCGGGGGTGCCGCACTTGGACTTGCACCTTTGCACCACGAAGACGGATGTCGCACAAATGTCGACACCTTGGACGACCGAGTGGTATCACGGTGCCGCAAACGGTCGATTTTTGGCGGCGAACGGGGCGCATTTTGGAGGGGCACCGTCCTGCCCGGGATATGTGGTCAACCTTGATAAAACGTTTGCCCAGCTTGGGAGTATGAATGCCCCACAAGGGTCTTCAGGGATAGAAAAAACGTTTCATCATTGTCGGCTTTAGGTGAATAACTGACCAACCAGAACGGTAAAATAGTGTTTGTCTGAGCGTTGAGACGTTTAGACATCGCGCATTGTCATCGCCGGCAACGCGCAAAACGGTCCTAACGGAGCCAATTGGGTGCTCCGTTATATACACAAGTCTAAGAGGGGCTTGTTTAGGAGGCACAGTATGGGACGTTTTACCAATCCTCGCGATCTGTACTTTGGTGAGGGCGCTCGCCACGAGGTGAAGAACCTCAAGGGCAAGAAGGCCATCATCGTTTCTGGCGGCAGCTCTATGCGCCGTGGCGGGTTCTTGCAGGACGTTGAGGCCGACCTTAAGGAAGGCGGTTTCGAGGTCAAGCTGTTCGAGGGCGTCGAGTCCGATCCGTCCATCGAGACGGTCATGAAGGGCGCCGAGGCCATGCGCGAGTTCGAGCCCGACTGGATTATCGCCATCGGCGGCGGCTCGCCCATCGATGCCGCTAAGGCCATGTGGGTCTTCTACGAGTATCCCGAGGAGTCCTTCGATAACATCATCCAGCCGTTCAGCTTCCCTGAGCTGCGTCAGAAGGCTCACTTCTGCGCCATCTCCTCTACCTCCGGTACCGCTACCGAGGTTACCGCCTTCTCCGTCATCACCGACTACGCCAAGGGCATCAAGTACCCGCTGGCCGACTTCAACATCACCCCTGATGTCGCCATCGTCGACCCCGAGCTCACCTACACCATGCCCGCCAAGCTGTGCGCTCACACCGGCATGGACGCTCTGACCCACTGCATGGAGGCCTACGTTTCCACCTTCGCCTCTATGTTCACCGATGCCAACGCCCTGCACGGCATCCGCGAGATCGTCGAGTGGCTGCCCAAGTCCTATGCTGGCGACCATGAGGCCCGTCAGCACATGCACGAGGCTCAGTGCATCGCCGGTATCGCCTTCTCCTCGGGCCTGCTCGGCATCGTTCACTCCATGGCTCACAAGACCGGTGCTGCCTTCGAGAACGGCCACATCATCCACGGTGCTGCTAACGCTATGTACCTGGGCAAGGTCATCCAGTGGAACTCCAAGGATCCCCGTGCTGCCGAGCGTTACGCTTACGTGGCCAAGGAGATCCTGCACCTTCCCGGCGAGACCAACGAGGAGCTTATCGCTGCGCTCGTCCAGAAGATCCGCGACCTCAACGACCAGCTCAACATTCCGCAGTCCATCAAGGATTACGCGAATGGTGGCGTGAAGGTCGACGCCGAGAACCCGCAGATGGTTTCCGAGGAGGAGTTCCTCGCCAAGCTCCCCGAGATCGCCGCGAACGCCGAGCAGGACGCCTGCACGCCCGAGAACCCGCGTGAGACCAAGGCTGCCGACTTCGAGAAGATTCTCAAGGCCTGCTACTACGACACCGACATCGATTTCTAATCGACTCTTGTTATCGTAACGAGGGGCTCCGCACGTATCTGTACGGAGCCCCTTTCTTTTTTCTTTTAGAGAATGGGATAGTTATGGCTGCAATTTTCAATAGCCCCAGCAAGTACATCCAGGGTCCGGACGAGCTCGCCAAGCTCGGCTCCTATGTCGAGCCGCTCGGCGCTAAGGCCCTCGTCATCGTGACGCCTTCGGGCAAGAAGCGCGTCGGTGCCAAGATCGAGGGCGGTTTTGCCGAGGCTAAGGCCGAGCTGCTGTTTGAGGACTTTAACGGCGAGTGCTCCAAGGGCGAGGTCGATCGCCTGGTTGCGCTCGCTCGCGACAACGGTTGCGACATCATCGTCGGCGTCGGTGGCGGCAAGATCCTCGACACCGCGAAGGCCGTCGCCTATTACCTGGAGTCCCCGGTTATCATTTGCCCCACCATTGCTTCGACCGATGCCCCGTGTTCGGCACTTTCGGTGCTCTACACCGACGATGGCCAGTTCGATAAATATCTCTTCCTTAAGGCAAACCCCAACATTGTCCTGATGGATACGACGGTTATCGCGGCGAGCCCGGTGCGCCTGACGGTTTCCGGTATGGGCGATGCGCTCGCAACCTACTTTGAGGCCCAGGCGACGCATGATGCCGACGGTGGCACCTGCGCTGGCGGCAAGGGCGGCATGGCCGGTCTGGCGCTCGCCAAGCTCTGCTACGAGACGCTTATGGCCGATGGCGTCAAGGCCAAGGTCGCGCTGGAGAAGGGTGCGCTCACGCCTGCAGTCGAGCATATCATCGAGGCCAATACGCTGCTCTCCGGCATTGGCTTTGAGAGCTCGGGCCTTGCTGCTGCTCATGCCATCCACAATGGCCTGACGATGCTGCCCGAGTGCCACGGCATGTATCACGGCGAGAAGGTCGCCTTTGGCACCATCGTTCAGCTGGTACTCGAGGATGCTCCGACTGAGAAACTCGAGGAAGTCTTGGGCTTCTGCATTGAGCTGGGCCTGCCGGTCACGATGAAGGAACTTGGCGTTGCCGAGCTTACGCGCGAACAGGCCATGATTGTTGCCGAGGCCGCCTGCGCGCCCGATGACACCATGTGCAATATGCCGTTTGAGGTGACGCCCGAGATGGTCGCAAACGCCATCCTGGGTGCCGACGCGCTGGGACACTACTATCTCATGGATGAGTAAATCAAGCTAAGGAAGGGGCAAAGCCAGCAGACGGCTTTGCCCCTTTTTGCTATGGTGCAAACTAACCTGACCCCATCGCACCAAGTTGGTGCAAAGGGGTCAGGTTACTTTGCACCAATCGTTGTTTGATGAAGGGCGGATTCTCGTATGGCGCTTCCTATGGTTTACGGCGGTCCCGGCCGGTATGTTCAGGGGCCGGGCGAACTTTCGCGTCAGGGCAGGTATTTGTCATGGTTGGGCTGCGCTGCCTATGTCTTGTTTGACCAGGGCACCGAGGATCGGCTGTGCAGGCAAATCGTCGATGGATTTCTGGATGAAGATCTAAGCGAGCCGTTCTTTAAGATTTACAACGGTCCGTGTACGGAAGATGCCGTTGTCGAAATGGCCAAGGAAGCCCAGGCCGAGTATTGCGACATGGTGGTGGGCATTGGCGGCGGCAAGATGCTCGATATCGCAAAGGCCGTTGCGTTTTATGCTGAGCTGCCGTTGTGTGTATGCCCCACGGCGGCTTCGATGGACGGTCCGTGCAGCGCGATTTCGGTGCTGTATCACGAGGATGGGTCGTTCGATCGCTATCTGATGCTCGAGAAGAATCCGGACCTGGTCGTGGTCGATACCAACGTGGTCGCGGCGGCCCCGCTGCGCATGACGGTCGCCGGTATGGGCGACGCGCTGGCAACGTACTTTGAGGCGCGTTCGTGCGCCGCGGCGCACGGCGCGAACGAGCACG
>UQNH01000054.1:0-13156 GCA_900542365.1 uncultured Collinsella sp. | reverse complement strand
CAAGCGCGATGTGCTGCGCCGCCGCGCTGTTGATGTGTCCGTCGTGGCGCGCCTGGGCAAGCCGTTTACTGTCACACTCACCTGCTGTGACGACCCCGCGCTCACCGCCACCGCCACGGGCTTCACCGTCGAGGCCGCCAAGACCCGTGCGGTCGAGGCGTCCGATCTGGTTGAGCACGTCGGGCGCATGGGCTCCTCTCCCTTTGAGGCCGCGAGCTTTGAGGTGGCGCTCGATGAGGGCTGCGGCATGGGCTTTTCCGCCGTGCACAAGGTGCGCGCCGCCGCTTGTAAGGCGCTGGAAGAGGCCATTCTGGCACCGTATGAGGAGCGCGCCCGCACGCTCGAGCTACCGGCGACTGTCACCAATGATTCCCGCCCCGCGCCCGAGCACTACCGCGATGAGCCGCAGATCTGCGCTACCGTCACCTCGCTCGAGGCCGCCGAGGCCGCTCGCGCGGAGGGTGCAACGCGCATCTACATGACCACCGACGCGCTCGATGCGGCCAAGCTCTCCCCCGCCGATACGTTTGAGCAGGGCATCGTACCCGTGCTCGATGAGGTCTGCCGCGCCGTTGACCACGTCCGCGTTGACCCATGGGTTGTTGCTGGCGCCACGGTCGCTATTGGCAACATCTCTGAGCTTGCCCTGGCCGCCCAGGTTGGCGCCACGGCCGAGATTCGCTCTTGCCTGCCGGTGCACAACACGCCCTGCATGGAGGCACTCGCCGAACGCGGAGCCGGCGCGTTTTGGCTCTCGCCCGAGATCACGCTCGACGAGATTGTCTCGCTCGGCGCCGCCGCGCCCGCGGCTCTGGGCATCACCGTCTTTGGCCGCCCGCGCGTCATGACAAGCGAGCATTGCATTCTGCAGGTTGCCAACGGCTGCATCCACGATTGCGCCAACTGCCGCCTGCGTGCCCGCAAGCTCTCGCTCAAGAATATCGACGGAAAGGTCATGCCGGTGCGTACCGACATCCACGGCCGCTCACGCTTGTACGACGCCTACCCCATCGACCTCACGCCGCAAGTTCCGCAGCTGCTCGATGCCGACGTGCGCCGTCTTATGGTCGACGGAACCTTGCTCGAGGCCGATGAGATTGGCCGTGCCGTCGCTCGCGTCCGTCGCGCTGTCGAGGCGGCTCAAGCCGGCCGCAAGCCGGCCGCCCGCCTGCGCGGCGCCACCTCGGGCTGCATGTTTGTGGGAATTAGCTAACCGAAAGGCTTACACGTGAACGAAGAACCTCAAGTCCTCTATTGCGACGCCTGGCTCATGGCCATCGACAAGCCCGCCGGCATGATCGTCCACGGCGACGGCACCGGCGAGCGCACGCTCACCGACTACGCCAGCGACCTGCTGCTGGCGATGGGCGACGGCTTTGCCGCGACCGATATGCAGCCGCTCAACCGCTTGGACCGTGACACCACCGGCGTGGTGCTGTTCTCACTCGACAAGCAGACGCAGCCCGCCTTTGACCAGATGATCATCGACCACGCGTTCGAAAAGCACTACCTGGCGCTCGCCGAGGGCAAAATCGACTGGAACGAGAAGCTCATCGACAAGCCCATCGCCCGCGACCGCCACGATAGCCGCAAGATGCGCGTTGGCGCCAGCGGCAAGCCATCTCAGACGCGCGTCAAGGTACTCAAGCGCCTTAAGAGCCGCCGCGGCCTGCCCACGCGCTCGTATATTGATGTCGAGCTGCTCACCGGCCGCAAGCATCAGATTCGCGTGCACCTGGCAAGCGAGCATCATCCCCTGGTTGGCGACGACCTGTACGGAACGCCGCGCCCCTGCGGCCTCATGCTCCATGCCCACAGCGTGTCCTTTACGCATCCCGTAACCGGCGAGCACATCCACATCGAAGCCCCCTGCCCCTGGGAGCCCTAAACCACCACAAAGGGGACAGGCACCTTTGTGGTGGTTTTGCCGCGATGGCTCTGCCGGATTCCCAAACATCTCGATCTGTAACAGCTAAAGCCCATTTTGCGGTCCATCTGTTACAGATCGAGACATTCGAATCCCCTCAAGGGAATAATCTCAATCTGTAACAGTAACTCGGCAAAATCAGTCCCAGATGTTACAGATTGAGACAAAGGGACGGCGCGGTTCGTAAGTATCTCGATCTGTAACATCTAGCCTGCTTTTAACGGTCTGGTTGTTACAGATTTAGATAAACCGGTAGACAACAAAAGTGGCAGTGCCCGGGATGGTCGTTGCCGCTTTTCCATTGACCCACCACAAAGGTGCCTGTCCCCTTTGTGGTGGTTTTGGCCTTCCCGTCGCTAGACCGTGACGACGTTGTCCATTGTCCGGTACTTGGCGGGGACCTCGCCTGCGGTAATAATCGTTGCGTCACGAAAGTCCGCGAACTTGACGGGCGCCACCATGCCAAATTTACTGGCGTCCGAGATTACGAAGCGCTTGGCCGTATGGCGCATCGAGATACGCTTTACTTGCGCCTCCTCGATATCGGGCGCCGTGAAGCCCTGCTCGGCGGCAATGCCGTTAGAGCCCCAAAAGCCACAGTTGAAGTTGTAGCGGTCTAAGGTTGCCAAGGCATCGGGGCCAACGAGCGCCTCGGTCTCGGGTTTGAGCTCGCCACCCAGCACCACGGTACGCATGCCGCGCAAAGCAAGGCGTTGAGCATGGAGCACGGAATCGGTCACATAGGTGACATCTTCAAGGTGTGGAAGATGCTCGATGAGCCTGAGCGTCGTCGAACCCGAGTCGATGTATACAAAGCTCTCGGGCTCCACAAGTGCCGCCGCACGGGCGCAGATACGCTCCTTGTCGTCGTTATGGAGATCGCTGCGCTCATTAAGCGTTAGGTCGCGCGTCACGTGCGCGCGCTCCAGACTTGTCGCGCCTCCGTGCACCTTGGCGATACGGTGTGCTCGGTCGAGCGTCTGCAGGTCGCGCCGAATGGTAGACGCCGTCACGCCCAGGGCTTCGGCAAGCTCCGGCACGGTAACCGAGCCGGCCTGCTGAACCATCGACACGATCGCGTTGAGCCTATCTTCCGCTAGCATCGCTTACTCCTCCTCGGGGTACACGACTCCCCAATCGGCGCGAAGCTTGGTCATAAGCTCCATAACATCAGAAGCATAGCCCAGAAGCTCACGCTTCGAATCATCGCCGGCAACGGCCCTCTCCAGGTCGGCCATCTCGTAGCACAGAGCGTATGCCTCGGTGCCGGCGTGGACCTCCTCACGGTGACCGTCTGCAGTCCACACGATGGTCGCGTGATCGGCACGCGGATAATCGTTGACCTCGATATAGCACTTGTCGAAGCTAATGACCGAGCGCTTGGGCTGCTTGGAGTGAAGCGTAAGGCTCACGACGCCCAGCTGCTGCTCGGCATTGCGGCAGACGATGCCGCCCGCAACATCGACGCCAGTCTCGCAGGTGTTGCCTAGAGACACGACCTCGGCGGGCTGGCTCGCCATAAACAGGCGCATGACGGACAGGGCATACACGCCAATATCGAGCATGGCACCGCCGGCAAGGTTGCGGTTGTAGAAGCGATTGGTCAGATCGCCGTACTCCTTGTAGCTACCAAAGTTGAGCTGAGCGAGGTTCATGCGGCCGAACTCGCCGGCATCCATGCGGCGACGCAGCTCTTGATACAAGGGCATGTGGAGCACCGTGGTAGCGTCCATAAGGACCACGTTGTGCTCGGCGGCAATGGCACGGGCCTCATCGAGTTCAGCGGAATTGAGGGTAATGGCCTTCTCGCAGAGCACGTGCTTGCCGGCTGCCAGGGCAGCGCGCAGATAGGTGATATGAGTGTTGTGCGGGGTAGTGATGTAGACGGCGTCGATGCCAGGATCGGCGTAGAGGTCCTCAACCGTGTCGTAGACCTTCTCGATGCCATACTGCTCGGCAAAAGCCTGAGCCTTGGACAGCGTACGGTTGGCGACGCCCGCAAGCTTGCGACCGGCAAGAGCAAGGGACTGAGCCATCTGGTTGGCGATAACGCCGCAACCGATGACGGCCCAATGGAGCTCGGGAGCCGTAAAAATATCGTCGGGGAACGGCTTGTCCTGGACCGAAGCGAACGCTGCTTTGGCGGCTGCCGCGGCGTCGAGCGGAGCCTGCTTGGAATCTGCCATTATGTGCCTCCTGTGTCATAGAACGCCTTGCTTTCTGACAGCTCTATATTCGCACAAACACGCGCTTCTGTGCGCGTTTTTGCGTATCTCACCGCTAAACGGTCATTGTTGTCCCGAAAACGGCGCATCTATACGCATATTCACGCAATCCCACGCACGCAAATACGCACAAATGCGAACCGGTCATTGCTCAGAGACAGGGGCTTATGCTTAGAACTCAAAAGACAGGATGATCCGCTTCGCCTCGTCGCTCATGGCGCGCTGCAGCTCTAAGGACCGTCCCAAACTGCCGACAGAAAAGGAACGTTCCAAACTGCAGACAGAAAAAGAACGTCCCCAGGCGCCGGCATTTCAAGAGTACTCATTTAAGTCTGTCCCCAATGAGTGGGAGTAATCAGAGACCCTTTGCGAAGGAGGCCGGACGTGGCCTTCCTCGTTTTTATTCATGGACTTTAGTCCGTGCCGCGCGGCACGCGCGGCATAGAAAGCCACCCGCTCAGCGGGTGGAGGCCAATTTCCGCTACGCGACAAAAACCTTCCCCCTAGCATGAGGATTGTTCAGGTCATCATGCTAGGGGGAAGGTGATTGCTGTGGCCCAGAAAGCCAACAGCCTCGCGCACACGAAATGGCTGTGCAAGTACCGCATCGCACCGAGGTCAAGCTCATCGCCGCCAGCGTCGAGAAGCACCCCGAGGCGCGCTTTGCCGCGAGCCGCACCTCGGCCCACGCCGACCTCTACGACCGCATGGAGCAGGCCCTGTGCGAGCGCGTGGCCAACGCGGTGGAGGTCGTCCGCTCCGACATCAGCCCCGCGCTTCTTGTCCACACCGGTCCAAACCTCGTGGGTGTGGCGGTCCAGGGACTCTAGCGGAGGCGGGGCGTCCTGCCCCAAAAACAAATGCAAAAGACGAGCACTTCTTGCCGCTCAATTGGCAAGAAGCGCTCGTCTTTTCTTAACGCGTTGTATGGCGGAGAGAGCGCAAGTTACGCGAGCGCCCTTCTTGCCAGCTCGGCCGCGCCGAGGATTCCTTGGTCGCCGCCGCAGCCCGGGGCGCAGATGTAGCTCTCCATGTCCTTAAGCTCGGCGGTCTGGATGTAGCCACCCAGATATTCGAGGGTCTTCTTGCGGACGATGCCGTAGAGCTGCTCCTGGTGCATCACGCCGCCGCCGAGGACGATGCGGCGAGGCGAGTACATGAGCACGAGGTTCGCGCACATCTGCCCCAGATAATCCCCCTCGAGCGCCCACACCTCATCGTTGTCCGCGAGCTCGGCCGCGGGCTTTCCCCAGCGCGCGGCGATGGCGGGGCCGGAGGCGAGCCCCTCGAGACAGCTCGCGTGGCTCGGGCAGACGCAGCGTCCCTCCTCGGTGGGACGGGTCCTTACCAGCATGTGACCGGCCTCGGGGTGCAGCATACCGTGAAGGAGTCTGCCCGCGCACATGACGCCCGCGCCCACGCCGGTGCCGATGGTCACGTAGACGGCGTCCTCGAGCCCCTTGCAGCAGCCGAAGACCACTTCGCCGAGGCAGGCAACGTTAACGTCCGTGTCGTAGGCCACCGGAATCCCGAGGTCGTCGGCGAACGCGGCGCGAAGACCATGGCCTCGCCACGCGAGCTTGGGCGTCTGGAGGATGGAGCCGTAGCGCTCGTCGTTGGGGTCGACGCAGGTCGGGCCGAAGGCGCCGATGCCCAACGCGTCCACATCGCGGGCGGTGAACCACTCGATCATCTGCGGGACGGTCTCGGCGGGCGTAAGCGTCGGGGTCTCCATACGGTCGAGGACCTCGCCGTCGCCGGACACCACGGCACAGACCATCTTGGTCCCGCCGGCTTCGAGGGCGCCGAGCCTCATTTGCTTTTCGCTCATGTGATCCTCCTTACAAAGGGACGCCCGCAGTCATGGTCAACCGCGGGCGCCCATAACGTTGGCTTGTTTCGAGGCGACCCTACCTGGGCACGCGGTCCTGCCTCGCGGCAAACGGGGCGAGCACGGCGTGCGGCTCGCTTTGGTACCAGTAGGCGACGGTGGAGATGTCGTCCTCGCGCTCGTAGAGCTTGATGTCGTCGTTGCCGAGGTCCTGGAACGTCACGCGCAGGTCCTCCTTGAACGAGATCGGGTCGGGAAGGTGCCACCTGTAGAGGCCGTGCCTGGGCAGCGCGTCGTCGTTAGTCGCGAGCATCGGATTCGGGTTCGGCTTGCCCGCGCTGAAGCGGTCGCGCGTGGCGTCGCGCGTCGAGCGGTACGGGTAGCCGGCGAACAGCGTGTTGAAGCACTGCGCCTCGGGCAGCGCGTGGGGCGGCCTGTCGAGGAAGGCCCAGGCACCGCCGAAGTAGTCCTCGGCTCCCGTCGAGGTGACCGTGGGGAACTCCTCGTCGCCGTCGAGGAAGAACTTCATCTCGCCCTCGCCCCACCAATAGCGCTCCAGGGCGCACAGGGCCATGTAGGTGCCGACGTAGTAGCCCTTGCCGCGCACGCCGTCGAGCACGGTGTAGTCGACGCCCCTGCGGGTGCTGCGCTCGCGGTTAAAGCGGGCGTGGAAGTACATGGCGTCGTCCGGCACGTCGGTGAGCGCGTAGTTGAACGTGTAGAAGATGTACTTAATGAACCCGGGGTGCTCGCTCGTAAGCGTGACCTTGGCGTGCTTCCTGAAGGGCATCTCGAAGTAGCAGTTCATGCCGCCCGTCGGGTTCACGCAGATGGGCATCGAGTTGACGATGGCGCGCTCACCGAAGCCGTTGCAGAAGAAGTCGCCGACAGGGCACTCGACCGAGGGGGTCTCCTCGTCGTCCCAGTAGAAGCGCAGCACGAGGTCACGCATGACGAAGCTGCCAGCGGCGGTCTTGTCGGGGACGGTCATCCAGATGTGGCGGATGATGCCGGGGCCCTCGATGTCCGCGAGCGTGATGGTCTCGCCGGACTCAAGGGGCACGCAGCACGAGCCCTTGCGGCCGACGCCGAGGTGGCTGGCCGACATGGCGGCGCGGCCCTTCTCGCCCGTGATGTTCTCGGGGGTGATGGCGCGGCTTTCCTCACCGCCGTGCATCCACACGTCCTTAAGGAACTCTCTCATCGTCGACCTCCTCTATTCGTCGTCGTCGCACTCGGCGGAACTGGCACCGTTCACGTAGATGATCTGCTGGCGCGCCTCGTTGACGAGGGCGTCGAAGTCGAGTTTCTCGTCGGGGCGCGCGAGCGCGACCGTCATGGCGAGCGGGAGGTTGACACCCGCGATCACGTGGATCCGGTCGGAGGCGAAGCGGGAAAAGCGCTGGTTCACGCTGCCGCCGTACGCGTCGGTGAGGACGACGACCTCGTCAGTGCCCGAAAGAGCCGCCTCGACCGCCGCGTCGAGCCCCTCGCCGTTGTCGTTCACGTAGGCGCACACGGCGTTGACGGCGTCGCCCTTACCCGTAAGGAACTCGAGGGTGTCCTTGAAGCCCTGGGCGAGAAGGGAATGGCTCGCCACAACTATCTTTCTCATTGATTCACCAATCTCTTGGGTCGAAGCTAGGCGAGGATGCCGGCGGCGGAGGCGACCATCGCGAGGACGATCACCACGAGGATGAGGGCCGTCATGCTCGCGTTCTTCTTGGTAAGAAGGTAATACGCGCTTCCCGTGATGGCGGCGGGGATCATGGCAGGCAGGATCTTGTCGAGCAGCGGCTGAATCTCCATCGCGACGTCGCCGAAGCTGAAGCTAATCGGGCAGGTGACGCCGATGACCGAGGCGATGAGGCAGCCGACCACGGTGAGGCCGAGCACGGAGGCGGCGGCAGTGAGGTTGGGAAGCTTCTCGCTGAAGTCGGTGACGAGCTTCACGCCCTGCTTGTAGCCGAACTCGAGGGCGTGCATGCGGACCCAGAAGATGGCCAGGATGAGCGCGAACCAGATGCCGGCTCCCACGGGGTTGCCCTCGATGGCCATGTAGGCGGCGATGGAGCCCATGATGGTCGGGATCATGGTCATGAGCAGGGAGTCGCCAACGCCGGCGAGCGGTCCCATGGTGCCGATCTTCAGGTCTTGGACGGCGTCCGCCGCCGCTAGGCCGTCGCGCTCCTCCATGGCCACGCAGGCGCCAAGGATGATGGCGGCGAGCCAAGGCTGGGTGTTGTAGTAGCGGAAGTGGTTGTTGAGCGCTTGCTTATAGTCCTCGTCGTTCGTGTAGATCTTCCTCAGGACCGGCGAGAGGGCGTAGGCGACTGAGGCGCCCTGCTGGGTCTGGTAGTTGAAGGTGCACACGCTCATGAGCCAGCGCCAGTTCGCGTTGCGCAGGTCCTTCTTGGTGACCTTGTAGCCGGAGGGCTTGCCCTCGGCGACGGCGGTGATGTTCTCGTTTTCCATGGTTACTCATCCTCTCCGATGAAGGCGTCTGCGGAAGCGTGGGCGGCGAGCTCGGTGTCCCTCTCGGCACGCTGGTAGAACGCAATCGCGAGGGCAACGCCGACGATGGCGGCGCCGATGATGGGCACGTTCAGGAAGGCCGAGAGGAAGAAGCCGGCGAGCAGGTACTGGAAGTACTTGGCGGTTGGCATGTAGCGGAGCAGCATGGCGATACCGACGGCCGGGAGCATCTTGCCGGCGAGGGTGAGGCCGGAGAGGAACCACTGGGGCATGACCTCGAGGAGCCAGTTGACGGCGGGCTGGCCGAGCGTCACGGAGACAAAGACGGGCAGGGCGGCGCACAGGCCGAAGAGCGCGGGGCAGACCCACAGGATGGCGTTCATCTGATTGAACTTACCCTCGTTGCAGAACTTCTGGGACTTCTCGACGACAAAGCCGTTGAGGATCTTGGCGACGACGTCGAGCTGGATGCCGAGCATGCCGACCGGCAGGCCGATGGCGAGGCCCGTGTCGGAGCCCAGGGTCACGCCGTAGGCGGTGGCGATGATGGCCATCGTGCCGTAGTCGGGAATGGAGGAGCCGCCGAAGCCCGCGACGCCGAGCTGCATGAGCTGAATGGTGCCGCCGATGACAAGGCCGGTCTTCCAGTCGCCCATGACGACTCCGGTGATGAGGCCCCAGAAAACGGCGTAATTGACGAAGATCATCGGGATGCCGTAGTAGTCCACGTGCTTGATGAAGGCCAGCAGGGTCAAAAGGACGACCTGCAGGATAGTGAAGTTGACCATATTTCCCCCTTAGATGAGGTCTGCGACGGAGACGGGCTTGTCGGCGGGCACGAACTGGGCCGTCACCTTGACGCCACGGGCGATGAGCGCCTTGTAGCTCTGGACGTTCTCGGCGGAGGCGTAGGCGCGCTGGGTGAGCTGGATGCCGTCCTCCTTGACGAGCGAGCCGCCGACGACCAGCGACGGGAGCTCGACGCCCGACTCGACCAGGCGAAGCATCGTCTCGGGCTCCTTGGCGATGACGAAGACCTTCTCGCGGTCGTACTTGCCCGCGGCGAAGTTCTTGAGCGCGGTCTGCTCGGAGATGATCGAAACGGCCATGCCCGCGGGGCGCGCCATCCTCATGGTGGACTTCAGGACCTCGTCGCCGGCGACCTTGTCGTCGATGACCATGACTCGGGTCGCGCCCGACACCGGGGCCCACTGCGTCACGATGATGCCGTGAAGCAGGCGATTGTCGATTCGTGCCATAACAACACTCATGTTTGCTCCTATCAAATGAAGTTTTGCGTTCGGTACTGCCTCGGCGCTATCCGGATTCGCGCCGGGCAAGGGGTTATCGGATTATTGAGGACGCGCGGTCAGCTTGCGGCGGCGTGGGGAAGGTCACTCGTCGAGCAGGAGGTCCGAGGAGCCGAGGCGCTCTTCTCGCGCCGGGGCGGCGCTCACGCTTATGTAGTCGAAGACATATGCGATCTCGCTTACGGGAACCTCTACGCGATAGCGCGTCGAGATGCTCGAGAAGCTCTGCCTGAAGGACTCGATGAAATCGGCGCGTTCCTCCTCGAAGCGGTCCTGGCCAACGTAGGTCTCAATGGGGTTTCTGGTAACAAGGCGCTCGACGAGACAGCAGAGGTGAACGTAGAGCCCAATGATGGCGTTGCTGCCGATCTTCTCGCCTGTCCTGCGCTGAAGCTCGTGCACGGCGCTCTCGATCTCATGGAATAGCCGCTCCGGGTCGAGGATGGTGATGGAGCGAATGACGTTCTGCAGCGTCATGTTCGAGAGCAGCTTCTCGTGGAAAGAAGAGAGCTCGGAAGCGTCAAGCCACCTGCCGAACACGGCATCAACCTTAGAGGCGGACGCCGTCGACATGATGTCCTCGAGGGCGACGAAGGGGACGGAGGCGACCCCGGGGTCTCCCGTGCCGATGACGGCGCAGACGCGGTGCTCGGAGAAAACGGCGTCGTTCGACCCGTTCGCGACGAGCTGCTTGAAGGGCCTCGTGAGCAGGCGCGCGCCTATGGTGCGCGGGAGGCTCTGCGAGACGAGCTGGCGTATCCTCTCCGCGGCGTCGACCCCGGACTCGGAGCAGAAGACGATGGCGTCCTCACGGTTGACGCGCTCGATCACCTTGCAGTGCGTCACGCACGCGGCGGTCGCATCGCCAAGAACCTCGGCGATGGACTTGCCGCCGAGCAGCCCGACCCCGATCTCGAGCGCAAGACCGGTAGAGACGTTGTTCACCACGCCGATAGTGGAGTCGGTAACGTTCTCGAGGGCCTTATAGGCCTCCTCCAAGGAGCCCATGTCGACGAGGAACACGACCCCGGTGCAGTAGGAATGGCGGTCGACGAGGCGCTGGAGCGGACCGACGATGTCCTTCAGCTGCTGGTCGTAGGGCATGTCGACAGCCTCGTACACATGCATGCCGAGCATACGGTTCGCCGCGTCGGCGATGCTCGTCGCCGTTGAGTAGCCGTGGGACAAGATGACGCAGAGCGTCCGAAGGGCCTTCGCATCGCGAGACTCCGATGCGACGCACAGCGTCAGAAGCGTCTTCGTGAAGTGATCGAGCGAGATTCCCAGCGCCCCTTCCACGTCTGCGGCGACCTGATCGGAGACACTCGAGGCAAACGGCAATTCGGAGGTCACGGCACCGAGGAGATGGGAGATTTGCTCCGCACAGGCAGACTTTCGCTTAGCCAGGCCGATACCCGGCCACAACTGCAGGCAAATCTCCTGGGCCAGTAGAAAAGCGACCTTCCTCGAAAGCTCGATGCCATAAGAAGAGCCTGCGTCGGCAAGGACCGCGCCCACGACGCGCTCGAAGGCGCGCGACCTCGAGGAGGCGACGCCGTGGTCGAAGATCAAGTGATCCTCAACGCCGCGCACAGCGGAGACAGCTTGCGAGACAAGCTCGGAGACAGAGAGCTCCCCGGCGCAGAATCGCTCATCGAGGGAGCACAGGGCATCGAGCGCCTGCTCGACCGGCCCTGTGCTCTCGGCGGCATCCAGAGACGCGTCGATCAGAACGCCATCGTCGGGCTGTTGATCGATCTGCGCGGAGGAGAGGAGCCCGCTGGGAAGAAGATACGGGCGAACGACGACGTAGTCGCCCTCGCGATTGAGGAACGCTTTGGCACAGCAGTTCGTCACGCAGGCGCGCAAGCCGGCGATGTTATCGGAAAAGTCCGCGTTCACGAGGCAACGGTATGCGCCGCGGCTGATCTTCACATCAGAACCGATTCGGCACCCCTCGCTGCGCAGGAAGCTCAAGATGAGATCCTCGCGCTCCTCGGGGGTCCGCTCCTTGAGTGAGGGGACGCGGGCACAGATGGGCATTTTGCTGTAGGCCGAGGAAACCTTCAGGTCATCGGCGGAAAGCGTCGTCGAAAGAACGAGGCGAGCGCGCGGCGCATCCTGGGAGGCATCGAGCCCGAGGGCCGTCGCAAGGCAGTGCTCCATCGCAGAGGGAGAGAGTGCCTCGATGCCGTTGACAAAGACCACACCCCCGCGCGCTTTCGCGATCGACTCGTCAAGAAGCCCGTTGAACGAGGCGGCGTCCGGGACCCCGGCGCAGTCGATGCGCACATAGGAGGAGTCGCGGGACAGCAAGCCCTGGTTCTTGCCGTACTCGTACACAAGGCGAGAAAGGAAAGACTTACCGACACCCACGCCGCCGCTCAAGAGGATGGGCAGGCCAAACGGAGGGTACTGAACCGCAGCCTTGCACTGCTCGACAACGGAGCTGAGGCTCATGTCGAAGCCCACGGCACGCGCGAAGTCGCGGTGATCGGCGATTCCCGTCGCCTGGATGAGGTCGGCGAGCGAGGCATACTCGCTTGCAGAGAGCTTTACCTGAAAACGCTTCTGGAACGCGCGGCGATGAAAATAACGGACAGGCCTGCCCGCCACCTTAACCACAAGACCGGCGCGAACAAGGTCGTTGAGGTACTGGCTCGCCAGGCTCCTGGAGATGATGAGCGTCTCGGCGATGTCGGAGGTGGACAGACGGGCAAGGTCGTCGAGCGAGACGGCAGAGGTGAGGGCCTCGAGATGCTCGAGAATCCTGTCCCTCATGTCGACGGGTTTCTTTGCCAAGCTGTCCTGTGTGGTCTTGTCCATGACTTCTTACCTCCTCGTACAAGGAGTATAAGGGGAGAACAGAGAACGGAAGGGGGCGCGTGGGGGAATCAACAGCTCCGAGGAAAAGTCCACCACTTGAGGGGCAGAAAACAACGGCCATTGAACATTCAGGGCCGACGCTCAACACTTCGGCTCGACACTTCGCTTTGGAAAGGGCCCCGGCGCGCCGGGCCTAAAGCTTAACCATGCGCGCGGCGATGCGGGCGCAGTCGCAGGCGGCCTTCTTCTCGAAGGTGTTGTAGTCGACGACCCGGCCCTCGGCGCAGGGCTTGTCGCTGATGGCGCGCACGACGACGAGGGGCACGCCGTTGAGATAGGAGGCCTGCGCGATGGTGCAGCCCTCCATCTCGCAGCACAGGTCGCCGAAGGCCGCGAGGATTCGCTCCTTCTGTTCCGCGGGCGAGACGAACTGGTCGCCGGAGACGACGCGGCCCTTGAGGACCTTAATGTCGGGGGCGACGGCGGCCGCGGCGGCTCGGTCATCTTCAAGGTAGATGACAATCTGTCCACGCTGCTCGATTTCCGTTACCACAAAAAATAT